>NZ_JBICLK010000070.1:0-14802 GCF_043105275.1 Pseudomonas sp. TYF_14
GGTGTGCACGTGATCGACTGCCCGGTCGATTACAGCGAGAACGACCGCATCCTCAACAGCGAGCTGCGTGAGCGCGCGCTGGCGGTGTAAGGCCTAACGACCTTATCGCAGTAAGCCGGCACCCACAGGTATCACACGATCCTGTAGGTGCCGGCAGGTGCTACATAGCAACCACTTCACGCCTCTTGCAATTGATCATTCTCAGGTTCTCTACTCATGGAGAACACGAGATCATGACTATTGGTTCAACACACAACCATCCTGCCGATCTGGCCATCGACCCTTCGCTGCCAACGGCGTACGAGGCATTTTGTAGGGGGAGTCCTACCGCCGTTGTGTGATTTTCCTTTGGTTCCATAGGACTCTCCTGACTGTCGCTCCCTGACCCAACATCGCTTTACTGGCGTCCTTCCAAAACAACCACAAGAAGGAAGCCGCCATGTCTGAATCCTGTTCTCCCGTCAGCCCCGTACGTATCGCTGTCATCCAGTACGACCCTCAGGTCGGTCTTGAACACTGTGAGAGCAACGTGAGCAGAGGCCTGGCATTGGCCCGGCGCGCAGCACGCGAAGGTGCCAACCTGATCGTACTGCCTGAACTGGCCAACACGGGCTACACCTTCAACTCCCGTGCCGAAGCCTATTCCCATGCGCAGGTGCTGCAGGACGGCCCTTGCCTGAAAACCTGGGCCGACTTCGCCAGGCAATACCAGGTATACCTGGCTGCGGGGTTTGCAGAACGCGACGGGCTGAAGCTCTACGACAGTGCTGTCCTGTTTGGCCCCGAAGGCCTGCTTGGGCATTACCGCAAAGCGCATCTGTGGAACCAGGAAAAGCTTTGGTTCACCCCCGGTGACCTGGGGTTCCCGGTATTCGAGACGCCTATCGGCCGTATCGGCCTGCTGATCTGCTGGGACATCTGGTTCCCGGAAGTACCACGGGTGATGGCCGCACAAGGTGCCGACATCATCTGCAGCCTCAACAACTGGGTATGGACCCCGCCGCCTTTGTTCGATGATGCAGGGCGCTGCATGGCCTCGTACCTGACCATGACGGCAGCGCATGTCAACAACGTTTATATCGCCGCCGCGAACCGTGTCGGCAGCGAGCGGGGCGGGCGCTTCCTGGGCTGCTCGCTGATCGCCGGTACCAATGGCTGGCCGATCGGCGAGGTGGGCAGTGCAGAAGCCGAGGAGATCATCTATGCCGATGTCGATTTGAGCAGTGCACGCTCGGCACCGATCTGGAACAGCCTCAACGACCTACCAAGAGACCGGCGCACCGACCTCTACGATGTCACCCTTGGCTATCGCTTGCATGCACCTATGCCACGTTGAGGAGTTGCGAATGAACACGCTCTTCTTATCACGACAGCAGTATTGGCTTGTGTTGATCTTCGGCTGCCTGCTGGTGTTTCTCGCTGCAAGCCTTGGCCATGGCCAATGGCTGGATTATGCACAGAGGGTGGCGACGCTTGATGAGCCGCTCAGCCGCTTGCGCTGGATTGTTGGTGATATCAGTGAAGTGGCATTCTACAAGCACGAACTACCCGCGCTGGGCTTGCTGCTGGGCGCGTGCCTGGCGCACTGGGCGCAGGTGCGAGGGTACCGCTGGCAGGGCTTTGCCATCTGCTATGGCAGCGGATTATGGCCATGGGTGTTTACCAGCTCGCTTTTGGGCTTGCTGCTTAGCCATGTGTTGTGGGGATGGACCTTGGCCAGTGGCACCTGGCAACCCACCTTCGTTGCCTTCGTGTCATTGCCGGCAGCCATGGTCTTGCTTTTTGGTGCGGGCTGGCGGGTGACGATCACAGGGGCGCTACTGGGGGCACTACTGGTAACACCGGCCAGCCTGCTGATGGTCAATTACCTGTGTTATCCCCTGCAGTTGCCAGTGGTAGTGGGCAATGTGAGTGGCATGGCTGTGGCAAGCGTCGTGGCCTTCATC
Organism: Pseudomonas sp. TYF_14; assembly: GCF_043105275.1. Lineage (NCBI taxonomy): Bacteria > Pseudomonadati > Pseudomonadota > Gammaproteobacteria > Pseudomonadales > Pseudomonadaceae > Pseudomonas > Pseudomonas sp. TYF_14. The sequence goes on from NZ_JBICLK010000070.1 coordinate 1,947, forward strand.
CTGTGCAAGCGCTTTCCTTCATGGGTACGCCAATGCGGTGAACCCACCGTCGTGGCGCCGGTTGTCAATCAGCCTGACTACGGTGTGGTCTGGACTTTGCGGCGCGTTCTGGGCGACTTCAGCGAAGCCCCATTCTTTGGTAATGAGCTGGCCAGCCTCGGGCTATTGCTGGGTGTGTTGCTGGCATACCTGTTGAGCCCGGCTGCACTGTCCTACGGTTCTATGCTGGTGATGCAGATGGTGGCCGGGCAGGCCCTGGCATCCCTGGTCGGGGTTGTACTCTGGCGTGGACAGTGGAAAGCCCGTGGGTGGTACCCTACCTACATTCCGATTGTGTCGATCGTCCCGGCCGCGGTGTTGACACATGGCGGCAGCTGGCAAGTGGTGGTGGCCAGTGCAGTGCTGGGTGCCCTGGTGGCTCCGCCGCTGGCAGTGGCGATCACTCAGCGGTTGCCGGCCTATGTGCATGGCTACATCGGCAATGTGGTGTCGATGGCCATCTGCACGCTTGGCATCGTGCCGGTAGTCGGGTTGCTTGTGGGGGGAGAAGCATGAGTGAACATTCGAGCCTGCCCAGGCTGTCGATCGCCACTCTGGGTGGCACGGTCAGTATGCGGGCCGGTGCTGTCGGGGATGGTGTGACGCCAAGCCTGGATTGTGAGCGGCAACTGCTTCAGGTTCCACAATTGCGCGAAATGGCGCAGTTGAACGTTGCTTCATTGTGCCTGCTCCCCAGTGCATCGCTGGGCTTCGCGACGTTGCTGGAGGTGCTGGCATGGGCCCGGGGCGAGGTGGAGCGCGGGGCTCAGGCCTTGGTATTGAGCCAAGGGACCGACAGCCTTGAAGAAACGGCCTATTTCCTGGATCTGCTCTGGCCATTCGATGTGCCATTGGTGATGACCGGTGCCATGCGCTCGGCGAGTCAGCCGGGCAATGATGGGCCGGCCAACTTGTTGGCTGCGGCTCAGGTTGCATTGGCACAAGACAGCCGTGGGCGAGGTGTGCTTGTGGTCATGAATGATCAGGTCCACTGCGCGGCAAGGGTTCGCAAGACGGCCAGCCTGGCGATGGCGGCATTCGAGTCGCCCGGATGTGGCCCGTTGGGCGACGTTGTGGAGGGTGTTGTGTTGTATCGCCATCCGCCCGGGCGACGGAAAGTGTTGCCGTTACCCTATCGCACCGACCAGCGCGTTGCCCTGCTGGAAGCCTGCCTGGACGCAGACACGGCGCTGCTGCAGGCTGTGGCCACATTGGGTTATGAGGGGTTGGTCATCGCCGGTTTCGGTGCTGGGCATGTTTCCGCCAGTTGGTCCGAAGTGCTGGAACACCTGGCGCCCACCTTGCCGGTCATGGTTGCTACGCGCACAGGTAGGGGGCTTACAGCCCGGGCAACCTACGGGTTTGCTGGTGCAGAGATCGACCTGCAGAAAAAAGGCGTCTACATGGCTGGGCAACTCTGCCCGCGCAAATGCCGCATCTTGCTGTGGCTGCTGATAGGCACCGACCGGCAACATGAGCTGCAGGACTGGTTGCAGTCCTGAACCATCTGCCCGCGCGGGTGTTCGCGCGGGCAGCCCTTCCGGCGTTGCTGTGCTAGGGTGCACACACTTTTGCTTCCCAGGATTCTTACCCATGCTCCCCGTACTCAGCGAAAAAGAACTCGACCGCCTTGAAGACCTGCTGATCACCTATGGCAACGACTACTCGGTGCTGAACCTGGCCGAGCTCAATGGCTTTTTCGTCGCACTGGCCAGTTCGCCGGTCACTGTCCTCCCGGAGCAATGGCTGCCGGCGGTGGCGGGTGGCAAGGTACCGAAGTTCAAGAAACCCGCCCATGAGGAGGCCTACACGGCATTGATGCTGCGTTATGCCAGCCAGGTGGCAGAAGAACTGAGCAATGATGTCGACCAGTTCGAGCCGCTGTTCGAGGAACGCGAAGGCGAGCAGGGCACTGTGATCGTGATGGAGGAGTGGTGTTTCGGCTACATGCGCGGTACCCAGGTGGCCGGTTGGGGCGAGTTGCCACCGGAGCAGGACCCGCTGCTCAAGGCCATTTCGCTACATGGGCTGGAGGATAATTTCGAGCTGCTGGACCAGATGAGCGATGAGGATATCCAGGCCTGTGTGCCGCAGGTGGTCGAGGCTGCGCGTGGGCTGTACCGACATTTCAAAAAACTGCACTGATCGGATCGTTGGCTAGCGCTCACCTGCAGGCGCCAGTGCAAGTGTTTGGAAACCATTATTCCGCCCAGCGAAATTATGGTTTCCCCTGCGCACTGATTCTGCTACCAGCCGATCCAGTGCAGCATGTGCTCCATCAGCCCCATCCCGGCGCTGACCAGGAGCCAAGCCCATGTCGAACCCGATCAAGCTCTACAACTTCCCCAAGTCTGGCCACGCCCATCGCATCGAGTTGATGCTCTCGCTACTGAACCTGCCCACCGAGCTGGTGTTCGTCGATCTGGCCAAAGGCGCGCACAAGCAGCCGGACTTCCTCGCCCTCAACCCATTCGGCCAGGTTCCAGTCATCGATGACAACGGCACCGTGATTGCCGACTCCAACGCCATCCTCGTCTACCTGGCCAAAAAGTATGACAACGGTACCTGGCTGCCCGAAGAACCTGCCGCCGCCGCCCGGGTGCAACGCTGGCTATCGGTCGCCGCAGGCCCGCTGGCGTTTGGCCCGGCAGCCGCCCGCCTGGTCACGGTGTTCGGGGCTTCGTTCAATACCGACGAAGTGATTTCCCGCGCCCACACCTTGCTCAAGGTGATCGATGCCGAGTTGGCCAACACGCCATTCCTGACGGGTAGCACACCCACCATAGCGGACATTGCCAACTACTCGTACATCGCTCACGCCCCCGAAGGCAACGTGTCGCTGGAGCCCTATGCCAATGTGCGCAACTGGCTGGCGCGGATCGAGGCGCTGCCGCGTTTCGTCCCCATGCCGCGCACCGTGATCGGGCTGCAAACCCACGCCTGAAACCCCGCCATCGCGAGGAACGCCGCCATGCAACAATCTCCTGATCACCGCCCCTCGCCCTGGCATGCGGGTGAAAAGACCCTGCAGGAAAAGGTCGGTGTAGCAGAACGCATGGAGGCGTTCGGGCAAAAGGTCATTCGTGACCACATGCCCGACCAGCACCGAACGTTCTATCACCAGTTACCGTTCATGGTCGCCGCCAGTGTGGATGCCCAGGGTCGGCCTTGGGCCACGCTGCTGGAAGGGCCAGAAGGGTTCGTAAGCTCGCCTGACCCTCGTATGCTGAAGATCCACACCACGTTGCCAGCAGATGACCCCGCCACCCCCGGGTTGGCAGCCGGGCAGGCGGTCGGCCTGCTGGGGATCGAACTGCACACCCGTCGGCGCAATCGCATCAACGGGCAGATCCGCCACGCTGCCCAAGGGCAACTGCAAGTGGCCGTAGAGCAGGCGTTTGGCAACTGCCCGCAGTACATCCAGTTGCGTGACTACACCCGCGTCACCGAACCCGCCCTCGGGCGCATCGATGCGACAACACTGGATACTTCAACCGTCAGCATGATCCAGGCGGCCGATACCTTCTTCGTCGCCAGCTATGTCGAGCATGCTGACGGCCAGCGCTCGGTGGATGTCTCCCACCGTGGTGGCCGGCCAGGGTTCATCAAGGTCGAAGGCAATCGGCTCACGATTCCCGACTATGCTGGCAATCTGCATTTCAACACCTTGGGCAACCTGGTGGTCAACCCGCGGGCCGGCTTGCTGTTCATCGACTTCAAAAATGGCAATGTGTTGCAACTGTACGGGCGTGCCGAGGTGCTGCTGGACAGCCCGGCCATCCAGGCCTTTGAAGGCGCTGAGCGGTTATGGACACTGCAGGTCGAGAAGGTGGTGTGGCGTCCGGCAGCCGTTGCCCTGCGCTGGGCTTTCAAGGAGTACGCGCCGACCAGTCTGATGACTGGTACCTGGGCCGAGGCCGATGCGCGCCTGGAGCAGCGGCAACAACAGCGCCAATGGCTGGCCTGGCGGGTGCTGCGGGTGGAGCAGGAAAGCCGCGACATCCGCTCGTTCTATCTCGAACCACCGGCAGGCTGCCGTGTGGCCTTTGCCCCTGGCCAGCATCTGCCTGTGCAAGTGCCGCGTGATGGCGAGTCAGCGCTGATCCGCACCTACAGCCTTTCAAGTGCCCCCGACGATGGATTCTTGCGCATCAGCGTCAAAGCCCAGGGCCCGGCTTCGCGGTATCTGCATGAGCGCGTTGTGGCCGGCGATGTGCTGAATGTGCGCCCGCCGATGGGCAGCTTCACGCTTGACCAGCAAAGCACGCGCCCGTTGGTGCTGATCGGCGCGGGCGTGGGCATCACGCCGTTGCTGGCCATGCTGCGCCAGCAGTTGAGGACAGGGCAGGCCCGGCGCATTCATCTGTTCCATGGCGCACGCAGCCTGGCCGACTTGCCGTTCCAGCAGGAACTGGCGGCCTTGCGGCAACAGGCTGGCGATCTACTGCAGGTACACCGCGCACTGAGCCAGCCTGAAGGGCACGCGCAGGTCGGTCGTGATTACGAGTTTGCCGGCCGGTTGGGTATCGAACAGGTCAAGGCAACGCTGGCGTTGGACGACTACGATTTCTACCTGTGTGGCCCGGGCAGCTTCACCCAGCAGCTTTACGAAGGGCTGCGTGGGGTGCATGTGCCGGATGCGCGGATTCACGCCGAAGCGTTTGGCCCGTCGACGCTGCGACGGCACACCGACGCAGACCAGCCAATCCTGCAACAGCCGCCTGCCGCCGACGAACCGGTGCCGGTGTATTTTGCCGCGTCGGCCAAGGAGGCTCGCTGGGTACCCGGTAGCGGCACCTTGCTGGAACTGGCCGAGGCGCGTGGGCTGGCCCCGGAGTTCAGTTGCCGGGGTGGTTCGTGTGGTACCTGCAAGACCCGGCTGGTAAGCGGCCAGGTGCATTATCCGAATCCGCCGGCAGAGTTGCCGGAGGCAGGATCGGTGCTGATCTGTTGTGCTGTGCCAGCGAAGGTGGAGGAGGGGATGCAGGCGTTGGTGCTGGATGTCTGATTCAAGCCAGTCGCAGGTGCGGGCTTGCCCGTGAAGACGCCGGCACAGCTAACACCAGGCATCCAGATGAAAGATAATCCCCACGCCTCTTAACCTTCAGGAGCCCGCATGGACCAGATCCACCTGATGAAGGTATTCGTCGCCGTCGGCGAGCTGGAAAGCTTCGCCGCTGCGGCCCGCCGTCTGGACATTTCCCCGGCCGCCGTCACCCGCGCCGTCAGCGCCCTTGAAGAGCAGCTCGGGGTCAAGCTGTTGCTGCGCACAACACGCAGCGTGCGTTTGACCGAGGCCGGCGGCCGCTATCTGGAAGACACCCGGCACATCCTCGCCAGTATCCACGAGGCCAATGAGGCCGCTGCCGGCATCAACGCGACTCCCAGGGGCGACCTGGCGGTGACCGCGCCGATCCTGTTCGGCAAGAAGTTCGTCATGCCGTGCATCGTCCGTTACCTGCAGCAGTACCCGGAAGTCGATGTTTCCGCGTTCTTTCTCGACCGCGTGGTAAACATGGTCGAGGAGGGCATGGACGTGGCCGTGCGCATCGGACCGTTGCCCGACTCCGGGTTGAAGGCGCTGCGGGTGGGCAGGGTGCGGCGCATGTTGTGTGCCTCGCCCGACTACCTGGCGCGCCATGGTGTGCCGAAGCACCCGTCGGACCTGGCCGGGCATGCGATAATCGGCACCACCAACCTGTCGCCGCGTGCGGGTTGGCGCTTCGGAGTGACCGACGAGCCGACCTTGGTGCGCATGAAGCCGCGGCTGACGGTCACCAGCAATGACGGGGCAATCGCAGCTGCCAGCGGCGGGCTGGGGATTGCCCGGCTGCTGTCGTACCAGGTGGCAGACGAACTGGCCAGCGGGCAGTTGCAGGTGCTGCTGGCCGAGTACGAAGAGGCGCCCTGGCCCATTCATGTGCTGCACCGCGAAAGCAAGTACGGCTCGGCCAAGGTCAGGGCCTTTATCGACATGCTGGCGCAAGGATTGCGCGATCAGCAGCTGGATTAAGGTCTTACAGCGGGTCGAAAAGGATGTCAGACAATGTTCGATATCGTGGCGGCCCTTTCTCAGGCAACCCGCTCACAACGCCCGATACTGCATCCTGAACCCCAGGTTCATTGCCTCCCCCCGGTGCAGCAACCGCAACCCGGGTCGCCCTGGCAGGTGGTGCGCATTGATGGGGTGGCTAACAGGTTCAAAGCAGAAAAAACCTTGCCCCTGCGGGCAGTACAGCAAGAAGTGTTCGGCCCCATTGGCACTGCACGCCAATCGATAACCCGCGCTGGGATGTTCGATCACGCACTCGCCTGGCCAGCCACTGAAGGCGTGATCAACCACTGTCTCGGGTAAACGTCCCATGGCATTGAAGCGCCATTGTTCGGGCACCTCGGCCTGGTACGACGGCAACCGCCCATCCTCGGCCAGCCACACTTTGCGTGCCGATGCGTACAACTTGGTATCGGGATACCGCGGAAAGTAGGGGTGCAACCCCAACCCGTACCAGTTGGCCGACTCATCCAGATGGGTTACATGCAGGTCCAGGTTCAGGCACCCCTCATGCAGATGCACATCCAGCGTGGCCCGGTAAGCAAATGGCACAGCACTGTCTAGTGTCAGCCTTGCTCGCCGTTCACTGTGATGCTCCACCTGCCAGGCCTGCTGCCAGGCACTGCCATGGATCGGGTAAGGGTCATGCCCGGTATTGGGTGCCAGTGCCTGCCACCCCTCGGGTCGGGCAAAGCCACCCTCGCCAATGCGGTTGGACCAAGGCGCCAGTGGGTAGCAGGCGAGGCGTCGTGGCGTACCACTTTCCAGGGCGGCCAGGTCGGAATGGCGCAGCAGCGCTTGCCCGGTCGCTTTCACTTCCCAGTTGACCAGGCTGGCGCCCAACTCCGGAGCCAGGCTCAGGCGGGTCAGGCGGTCCTGCAGGTGCAGTTCGGTCGCAGGCATTCAAGGCTCCATTTAAATGAACGATCAATTGGCCCGACGGTAGGTGAGCAGCACGATGCCGCACACCACCACCGCGCCGCCGAGTAATTGCAGGGTACCGAGTTGCTGATCGAGCAAGGCCCAGCCCAGCAGTAGCGTGGCGATGGGTTCGACGTTCATCACGGGTGCGTTCTGCGCCATGTTCAGCCTTGGCACACAAACAAACAGCAAGGTGAAGGCCAAGCCATACAGCACTACAAGGCTGGCCAAGGCCGCCCAGCCACCGCTGCTGCCTGGCAATGACAAACCGGAAGGCATCACGCCGCTTGCGCCTGCAACCAGCATGCTGGAGAACACGATCAGCAAAGTCAGCAGGCTGCGCACGGGGCCGCGCACGCTGGCCAGTTTATGGTCGGTGATCCACAAGGCGCAGGCAAAGGCACAGGCGGCGCCGAAGGCCAGGCTGACCCCTGGCACCCAGTGCGGGTTGGCCGCACCGCTGTCGGCCAGGCGTGCCGGCACATCCAGCGCCAGCACCAGGCCGCACAGGATCAGGCCCATGAACAGCACGGTGCGGCCCGTGGGGCGTGCGCCGCCCAGCGCCCAGGTGAGCAGCGCCAGCAGCATCGGGAAGGTGTTGCCCACCAGCAGCGCCAAAGCCACTGGAATACGCGCCACCGCCGAGTACAGGCACAGGCTCTGGGTGGCAATCAGCAGGCCGAGCAGCAGCTGCCACCGGCGCGCACCGGCGGGCAGGGCCAGGGCCTGGCGTTGCCACAGCAGCAGCCCGGCCAGTACCAGGAACGTGATGCCTGAGCGGCAGAGAATCGCCAGCAGCACGCCGGTGCCGTCATCGAAGGCGATGCGCGCGGCGATGTGGTTGCCAGCGAATGAACAGGCCAGGAGGGCGAGCAGGGCGATGGCTAGTTTGCGTGGGAAAAGCGGTACAGCCGAGGAGGGAACAGCCATGTGCAGGATCCATTTGCAAGAGCCCAGGGGCCGCCAAGCGGCCCCCGGTCATAATTACAGCACCACGCTAGGCAGCCACAGCGAGATCGCTGGAATGTAAGTCACTGCCATCAGCACCAGGAACAGCGCCAGGTAGAACGGCATCAGCGCCTTCACCGTCGACTCGATACTCACCTTGCCAATGGCCGAGCCCACGAACAGCACGGCGCCCACTGGTGGCGTTATCAGCCCGATCCCCAGGTTCACCAGCATGATCATGCCGAAGTGCACCGGGTCCACGCCGATACCGGTAATCACCGGCAGCAGGATCGGGGTAAGAATCAGGATCAGCGGCGCCATGTCCATCACCGTGCCCAGCAGCATCAGCATGAAGTTGATGCACATCAGGATCACGTAGCGGTTGTCCGACAGGGTCAGGAACGCGGTGGTGATCTTCGACGGGATCTGCATCAGCGTCATCACGTAGCCGAAGCTGGCGGCAAAGCCGATCAGGATCATCACGATGGAGATGGTCCGTACTGTGCGGTGCATCAGCTTGGGCAGGTCGCGCCACTTGTAGTCGCGGTAGATGAACATGGTCACGAAGAATGACCACACCACCGCCACGGCTGCCGATTCGGTCGCGGTGAACACCCCCGACAGGATACCGCCGAGAATGATGACCATGGCCATCAGGCCCCACAGCGCCTCACCGGCAATTTTCAGCGCCTCGCGCAGCGGGATGACTTCACCTTTGGGGTAGTTGCGCTTCTTCGCGAAGATCAGGCACAGGCCCATCATCACTGCGCTCAGAAGCAACCCGGGCATGATACCCGCCATGAACAGCGAGGCAATGGATACCGTGCCGCCCGCCGCCAGCGAGTACAGCACCGAGTTGTGGCTGGGCGGGGTCAGCAGCGCCTGCACCGAGCCACTGACGGTCACGGCGGTGGAAAATTCACGCGGGTAGCCTTTGCGCTCCATCTCCGGGATCAGCACCGAGCCCACCGAGGCGGTATCGGCTACCGACGAGCCGGAGATCGCACCGAAGAAGGTCGAGGCCATGATGTTGACCAGCGACAGCCCGCCACGCACGAAGCCCACCAGCACCCCGGCAAAGGCCACCAGCCGCCGCGACATGCCGCCTTCGGCCATGATCGCGCCGGCCAGCACGAAGAATGGAATGGCCAGCAGCGAGAACTTGTTAACACCACTGGCCACCTGGATCATCATCGCCTGCAGCGGGATGTCGATCCACCAGGCGCCGATCAGTGCCGACAGGCCCAGGGCGTAGGCTACCGGCATGCCGATCAGAATCAGCACGATGAAACTGCCCAACAGAATGAACGCTTCCATTTACGCAGCTCCTTCGTTTTCTTCGACCAGATCAAAGCGCACGACCTTGCGGTTGCTCTGATCGCCCAGCAGGAGTTTTTCCAGCACGAACACCAGCGTCAGTACGCCGCCGACCGGGATCGGCGCGTAGGTCATGCCGACCCGCACGCCGGGCAGCGAGGCCAGCGACTGGTTCCAGGTGGTGATGCACAGCCGGGTGCCGTAATAGGTCATGAACACGCACACCACGATCATCAGCAGTTGAACCAGCAGGGCGACCAGCTGGCGCTGCAGCGGCGGCAACCGGTCGGTAATCATCCCAACCGCCATATGCGCCCCGGCGCGATAGCTGGCGGCGGCACCAACGAAGGTGAATACCACCATCAGAAGGATAGAGACTGGTTCTGGCCAGCTGGAGCCGGTGCCCAGCACGTAGCGGGCGAAGATGCCCCACGGGATGATCAGCGTCATGGCCAGGATCGACAGGCCCGCGATCCAGATGCAACTGCGGTACAGCGTGTCGTTCACGCTCAGGAAAAGCGATTTCATAGGCATCACCAAAGCGGCAGGGCGGCGGGCGCCGCACTGCCGAGGTCGATTGGGCAAGGGCGGCTGTTACTGGACGGCGTCGATACGCTTCATCAGGTCGGCGTACTGCGCGCCGTATTTTTCGCGTACCGAAGCCGTGGCGTCGTAGAACGGCTTCTTGTCGACGGTAATGAACTCGACACCGGCGGCCTTGAGCTTCTCTTCGCTGGCGGCAGACTTGGCGTCCCACAGCGCGCGCTCTTCCATCTGTGCTTCACGCGCAACCTTCTTCACCAGCGCCTGCTGCTCGGGGCTGAGCTTGTTCCAGGTGGTCTTGGACATCACTACCGGCTCCGGGAGGATCAGGTGACCCGTGAGTGTGTAGTACTTGGCGCTCTGGAAGTGGTTGTGCTCAAGCAGCGTGGGCGGATTGTTTTCGGCGCCATCGATCACGCCAGTCTGCAGGGCGCTGAAGATTTCCCCGGTGTCCATGGCGATGCCGTTGCCGCCCATGGCGTTCATCATGTCGATGAACAGCGGGTTGCCCTGTACGCGAATCTTCATGCCCTTGAGGTCTTCCAGGCTGCGCACCGGCTTTTTCGTGTAGATGCTGCGCGAGCCGCCATCCATCCAGGCCAGGGCCACCAGGTTGAAATCGGAATTGGTGATCTTGTCGAGGATTTCCTGGCCGATCTCGCCGTCGATGATCTTGCGCATGTGATCATGGTCGCGGAACACGAACGGCATGTTGAATACGTTCACGTCCGGCACCACCGGGCCGACGATCCCCAAGCTGACACGGGTCATCTGCACGGCACCGATCTGTGCCTGTTCGATCACTTCCTTCTCAGAACCCAGAACGCCGCCGGCGAACATCTTGAAGGTGATTTCGCCATTGCTGGCGTCTTCCAGCTTTTTACCCATGTTCTGTTCGGCGACCACGGTCGGGTACCCGGCCGGGTGAATCTCGGCGAACTTGATGTCCAGTGCCGAGGCGGGCATGGCCACGCTGAAGGCGAACGGGAGTACGGCAAGAAGCAGCTTGCGTTTGAACGTCATGATGAAACTCCGTGGTTTTTATTATCTGGTTTCGTGGGTGCAAGTGTGGGTGTGGCACGGCGCGTCAGCCCCGGTAGGCAGGTTCCTCCAGGCCCTTGGTGCCAGGGTCGAGGGCAAATACCCCGCCAGCCAGGGGCTGGTCGCTGAGGTCGATGCCCGTGGGGCGGATCGAGGTGACGTACAGAATGTCCAGGCTGGCGCCGCCAAAGGCGCACATTGCCGGCTTTTTCACCGGCACGCTGAGTGATCGGTCGAGGCGACCTTCGGGGGTAAAACGGTGGATCTGCCCGGCGTCGTTGCCGCAGATCCAGTAGCAGCCGTCCTGGTCGATGGCGGCGCCATCCGGGCGGCCGGGGTAGTTGCGCATGTCGACGAACAGGTGCTTGCCGTGCGGTGTGCCGCTGTCGGTGTCGTAGTCGAAAGCCCATACCTTCTGCACGTTCGGGTGCGAGTCGGACAGGTACATGCGCTCGCCGTCGGGGCTGAACGCCAGGCCATTGGGCACGATCATGCCGTCCTGCTGCAGGTGCAGGTGGCCTTCGCCGTTATGCCGGTACAGCGCACCCACATGGGCGCCTTGCTGCATGTCCAGCAGCATGGTCCCGGCCCAGAAGCGGCCCTGACGGTCGCAGCGGCCATCGTTGAAGCGCATGCCGGCCTGGGCGTGCTGCACGTTGCTGAGCAGCCGGCTGTCCAGGCTGCCGTCCGCCTTGGCCTGGAGCTGGAAAATGCCGCTTTCCATGCCCGCAACCCAGCCCTGACCGCTGCGGGCGATGCAGGCCAGCATCTCGTCGCCCTGCCAGCACTGGTGTTTGCCATCGGCCGCTTGCCAGCGATGCAATTGGCGAGCGGGAATGTCTACCCAGTACAGGGCCTGTTCACCGGGGTGCCACACAGGGCTTTCGCCGGTACCGTTGCGGGCGTCGACGATCAGTTCGCAGTTCATGGCCGTGCCTCCTGGCGTGGGGTCAGTTGAACGGGCCGGCCACGGCGAAAGCGCCGCCCTGGTAGACCATGCTCGGGTCATCGGCGGCGGGTGCCGGTTGGGCCTCCACGGCTGCGCGGAAGGTTTCGGAGCTGTCCTTGGGTACATAGCCCAGGTGCGCGGCATGGCGGTTGTCCCACCACACGGTGCGATTGTCGGAGGCGCCGTAGACGATGGTGTGGCCAACCCCGGGGGTGAACAGCCCGCGTTCGATTAACTGCACCAGGTCGTCGTAACTGAGCCAGGTGCAGAGCATGCGCAGGTTCTGTGGCTGCGGGAACGACGAGCCGATGCGAATGCTGACGGTCTCGATGCCGTAGCGGTCAAAGTAGAAGCTGGCCACATCTTCGCCGTAGCACTTGGACAGCCCGTAATAGCTGTCGGGCCGGCGCGGCGCGTGAGCGTCGATGCGCTCATCCTGGCGATAGAAACCGATGGTGTGGTTGGAGCTGGCGAAGATGATGCGCTTGACCCCGTGCTTGCGCGCCGCCTCGTACACGTGGAACACGCCGCAGATATTGGGGCCGAGAATCTCTTCGAAGGCGTGTTCGGTAGAAACCCCGCCAAAGTGGATGATGGCGTCTACGCCCTCGACCAGGGTATGCACCGCAGCCTTGTCGGCCAGGTCACAGGTAATGACTTCTTCATGCGGGCCCGCGGCCGGGGCCATGGGGCTGATGTCAGACAGGCGCAGGACCTCGGCGTAGCCTTTCAGGCGTTCGCGAAGGACCTTGCCCAGGCCGCCTGCGGCTCCGGTGAGCAGCAGGCGATTGAAGGGGGTAGTGGTCATGGCCGGCTCTTGTTGTTAGTTGTTGTAGGTTGTCGTATGACTTGGGTGATTATTGGCGGTGGTTCTGTGTGTTGTCAATGAGGCTTGGGCGGCTTTTGCCGGCCTTTTCGCGGGTAAGAAATGCGAAAGGCCTGCGCGGTCGCCCGTAGGAGCGGGTTTACCCGCGAAAGGGCCAGGCCTGCTGGCCAATTTCCACCCGCCGTTCACCGTTGCCGCCGCCACCGTATTCGCGGGTAAA
>NZ_JBICLK010000071.1:0-52523 GCF_043105275.1 Pseudomonas sp. TYF_14
GGTTCAGTAGCTTGCAAGTCGTGGTGAGAAAACTGGGGCATCTCAAAATTATCCCTAAACGGGAAAATCATTATCTAGAAAAATTTCGGTTCTCACCCCGTAAACACTGGCCAAAACCTGATCGACAGCTAACCACTATCTAAAAATACGTGCAACCCTAAGTGTAAAACTGCGAACCATAAAGTCAAAAACACGCAAATCCGTGGGGAAAAAAGCGGGAACAAAAAAACCCGCACAAGGCGGGCTTCTATTGGTGCCAGGTAGCGATAAATCGCCATAGGCCAACTGATTCTGGTGCCGGAGACAGGAATCGAACCTGCGACCTTCGCGTTACGAGTGCGTTATGACGCCCAGCAATTACAGGGCATTCCCAGCATTCATTGGGACATATCGTCCAGTTGAGTCCGCCGAGACAGGTCCGTATAGTCATTTTTGCTGTCACCCTGCTGTCACGGACGCCAACCCATGAAAACCAAAATCACCGCAAAAGTCCTCTCCAGCATCCAGCCCCAGGAGAAGGCCTACCGCATCCACGACACTGCCCAGCCAGGCCTGTCTATCCGCGTCCTACCCAGTGGCCACGCCAGCTATATGGTGACCTGGGGCAGGAACCAGGCCGCAACCCTGGGGCGGGTTGGAATGATGACCTTGGACCAAGCGCGGACAGAGACCGCTCGCTGGCTCGCTGAGGCTCACGCCCACGGCGCGCCGTTGGTGGCAGCGAAGAGCAAGCGCCGGGCCGCGCACACTCTCCAGAGCTACCTGGAGGAAAGCTACTACCCGTGGCTGGAGACCCACCACAAGGCCCACCAGAAGACGCGGCACGCCATAGAGTACAGCTTCGGCGCATTGATGCGTAAACCGCTGGCAGACATCACTCAGCGCGATCTGGAGGCTATGCGCGTGAAGTGGCTGGCTGCCGGCCTGAAGGACGCCACTGCCAACAGGAAGCTGGCAGCCCTGCGCGGCGCACTTTCCAAGGCTGTCGAGTGGGGCGCACTCGAGCAGCACCCGATGGCCAAACTGAAGCCGATGCGGCTCGACACCCGCGCCCGGGTTCGATTCCTATCCTCGGAAGAGAACCGGCGACTACGCCAGGCTCTGGACGATCGGGAGGAGCGCATCAGGAGCGAGCGTGACAGCGCCAACCGGTGGCGCCGGGAGCGGAAAAAGGCCGAGCTGCCGGACCTGAGAACGTTGGCGTTTGCTGATCACCTGAAGCCAATGGCCATTATCAGTCTCAATACCGGCCTGCGCCGAGGCGAGTTGTTTAATCTGACTTGGACTGATATTGATCTTGGCCAGAAGACGCTGACAGTTGTTGGTGAGGGCGCGAAGTCCGATCAAACTAGGCACATCCCGTTGAATAAGGAAGCCCTGCGAACTATCAAGGATTGGAAGGCTCAATCTAATGGCCTACATCTGCTCTTTCCAAGCCAAACTGGTGGAGTAATGGATAACGTCAAAAAGTCTTGGGACGGGGTATTGAAGGAGGCGAAAGTTACTTCGTTTCGCTGGCACGACCTCCGCCACACTTTCGCGTCAAATTTGGCTATGAAGGGAGTGCCGCTGAACACGATCAGGGATCTGTTGGGGCACGCCGACCTCAAGATGACGCTGCGCTACGCTCACCTGGCGCCAGACAGCAAGGCGGCCGCTGTGGATCTACTCATCTAGATCGTCAAGGAACACGGTTTTGATGACGGCCGCCGAGGCCGTTTTTGCCACAGTATCGATTGCCGACCGCGCTACTGTTTTGTTCTGGAAACAAACACTCCTAGCAAGAACCACGCCCTTGTACTGGACGAAGAACTCATAAACGCCATCTTCAGTCTGGTGTAAATCATATGAGTTCAAGTCGTGACAGATCTGCTTAATACGCTTAATTTTGTCAACAATCGAAAGGCGATCACTTTTAGCCTCTCCCTCTAGCAACACTCTTCCATCGCGATCAGCAAAGACGAACTCATACATCGAGTTATCAGCGCTTTGCAGGCGGAACTCACACTTTGGCAACTCTTTCCGAGTTAGCCGCTTTTCATTCAGATCTTTATGGAGCTGCAGGTACTGGTCGTATTCAACGTGCAGGCCGGCACCCGGGCGCTGAGACTCATGGGAGAAATAGTCGGCATAGCTCGCCAGCTCGTTCTGCTCCAGCTGAGCACGACCAAGATCAATCAACGGATAACTCAGCCCAGGCATAGCCGCGCCTTCAAATACATCGTCGACCCCGGCAAAGGTCTCGTCTTTGAAGACTGTGGTTGCCATCAGAAACTCGCGGTCCGTCAGGCCGGATGGCAGCAAAAGATACAGCCTTAGCGTGAGCAGGAAAGGCTCGTCGGTCCAAATCTCCGCCATCACCTTCGAAAGTTGCACAGTTCCGCCCTGCGCACCGAATCGCTCCAGGAGTCGGGGGTGGACTTCTTCAGCCTTTACGAAGGTTTTCTCGAGGCCCTCGCTCAGGGTCGTATCGATCACTGAAGCCATCGACGTTTTGCCGATGTTGGCCGCGACCTGAAGGCCGGCCTTTAGCCTGGGGCTGATTCGGATGGAAAGCGTCTCTGAGCGCTTCTGCTTCTTGGCCAAGGTGCACCTCACTGTAGGAAGCATAGGCTCGCAGACGATTGTCGCTCATGCAAGCTGCACCACATCAAAATGTGTTGCTTTTTTCATGCAACACGCAATAACCTACAAGCGCCTGATAGGCGGACTAATCGAAACTAAACAGAACACCGGAGACACCCTCTATGGCGCAGACACAAGCCATTCAGCCGCTCTCAGTTGGAATTGAAGAGGCTGCACGTTCGCTGGGGATCGCCCGATCCATGATGTACGAGATGGTCGGGAAGGGAGAGATTCAGAGCTTCAAAATCGGCCGTCGCCGCTTGATCCTGGCATCAGAGCTCAAATCGTTCATTGAGCGCGTTGCTCAGGATGGGGCGCGGTAATGGCTGGGGGCAAGCAGACGCCAAAACTGGCGCTTGTGAGGAATGGTGCCGAGCCAGTGTTAGAGGCACTGGCCCAGCGTGCCGCACAGCAATCTGCGAAGACGACTACACAGCGCCTCGATTCTACCCATACCCTCGCCCAAAGCACCACCCCAGAGCGGCCAACCTATGACGACCTTCACACGGCCGTAGATGAGGCGCACGCAATGGTCACCCTGCTGGCCACTGGCCTGCGGATGATCGCCGCCGGCTACGGAACGCATCAGGAAGTCATCAAACTGGCGAAGTCATCAGTCAAAGCCGCGGAGGCCACTAAGGGCTTTCTCAGCCTGGTGCTCGACGCTGCTGCAACTGCAGATGGTTCAGGGGAGTGATGGAGGGGATATGGGAGGAGAGAGAAAAGCAGCCCGGGCAGTGCACCACCACCACCCGGGCCTGACCCCTAGTGAAAGGAGCCTATATGACGGCAAAAACTATCGCAGATCACGATCTGCCTGACAACCATTCCACCCACGCGCAAGCCCAGCGGTTGATCGAAGCCCTGAAGAAGGGGCCAGTCTCCTCGATCGAGGCTGCCCAGGATCTGGACATCGTTCACCCGCCATCCACTATCCGGCATCTACGCCGGCAAGGCTGGGGGATTCTGACCAGGTGGTGCTACCAAGCGGCAGCTCCTGGGCGGCGCCCGCACCGAGTGGGCCTCTACGTCCTCTCCGACGATAAAGACTAAATCGACAGCCAGGGGGTGCGATTTCACATCGCGCCCCCGGCGCCTTTGTGCGAGTCGCTGAATGGCAAGAAAGAAGCAGTACAAGGTCGACTTTGGCGGAAGGGTCTTTGCCCTACCCCATCGACTGCTCATGCACCCCGCGTTCGACAACCTAAGCCCCAAGGCGGTTACCGTCCTGATCAAGCTTGGGCGGCACTACAACGGGCGCAACAATGGCGACCTGGCGTGCACTGTCGAGATGATGGCCGAGGGCCGAAAGATGGACGCCAAAACGCTCGCATCGGCGCTGCAGGAGCTGATTGATGCCGGCCTGATCATCCGTACCCGCACCTACAGGAAAGGTGGCCGTGAGCCTGGTATGGCGCAGTGCGCGCTGTATGCGCTCGCCTGGGCGTACATCGACGAGTGCCCCGGGAAAAACCTCGAAGTATCCCCAGGCCCTGCGCCATTCAAGTTCACCTGATTTCGATTTTTTCGGTGGGATTTTTTCCGCAAGCGACTGGGATTTTTTCCCATACGGCTTTCCGGTTTCGTCCGGTTATGTTGCTGCCCTTGCGAGCGACTGGGATTTTTTCCTAGTCACTCACCGGATTTACGGGCTTTGCGGGGATCATGTGAACGGAAAAACTCCCAGTCTTTATAATTTACCACCCCCAGGGGTATTAAATACGCGCACCGCAGGGCCTGAGCGGCGACGCGACGACCCAGATCTGGACCATCTGCCACACAACGAAAAGGGCACCACCCCGGATCAGGGTAGTGCCCTCTTCGACCTAGCCAGCTGAGCTTGAAATACAGCCGAGCTCAGTGTGGCCTGTCGAGCAGTAGCTTGAACTGGTCCATGTACGTGTCATTGTCGATGACGCCACAGTTGAATAGGCCGGTCAGGTGGCCCGAAGCTATGCCGGCCTGATATTGAGCATTTTGAGCCCGCCCCTTTGCTGCCTTCACAGCATCCTTGACCGCCTTCTCGACCATTCGCGTGCCGGTCCAGTACACATCCAGCCGCGATGGGTCGCAGAAGTCGATGGTTCCCGCGCCGAGTGCCCGGTACCGCAGCCCCATAAGGGCCAGCTCCGCTATCTGCTCTCCATCGAGGCCGGCCAAGGCTGGGTGACTTGAGTATGCAGCGCTCACTGGTCACCCCCTTGCGCGTCCTCAGCTTGCGAGTTGATCGCCACCTGGACCACCGCGGCCTCCACTATGCCAGCGATCATCTGTCGCGTGATTTCGCCGCCCAGGATGATCTCGTAAGTCGCTTGGTAGATCATCTGGCACAGGATCACCTCGATTGGCAGGCCGGTTTCCCGAGCGCGCCCGCACACCATCTTGTAGAGAGCGCTGAAGAGGTCGCTGTTGTCGTCAAGGTCGGGAGCATTGATCATTGGGCACCCCCGATAGCATCCATGCTGCTCTTGAGGCGCTCGCAGATGCCGTCAAGGATATTGGCGCGGTCCTCGGCCAGGTAATTGCCAATGTCGGCCAACTGCTTGATGCGGTCGGTTGAGCCGGCCTTACCATCCTCGGCCTCACGCTTGATAACCCACATGAGCGTCTTGAGCCATTCGAACTGGCCCATATCCGATTCCAGGTCCCACAAGGCGCCCTCACCGGTGATTTTGAGCGCCTTAACCTGCTCTGCGACTTTGAGTTGTGGCTTACTGCTGGTATCTTGTTTAAGTTGCATGACGTGTGCCTCATAGCGTCGTCGTGTGATAGGCCCTCCCGGTGCTCGAACACCGGGTTGGCCACCTTTCCAATTACGGGAAATCCCGTTTTTACTGCTTGCCCTTCTCGTTCAACCACCCAATCGCCCAGCTGATGGGGTCTTTGCTCCCCTGGGGCTTAAGTGGCTTTCCTTCTAGCGCCGCCTGGCGCCCTTCCTGCTCCGTTTCGGTATGAACCCACATGGTCTGCTGCCTGAACCCCAATTCGCGCTGACGATCGCGGAATTCACGCTGCCTGTCCGCATTGGATTTCGGTTTCTTCTCTTCGGTCATGGCTTCCTCGTTACCCGTAACGTGATTGAACTATAGGAAATCGTTACTCGTAACGCAAGTGGCAGGGTGAAATATTTTTGCACCCCTCCCGAAGGGGGCGACCAAAGTGATGCACCCTCGGTCCAGGTAGCACCGACTCTTCCTCAAATTGAGGATGTATCCATAACTGGATGGACCAGGCCGATGCGTCCATAGCTGGACGGATCTCTGTGGGAGTGGGCCAGCGAGATGTGAGCAAAGCTGCTCACAATGCCCAGGTGGCCAGGTTGGGGAAAACCAGAAACCAAGGATGCGGAAAACCGGCAGGCTTGCGGCAAAGGTGTCTCCGAGACGGAGATGCCCTGAAATCTGAGGGCATTGTCAGGGCGGCAGATGTGCTCAGATCTGAGCACATCGAGATGCCGGTAGATTTTCCGCCATCTCTCGCCGGGGCCCGAAACTACCAAAATCAGTCGACTCGACATGATCCAGCGTGTGGAAATCAACACACCGTGTAGGAATCGACACACTGGAGATCGGCTGAAACTCCAGCCGATGCCCTTTCACGACCATCTCGTAAAAGGCCTGGGCGGGAATTCCCACTTTGGCTAAACCGTGATTCCGGCTTTGCTCGCCAACTTCTGGATTTGAAGTCGGAAAGTCCGACCACAAACCCTGACAGCAGGCCGGAGCAGGTAATTGTGACGGTGGCTCACATTTGAGCCATGAGGGGGTAAGAAAAGTGCGACCCCCTGCCTTTTCCTCGATGTGAGGAAATCCCACTTCGCTGCAGTCAGGCCGGGTGAGGGCGCGATTTCAAATCGAACCCCTCCTGCTCGCCGGGTATTCCCCCGTTGGGGGTGAACGATTCGTTCACCTGGTGGCCGGAGGTATCCTCAAAACTGAGGAGACGGTAAACACCCTGAAATCCGGGGATTTAACTACCCAGCAATTGGGTAGTTCGCGCGCCACAAAATGGAGAGGTTCGGTTTCGTGGCGCGAGGTCTCCACCGGCGGTGTGAACCTGGTCATACCTCGAAAACTTCGTAGTTTGGCGGTTCGTATCATTTAGGGTGCGCGCAACTTAGTGCAACGAAAACACCCCTTTCAGAGGCCTGGAAATCAGGCTTATTCGTCCCGTTCTGTCCCGTTGCGTGTATCACCCTAGGTGTACCCATAAAGCACTGGATAGAAAGCCAGATACGGCCTAATTTGACCTCTGCAAGGCTTTCAACAGCTATCAGAGGAATGCCCCATGACAGCCCCCACCAAGGCCCGCGGCCAGCAGATCAAGCCAACCATTGCCGAAGTGAATGCGGCCTGGGCACGCCTGCGCGCTGCCGCCGGGAAAGGCGACGTTCACGCCAACGCTTTGCTTATCGCACTGGCTGAGCAGCGACCAGTGATGAGCCTCCCGGCCTAACCTCACCAAGGAGAACCATATGTTCGAGAAGATCACCACCATCGTGAACGGCAGGGATCGCATTCTGGCCGTTTGGCAGGGAGATCAGACCAGTGAGCTCTACAACATCGCCAAGGCCGCCGGCCGCGAGGTTGAGCACACCGCCCTGCGTCTCGGCCGGATCACCAGCGACGCCCGCCTGAGCGCCGAAGCGAAGCGCGATGACCGAAAATCGGCTGGCGTGGACAGCCTGCGCAGCCTGGCCAAGTTCTCGACGCGCCTGGAGGCGCTGCGGGGCGACTATCAGCAGCGGATGAATCGCCTGTCGGCCGTGCCCCCCTATCGCGATGGCGACACCTCCACCCCGCTAATCGATATGGAAATCGCTCGCAAGCTGAGCTCCATGGACGACGCGAGCGCACGGCGCCTGCTGCTGCTCACCGGCGAGCAGCCGCGACTCACCGAGGCCGTTTTGCGCCTTCCCCCCTTTCTGTCTGGGCTGAATGACGCCGAGCACCGCCGTATCGCCAACGTCACTTTGGAGCGCGCGAACCCGGAAGCGTTTGCACTGATCACCCAGGAAGGCGAAGACCTCGATTCGGCAACAAAGGCGGTTAGCAAGGCATTCCGCTTAGTCGTAGAGGTCACTGGTGCAGAGCTGGTTACCCAAATCGAGGCGGCAGGTGATCGGGCCGAGTTCTTGGTCAACGCTGATCCGGACGTAGTGCGCGGTCTGAGCGGCGCAGCGTAAGGGGCGCACATTGAGTCAGAACGACGAAGGCTTAGCTGATCCACCAAAGCCAACGCGGCGCCGAGGGAACGGCACGTTCGCGCCAGGACATAGCGGTAACCCGGGTGGACGATCAGGCCAGACACAAGCCATCCGGGCGCGCCTAGCCGAGGGCGCAGATGCTGTCACCAAGAAAGTACTGGCCGCCGCCCGGAAGGGTGATATGCAAGCTTGCCGGCTGATCCTGGAGCGCCTGGTGCCTCCGATCAAACCGGCCGCTGAACCAGTTCAGTTCGAGCTGGACGATACCGACCTGCCAAGCGCGGCGAAATCCATCCTCAAGGCTATTGCCGCTGGTGACCTTCCTCCCGACCAGGGCCGGCACCTGATCGAAGGGCTGAGCGCGGTGGCCAGGGTGATTGAGGTGGCTGAACTGGAAAAGGCCGTCGACGAACTTCGGCAGCAGATAGAGGAGATGCAGCGATGACCATCAAAGGCCTGAAATCAGAAATCCGGCGATTGACCTCACGTATCGGCGCAGATGAAGAGCCGATTTCCATGGTTACGATCGCTGTTGTAGATGCCAGCAGCGGGGCGGAATCGATGGACTTTCCAGACATCGTTGGCCACTCGCTCAGCTACCGAATCCAAGGCCAGTACGAGACCTTTTTCTTCCCCTTCACCGACATGACCAGTGAGCAGGCCGAGGCGATCGCCCACGCCATAATCCTGCATACCCGCCAGGTCGAGCGCCTTGGGCGGCTGTTCCCGGCAGGAATCTTCGACATGACGCTCGAACAGGCGGGTTCGTGCCGCATCGGACTGCCGCCACCGGGCACCACCACAGCGGAGTATGCCGCCGAGATCTATCGGCAGATCATCGAAAACCGCGCGCCCCTTGGAGAAAGCCATGGCACTTAAATCCCGCCTCGAACTTGAAGTTGACGGAAGAAGCGCAGAGCAGCAGGTCAATAGCGTCAGGGCAGCTCTTGAGGCTCTGGAGCAGGTAGGCGTACGAGCAAATTCAACCCTTCGCAAGTCTGGCTCTGACTACACCAACCTGGCTATGGCATTGGCCAAGGTTCAGGCCGCGAATGACAAAGCGTCGGCAGCGACTGAGTCGGCAGCAAAAAGCGCTGATGCAGCAGCAAAGGCAGCCGCCACCCAAAGAAAGGAGCTGGATAGCCTGCTGGGCAAGATCGAGCCTCTGACAAAAAAGCTCAATGACCTTGCTGCGCAAGAGCTGGCACTTGTTAAAGCCAGGGATTCCGGACAGATCAACCAGGCTGTTTACGACTCTTACAATAGGAAATTGCAGGAATCCTTGAACGCGCTTTCGGGCGTATCGAATGCTCAGAAGGTAGTTGGCGAAACAGCAGAGCAGGCCAAGGCGAGAATCCTGGCGATTGCTGAGGCCTCGGTAAAAGCCGCGCAGGCTCAGCGCAACCTCGCAAATGTAGCAACCGGGCTGTCAGAGGCTGATCAGGGCCTGCTTTCTGGGAGCATGGTGCTGGCAGCCAACCAAGGCAAACTTGCAGAATCGACCCAGAAGGTGGCTGAAGCCAACCGCCAGGCTCGAGCAGCCACCGTCGCTCAGGCGCAAGGCCTAAAGGAGCTTCTTGCTAGCATTGATCCTGCGACCAAGGCGCTAAACCGCTTGGATGAGCAGGAACGCAAGCTGGCTCAGCAGAAGAAGA
This sequence comes from Pseudomonas sp. TYF_14, assembly GCF_043105275.1. Taxonomy (NCBI): domain Bacteria; kingdom Pseudomonadati; phylum Pseudomonadota; class Gammaproteobacteria; order Pseudomonadales; family Pseudomonadaceae; genus Pseudomonas; species Pseudomonas sp. TYF_14. The sequence goes on from NZ_JBICLK010000071.1 coordinate 9,487, forward strand.
GAGGCGCGCTTGATGCAGAGACCTTCAGCCATTATCAAGCAAAAATTGACCAGGCCCGCGCAGCCCTCACAGGGCTCGATCAATCTCTGACCCGTACAGGGAATACTGCGAAGCAGAATGCCGCAGCGCTCCGAATGTTGCCGGCGCAGTTCAGCGACGTTGTGATCAGCTTGCAGGCCGGGCAATCGCCCCTGACAGTCTTCCTGCAGCAAGGCTCGCAGATCAAAGACTCCTTTGGCGGAATGGGTCAGGCCGCCCGCGCAACAAGCAGCTATATCCTTGGCTTGGTCAGCCCGCTCACAATCGCCGCCGCAGCGGCCGGCGTTCTCGCTCTGGCCTACAAGCAGGGGAGTGACGAGGCTACCGCCTTCAATGCTTCGCTGGCTTTGACGGGCAATACGGCAGGCACGACTACCGAGCAACTCGCCGGGATGGCTGAGCAGGCTTCTGCTGCCGGCGGCACAGTGGGTAAGGCTGCGGCAGTATTGGCTCAACTTGCCGCCTCGACCCGCATTCCGGTATCGGCGTTCGAGTCGATCACCCGCGCAGCGATTGACTTCGAGTCGGCCACTGGTCAAGCCGCAGAAGAGACCGTCAAGAACTTCGAGAGGATCGCCAAAGATCCAGTGGCAGAAATCCTGAAGCTCAACGAGTCAATGAACTTCCTGACGGCCTCGACCTACGAGCAGATCAAGGCATTGCAGGAGCAGGGGAAAACCCAGGCAGCCGCAGAGCTTGCGAACGATGCGTATGAGCAGGGCTTGAATCGGACCTCGAAAGGTGTACGGGACAACCTCGGCTACATCGAGGCGAGCTGGAAGGCAGTGACGGGAGCAGCCAAAGCGGCCTGGGACGCTGCGCTTAACGTTGGCCGAGAGAAGACCCTAGATGAACAGCTTAAAGCGCTGGACGAGCAGCTGGCCACCATCGCGGAGGCGGCAAATCGGAGAACTCAGCGCACCCCGAACGGAGGCAAGGCAGACCCCATCAGCAATCTGGCACCGGCTGATACCTTCCGCCAGGAAGCGCTGGAAGCCGAGAAGACTCAGCTTCTAATCATGAAAGCCGAGAAGGACCGGCGCGCAATGGCCCAGGGTTTAGCCCAGCAGCAGCAAAAGCAGTCGCTGGATGACCAGCTGGCCCTGGACAAGCTTCGCGAAAGCTCCGAAAACAACGCAGCGAAGCGCGAGAAGGCTTTGGCCGAGTATCGCCTGCTTGTTGAGAGGAGGGTCACCGAGGCAAGGGTCAAAAATGACCAGTCGCTACTCATCTCCGCCGAGCAGCAAGCCAAAGACATCGCGGCGATCAACGAGAAGTACAAAGACCCCAAGACGCCAAAGGGGCCTCAGTATCGAGAAGACGCCGGCCTGAGGATGCTGGATGAGGCAAAGAGAACACAAGCCGTGCTGATTCAGCAGAACTCTCTAATCAACGCACAGGGGGTTGCGACCGAGAGGGTTGGCGTTCAGGCCCAGGCGTTGATCAAATGGGAGCAGCAGCTATCCGACCTCAAGTCCAAAAAGACACTTACTGCCGACCAAAAATCTTTGCTGGCAAGCCAGGACCTCATTACCGCCCAGCTCAAAAGGAATGCCGAGCTTGAGCGTCAAGCGGAGCTCAGTAAGGGGATTGTTCAGGCGCAAAAAGACCAGGTGCAGCTGCTTACCCTTACGGGTCAGCTCCGCGAGGCTAACAGCCTAAAGTCCTCCCTGGAGGATGCCGCTCTAATTGCAGAGTACGAGCGCCAAGGGAATGTTGAGGCGGTTAAAAGGCTTCAGACTCTCATCAAGATCCGCGACATTAATCTGCAAGCTGCGCAGAAGCCTGGAACGGTCGAGGGCGTTACTAAGGCACCTGACACGCCAGGGCTTGACGCTTCTGTTGGCGGAGCCGGGAGTGAGATTGATCGCTTGGCCGAGGCGGCGCAGAAGCTAGAAACCTGGCGCGCTACGGAGCTTGAAAAACAGAAGGCCTACCTTGATCTCAAGGCGATCAACGAAGAGACGTACGCAGCGCGCGTGGCCAACATTGATGACCAGACGCAGAAGGAACGAGCAAAGATTGATGAGGCGACGAACCGAGCCCTGCTGTCGGGGGCTTCGACCTTCTTCGACAATATGTCCTCGCTCAGCCAGTCATCAAACAAAAGGCTTGCGGCAATCGGCAAGGCTGCAGCAATCACCCAGGCAACCATCGACGGCTATTTGGCTGTTCAGAAGGCCCTGGCTGCTTTCCCGCCTCCTTTCAACTTTGCAGCTGCTGCCGCGGTTGGAGTTGCTACAGCAGCCAACGTCGCAAATATCGCCGGTATTGGCTTCTCTGAGGGCGGCTACACTGGCCCCGGCGGCGTCAACGATCCGGCCGGCGTGGTGCACAAGGGCGAGGTTGTCTGGTCGCAGGCAGATATCCGTCGCTTCGGGGGCGTGTCTGCGGTCGAGGCGCTGCGCACCGGGAACGTTGCGCTGGCAGGTGCCACGCAAGCCAGCGGGCGAAGCCAGGCGATATCTCAAGATGTGCGCAAACCTCAGGCGGCGCACCAGGTGTTTATCGTGAACAACAGCAACGCAGTAGTTGAGACACGCACGGGTGAAGGCGGAAGACTTGAAGTGCTCGTTCAGGCAGTCGAGGACCGCCTGGTGGACCAAATGGCGGCCGGGTGGGGTAGCTTCGTTGAAGTTACAGAGCAGGCGTACGGCCTGAAAAGGCAGGGTAGTTGAATGAGTGTGGTCAAGTGGGACACGGCTTTGATGGAGAAGGCCGTCATCGAGCTATTCATGAAGCAGATCGCGGTAAAGCCTGGTGACCATGACGCGCCCATGAATGAGATCAGGGACCGCTTTGAGGTTGCTGGAATCATGATCGGACGCACCATGGCGATGGTCAATCACAACGGCCCGGTCGGCGCCGATCTGGCCATGATGGTCAGGCGATACGAGGAGCACTACAAGGAGCGGTGCCTGCGTACCGCCCGCAATATGTGGGGGCCGAATGGCTGGATGCGTGAACCCCATGGCTAGCTCGGGGTAGCAGCAGGGTATGCTTAGGCTGATACGGGCAATTTGAGCCTTTATCAGCCTTTTCGCTTGAAAAGTAACACCCAAAGTGCAACAGTGTTAGGACAACACCCTAACTGATACAGGTTGCACTATGTTCATCCGCGCTTACCTCCGGGCATCCACCGACGAGCAAGACGCCGGCCGCGCCCGGGCGTCCCTGGAGAAGTTCGCCAGCGACCATAACAAGGTAATCGCCTGCGAGTATCTGGAGAACGCCAGCGGCGCCGCGGCGGATCGGCCTGAGCTGCTTCGCCTGCTGAAGGATGCCCGCAAGGGTGATGTGCTCCTGGTCGAATCCATCGACCGCCTCTCCCGCCTCCCCGCTGACGACTGGGCCAAGCTCAAGGGCGCAATCGACGCCAAGGGCCTGCGCATCGTCGCGCTCGATCTGCCCACAAGCCATCAGGGTATGCGTGACACGCAGGGCGACGAGTTCACCGGCCGGATGCTGGCCGCGATCAACTCGATGTTGGTGGAGATGATGGCCGCGATCGCCCGGAAGGATTACGAGCAGCGCCGCGAGCGCCAGGCCCAGGGCATCCAGAAGGCTAAGGCTGCTGGCAAATACCAAGGCAGGCCAGTGGATGAGGCGTTGCACAAGCGAGTGAAGGAACTGCTAGCAGCCGGGTTGGGTATACGTGCCACTGCTCGGCACGCGAGTTGTTCGACCACGACAGTTCTACGAATTCGCGAGTCTACTTGAAAAAAGCGTTTAAATCGTTAGTGCCAGGCCCTATGCGATTTATTAAGCTCCTTCAACTTACGCTCCATAGCCGCGAGTTCAGACTTGAAACCATTTACAGCCCGATTAATCTCCGCACTCTGCTCGCTGCCGATGCAAAATAACCTGTCCGAAATTGATGGGGATCCCCTGCTGCGGGAGATATAACTAATTACGTGGCCTTTAAGAAACCCTGCATGATTTACCCATTCCCAACCATTCTCAGTGACGATCCGATCCATCCAGACACACTGCTCATGAAGTTCCTTTAGGGAGCTTCCTAGCTCCTGCTGGCTCAGGAAGGTCGTCACATCCAGATCAAACGGCACTCCAGAAGTGCTAAGTTCCACCATTATAGTCTGAAAATCTATATCAACTCTGTGTAAAGACGCCTGGGTTGTCCATATGACGCTCATGACCTTCTCATGCTTAATCTGAGCTTTCCAGGTACTGAAGCCTAGTATGGCAAAGACTACTAAAATTATGGATGCAATCCCTTGAATGGCTGCCGACCAAGCACTGACGTGAGTAAGTACCCCCGACATTTCAACTTTATTTAGCGGAACGGAAAGTATAAAGGTCGTGGTTAATAGCACTAGAACAATTGCTAAACACCAAAAACCAAAAGCGTAGGGATTTTTCATCAATTACTCGTTGAGCCAGTGAATGAATCACGACGTCCCATCGTAATTCATCGCGCAGGCCGTGACGTCTCTGGTAGCAGCCAAAAAAAGGCCCGAGTAACGAGCTGAAGCGAGGCGATTTGCTGTCATGCTGCTGTCATGAGCTACAAAACTGACACATGAGAAACGCTGGAATCGTTGATTTTACTGGTGCCGGAGACAGGAATCGAACCTGCGACCTTCGCGTTACGAGTGCGCTGCTCTACCGACTGAGCTACACCGGCGTGTAGCGCAACGTACCACTGCTCACACCCGTAACGCAAACCCCTGTTTCCGCTGGTTTATTGCCCTGCCCTCAAGCCCCCTTGCACCCTTTGGGCGCCAGGTCTTCTTCGATGTCGGTCGTGCACGCCCAGCCGCTGGCCGAACGCGTCAGGGTCAGGGCCTTGCCCAGTGCGTTGGCAGGCGCATCCACCAGGGTGCAGACAATGCTGCCGCTACCATCTGCGGCCTTGCCGCTCGCCGTGATCGCACAATGCGCCGTCGCCGGCTGGCCACCCAGCTCGGAGACACCGGCTACATCCTTTCCATCATTCAGCCGCAGATCCATCGCCGTCTTCAGGGCGCTGATCTCCAGCAACCCGGCCGCGGCCTTGGAGCGTGCCTGGTGGTTGGTGTACATCGGTAAGGCGATGGTCGCCAGAATGCCGATGATCGCGACGACGATCATCAGTTCGATCAGGGTGATACCGCGTTGCCCTTTCATGAACGTAGTTCCTTTTTGATTCGCTTACACATTGAGGTCAGTTGCGCCCCAACCGGCAGCGGCGCAGTAGGCCTGAACAGACACCTTTTGTCACCCCTGCCCGCACGGGCGTCATCTTCGCTGAACTACTCTAGTGAGCATCACGGACGCGTGCCCTTGCATGGACGCGGCAAGCTGTTTCCAGGCTTGTCGCCGGGGCTGAACAAGGACCTTTGCATGACTTCATCTTCACTTCTCTACCGCTGGCACGGCACCGACGCCAATGGCGCGCCGGTCAGCGGCCAAACACCCGGGCGCAGCCCGGCTTATGTGCGCGCCGGGCTGATTCGCCAGGGCATCACGGTGGCGAGTTTGCGGCCGGCCAGCGGGCTGGCGTTCAGCTTGCCAAAGCGGCGCGAAAAGGCAGACCCGGCGGGGTTCAGCCGGCAGTTGGCGACGTTGCTCAAGGCCGGCGTGCCGCTGCTGCAAGCGTTCGAGGTGATGGGCCGCAGTGGTTGCGATGCGGCGCAGGCGGCGTTGCTGGAAACATTGAAACAGGATGTGGCCTCGGGCCTGGGGTTGGCGGATGCGTTGCAGCGTCACCCGGCATGGTTCGATGTGCTGTATTGCAACCTGGTACGGGTGGGCGAGCAGTCCGGTACGCTCGACCGGCAGCTGGAGCAGCTGGCCGGCATGCTGGAGCAGCGTCGGGTGCTGCACAAGAAGGTGCGCAAGGCGATGATCTACCCGCTGCTGCTGTTGCTGACCGGGCTGGGGGTGTCGGCGATCTTGTTGCTGGAGGTGATTCCTAAATTCGAGAGCATGTTCTCGGGCATGGGCGCGGCGTTGCCAGCATTTACCCAATGGGTGATCAACTTGTCCACAGGGCTGAGACAGTTTGCGCCGCTGCTGCTGGTGATGGGCTTGGTGCTGGGTGTTGCCGTGCGCCAGCTTTACCGGCAGCACGCGCCAGCGCGCCTGTGGATATCTCGGCGGGTGCTGGGCTTGCCCGTGTTTGGCAAGTTGCTGGGGCAGGCCGCGCTGGCGCGGTTTGCGCGCAGCCTGGCAACGTCCTACGGCGCCGGGGTGCCGTTGCTGGATGCGCTGGGTACGGTGGCGCGGGTAACGGGTGGCGACCTGCACGAGCAGGCGGTGTTGCGGCTGCGCCAAGGCATGGCCAATGGGCAAGGGTTAAACCAGGCGATGGCCGGTGAACCGCTGTTTCCCCCCTTGCTGGTGCAGTTGACGGCCATCGGTGAATCCAGCGGCACGCTGGACCAGATGCTGGAAAAAGCCGCCAGCCATTACGAGGAACAGGTCAGCCAGGCGCTGGACCAGTTGACCAGCCTGCTGGAGCCGGCCATCGTGCTGATCCTGGGCTTGCTGGTGGGTGGCCTGGTGGTGGCGATGTACCTGCCGATCTTCCAGTTGGGTAGTTTGATCTGAACATGACTTTATGGGCTTTGCTGGCTGAACAGCCAGCGTATTTCCTCACCCTTGCTACGGTGCTCGGCCTGCTGGTGGGCAGCTTTATCAACGTGCTGGTGTATCGCCTGCCGATCATGCTGGAGCGGCAATGGCAGCGTGAGGCGCAAGAGGTATTGGGGCTGCCGACCACGCAGCACGCGCGTTTCGACCTGTGCCTGCCCGCCTCCCGGTGCCCACACTGCGCGCACCGGATTCGTGCGTGGGAGAACATTCCGGTCATCAGCTACCTGGCCTTGGGCGGGCGCTGTTCGTCCTGCAAAAACCGCATCAGCCTGCGTTACCCGGTAGTGGAAGTGGCCAGCGCGCTGCTGTCGCTGGTAGTGGCCTGGCGCTTCGGCGCTTCGGTAGAGGCGTTGGTGGCTCTGCCGCTGACCTGGTGCCTGCTGGCGCTGAGCCTGATCGATGCGGACCACCAGCTGCTGCCGGATGTGCTGGTGCTGCCGACCATGTGGCTAGGGCTGATCGTCAATGCCTTTGGCATCCATGTGCCCCTGGCCGACGCACTGTGGGGCGCAGTGGCCGGGTACCTCAGCCTGTGGACGGTGTACTGGGTGTTCAGGCTGGTCACCGGCAAGGAAGGCATGGGCTATGGCGATTTCAAGCTGATGGCGCTGATCGGGGCGTGGGGGGGTTGGCAGGTGCTGCCGTTGACGCTGCTGTTGTCGTCGGTGGTGGGGGCGCTGTTTGGCCTGTGCCTGCTGCGTTTTCGCCGGGATGCCATGGGCACGGCAATCCCGTTTGGCCCTTATCTGGCAATTGCGGGGTGGATTGCCGTGCTCTGGGGTGATGAAATATACGCCTCATACATGCAACTGCTTGGATACTGATGACCACTGCGGCCTTTACCCCCTGGATTCTCGGCCTGACCGGCGGCATTGGTAGCGGTAAAAGCGCCGCTGCCGAGCGCTTTGTCGAGCTTGGCGTGCACCTGGTCGATGCGGACCAGGCGGCGCGCTGGGTTGTCGAACCTGGCCGCCCGGCCCTGGCCAGCATCGTCGAGCGCTTCGGCCCGGGCGTGCTGCAGGGTGACGGCCAGCTCGATCGCGCCGCCCTGCGCCAGCTGATATTCGCCGACCCGGCGCAACGCAAATGGCTGGAACAACTGCTGCACCCGCTGATCGGTCAGGAGATTTTCAGCTATCTGGCCAAGGCGCAGTCGCCTTATGCGGTCTATGTGTCGCCGCTGCTGATCGAATCGGGCCAGCACCATAAGACCCAACGCGTACTGGTGATCGATGCGCCGCAGGACCTGCAAATAGCCCGTACCCTGGCGCGGGACAACACCAGTGCCGAGCACGTGCAGGCCATTTTGCAGGCGCAGTTGGCCCGTGAGGATCGCTTGCGCCATGCCGATGATGTGGTGGTCAACGACGGCGGCCTGGCCGCGCTGCACGAGCAGATTGACCGCCTGCACCACTTTTACCTGACTTTGAAAGGAGGCCAGCCATGAGCCAGCCATTGACCGTCGATTGCCCAACTTGCGGCGCGCCTGTGGAATGGAGCGAAAAAAACGCGTTCCGGCCGTTTTGTTCGGACCGTTGCAAACTGATCGACCTGGGCGCCTGGGCGGCTGAGGAGCACAAGATTGCGGGGTCGGAAGAGTCCGAAGATGAGCTGTATTCGGGGGACCTGGAGCCGCGGCATTGAGCTGATCCACAAATACAACGCGGGCCCACAACCCGCGCGGTACCTGTGGGAGCGGGCAAGCCCGCGAAGCAGGCGCCGCAGTGGATGGCACGGGCTTCGCCCGTGTTCGCGGGCATGCCCGCTCCCACAGTGAGAGTGCAAGCTCTGAGTGCTGTGCATTACCCCCGAAGAGGCCGGCACAGCCACAACACATTCACCGCTCATCTTCCTTCCAGGGCGCCTGCAAATACCGCGTCCGGTTGAAGGTTTCCAGCCACTCGGGGCAAAACACCACCAGCGCACTGATCACCATGCCGTTGATGAACGCCTCGGGGAACATCATCAACCACAGGTAGCCCACAAAGTCGCTGAGCCACTCCGGCAGGGCAAAACGCCCGTCCAGCCACAACACCCCTAGCGCTGCGGGGACGCAAATCAGCACAGTCAGCGCTGCCGGAAAAAAACCCGAACAAAAGATGTAAACGAACAGGTTGCGGGGCTGGGCACGCTCCACCAATAGCGCGCACACCTCGGTAATCAGCACCGGCAAGCCAACCAGCAACAAACCATTCACCCCCAGCGCCACCAGGTCCTGACGCCCCAGCGCCAGCAAGCCGAGCTGGGCCATGAACCCACCCAGCACCGCCAGCGGCCAGTCCAGCAACAGGGTGACCGCCGTCATGCCAATAAAGTGGTACGACACCCCGGTATCAAAGTCGCGCCGCACCAGCCACAGCGCAAACAGGCAGAACACCGTGCCAAACAGCAAATGCTGGCGGCGCCGGTCGGTAAACAGTTCCACCCAGCGAACCCGGCTGACCGCCCAGATCAGCAACGGCACATAACCCAGCCAGCCAAGGGTAAGGGTGGTGCCGGATAACACCTGCGCGCTGATCACCTGAACAATACCCTTTGCGGCCATGTGGATAAAACCGAGTCTACACCCATTCTCCCATTCCTTCGGCTGCGGTAGGCTGACGCTTCCATTCGATGCAGGAAGCATTGGTCATGCTGGAAGGAACCAACCCCGCCCTGCTACTGGCAGCGGCACTCAACGCCATCATCGGTGTAATTCACCTGGCCATCATCGCCGTGGGGCCGCGTTGGTACCGTTTGTTCGGGGCCGGTGAGCGCATGGCGGTGGCCGCCGAGAAGGGCCGCTGCTACCCGGCGCTGATCACCGCCGCCATCGCCTGCGTGTTGCTGGCCTGGTCGGCCTATGCGCTGTCGGCTGCCGGGGCGATCGGGCGGCTGCCCTTGCTGCTGCCAGTCATTTGCCTGATCACCCTGGTGTACTTGCTACGCGGCCTGCTGGGGCCAGTATTGCTGGCGGGCACCGGGCGTTCGCAGCGTTTTATCGTGGTCAGCTCGCTGATCTGCCTGGGCTTTGGCGTGGTACATCTGGTCGGGCTGGTGCAGCAGTGGCCAGTGCTGGGCTGATTCTCACGCTTAAACAGCATCTTACCGTCATCGATTAGCGGCTAAGCTTGTCTGCATGGATGACTCAGACTACCTGCGCCTGCTTACCATCCAGGCCGAACAAGCCAATGCCTTTCTCTCCAACGCCCGTAAGTGGGAGCGGGAGCGTTGGGTGTGCCAGCGCCTGTTGCAGGGGCTGAACATTCCCTACCGCAGCGAGGACTTCACCCCGGCGGGGCAGGAGCCACCTGACGTGCTGTTCCGCGACGCCGCCTTCGAGGTGTTTTTCGTGCTCGACGAGGGCCGCCGGCTGAACGATGAATGGCGCGAGGAGCTGCAGCGGCGGCGCAGTGCGTTTTCCCTGGCGCAGCTGGTACGCCGCGAAGCACGCCCACGGCGCATCAGTGCCACCGAACTGCTGGGGCGCCTGGCGCCCACCTTGCGCAAGAAGGCGCACAATTACCGGGAACGCGGGCTGGAGCTGAACGAGCTGGACATCATCGCGTTCTCCAGCCTCAAGCGCGAAGTGCTCGACCTCAACACCCACTTCCCGCCGCCTACCGAATACCTGCGCCAGGGCTGGCGCTCGTTGTCGCTGGTCGGGCCAACCTTTGCCCGGGTACTGTTTGCCCACCCCGATGCGCCGGATTTCCTGCGCGGCAACCTTGGCCGCAGCATCGTCTTCGACGTAGGCATCAGTCTTTGATCCAGTGCAGCGACTGTTTGCGATGGCGTACACTCGGCGCCAGGGATAGAAAGCATTATCATTTGTTTCAAGCGCCTGCGCGAACGCTGTAGCGTTTGCGCAGTCACAAACGTCTACCTGACGAGGCCCACCATGACCAGTCGCCTGAACCCGGAAGATCAGCGTCGTGTCGATGAGTATCTGCGAGCCCCCCAGCACCAAGTCGAGCGCAGGCCCTTCCGGCCGTGGCTGCTCCTTGTGCTGGTGCTGGCCGTGACCATCGGGTTGGGTCTCATCAGCCGCCTGCTGAGTGGACTGGTGCTATGAGCTGCTTCGCGCTCGCCCTCCCCTCGTGCAGTTTGCGGCCGGCCCCCAGGGCCACGCATTCCGTAAACCTTATGAGATATTCCCATGACTCATCGCATCGTGATTGTCGGCGGCGGCGCCGGCGGCCTGGAACTGGCGACCCGCCTGGGTAAAAGCCTAGGCAAGCGCAAGCAGGCCGACATCACCCTGGTCGACACCAACCTCACGCACATCTGGAAGCCACTGCTGCACGAAGTGGCCGCCGGCTCGCTGAACTCCTCGGAAGACGAACTGAACTACGTGGCCCAGGCCAAGTGGAACCACTTCAATTTCCAGCTGGGGCGCATGAGCGGCCTGGACCGTGAAGGCAAGCAGATTCAACTGGCTGCCACCCTCGACGAAGAGGGCCGCGAGCTGCTGCCTGCGCGCACCCTGGGCTACGACACTCTGGTGATTGCCGTGGGCTCCAACACCAACGACTTCGGCACCCTGGGCGCAGCGCAGCACTGCCTGTTCCTGGATACCCGCAAGCAGGCCGAGCGTTTCCACCAGCAACTGCTGAACCACTACCTGCGTGCCCACGCCGGCGACGTGGCCAGCGAGAAAATCAGCGTAGCCATTGTCGGCGCCGGTGCCACCGGTGTAGAGCTGGCGGCCGAGCTGCACCACGCTGCCCACGAGCTGGCGGCCTATGGCCTGGACCGCATCCAGCCCAAGGACATGCACATCACCCTTATCGAGGCGGGCCCGCGCGTTCTGCCGGCGCTGCCGGAGCGCATCAGCGTACCGGTTCACAAGACCCTGGAAAAACTCGGGGTGAAGGTGATGACCAACGCCGCAGTCAGTGAAGTGACCGAGGACGGCCTGAAAACCAAGGACGGTGAAGTGATCCAGGCCAGCCTGAAGGTGTGGGCAGCCGGTATCCGCGCGCCAGGTTTCCTCAAGGACATCGATGGCCTGGAAACCAACCGCATCAACCAGCTGGTCGTGCGCCCTACCCTGCAAACCACCCGCGACGACAACATCTTCGCCTTCGGTGACTGCGCCGCCTGCCCGCAACCCGGCAGCGATCGTAACGTGCCGCCGCGCGCACAGGCGGCGCACCAGCAGGCTTCGATGCTGGCGCAAAGCCTGAAGGCGCGCCTGGAGAACAAGGCCCTGCCGACGTACGAGTACAAGGACTATGGCTCGCTGGTGTCGCTGTCGCGCTTCTCGGCGGTGGGCAACCTGATGGGTAACCTGATGGGCAGCGTGAAGCTGGAAGGCTGGCTGGCGCGCATGTTCTATGTGTCGCTGTACCGCATGCACCAGATGGCGCTGTACGGGTTCTTCCGCACGGCGTTGATGATGCTGGGCAGCAAGATTGGCCGGGGTACCGAGCCGCGCCTGAAGTTGCACTAACAGGCGCCCCCATGCCCTGTAGGCGCGGGTTTACCTGTGAATGCGATGGTGGCTGCACTGCCGCATTCGCGGGTGAACCCGCTCCTACATAGGGGCGGTGTGGCAAATAGATGCAGGTGGGATTGCGCCGATGGGCGCATTTTTCGAGGCAAAAGAAAAAGGGCATCTCATGCGAGATGCCCTTTGTTCATGGTGGGTCGTGTAGGATTCGAACCTACGACCAATTGGTTAAAAGCCAACTGCTCTACCAACTGAGCTAACGACCCAAAAATGGTCGGGGTGAGGGGATTCGAACTCCTGACATCCTGCTCCCAAAGCAGGCGCGCTACCGGACTGCGCTACACCCCGAGTGTTTCAAAAAAAAGGGCATCTCTTTGAGATGCCCTTTTCTACATGGTGGGTCGTGTAGGATTCGAACCTACGACCAATTGGTTAAAAGCCAACTGCTCTACCAACTGAGCTAACGACCCGGAAAATGGTCGGGGTGAGGGGATTCGAACTCCTGACATCCTGCTCCCAAAGCAGGCGCGCTACCGGACTGCGCTACACCCCGAGATTGGCTCCGCGACCTGGACTCGAACCAGGGACCCAATGATTAACAGTCATTTGCTCTACCGACTGAGCTATCGCGGAACTGAACTTCGGTACAACTCCGAAGACTGTGTTCGCTTCGGACTCTTTAGCTTCTTCGCTTTCGCGTTGTCGCTGCTGAGGCCGGCTATTCTACATTCTTCGTTTTGCTTGTCAACCACTTTTTTTCATTCAACTTACTGATTTGTAAGTTGTTTTGCGATCACCGATGTTGCTGGTGATTCGCTTAGTGCCTGACAACGCGGCGTATATTAGGGGCACTCTAAATTTGATGCAAGCAAAAATTTCAAAAATTTCAGGCGGTTACCCCGGGTTGGCGCAAAGGCCCGAAATAGCTGGGCTGTGCCGGCATTGGCAACAGGCAAAAAAAGCCCCGCAAACGCGGGGCTCATGGTGCAACACAATCAGCCAAAGACGATTTCGTCGCCTTCCACCTTGGCGGTGATCGCCGTACCGGGCAGGAACTTGCCGGCCAGAATCAGCTGCGCCAGCGGGTTCTCGATCCAGCGCTGGATCGCACGCTTCAGCGGCCGCGCGCCGTACACCGGGTCATAACCCACGGCAATCAGCTTGTCCAACGCCTCTGGGCTCAGGCTCAACGACAGTTCGCGCTCCAGCAGGCGGCTGCGCAGGCGGCCGAGCTGGATTTCTGTAATACCGGCAATCTGCTCGCGGCCCAAAGGCTCGAACACCACCACTTCGTCGATGCGGTTGATGAATTCCGGACGGAAGTGCGCCCCCACCGCATCCATCACTGCCGCACGCTGTGCCTCGCGGTCACCCACCAGTTCCTGAATCTGCGCCGAGCCCAGGTTGGAGGTCATCACGATCACGGTGTTGCGGAAGTCCACGGTGCGCCCGTGGCTGTCGGTCAGGCGGCCGTCTTCCAGCACCTGCAACAGCACGTTGAACACATCCGGGTGGGCTTTTTCCACCTCGTCCAGCAGCACCACCGAGTAAGGCTTGCGCCGCACGGCCTCGGTCAGGTAACCGCCCTCTTCATACCCTACATAGCCTGGTGGTGCACCGATCAGGCGCGCGACGGAGTGCTTCTCCATGAATTCGGACATGTCGATGCGCACCATCGCCTCTTCGGTGTCGAACAGGAACTCGGCCAGCGCCTTGCACAGTTCGGTCTTGCCCACACCGGTCGGGCCGAGGAACAGGAACGAACCACTTGGCCGGTTCGGGTCGGACAGCCCGGCACGCGAGCGGCGTACGGCGTTGGCTACGGCGGTTACCGCCTCGCTCTGGCCAATCACGCGCTGGTGCAGCAGCTCTTCCATCTTCAGCAGCTTCTCACGCTCGCCTTCAAGCATCTTGGCCACAGGAATGCCGGTCCATTTCGATACCACTTCGGCAATTTCTTCCTCGGTGACCTTGTTGCGCAGCAACTGGTTGTCGGTCTTGCCGTGCTGGTCGACCATCTGCAGGCTGCGCTCCAGGTCCGGGATCACCCCGTACTGCAGTTCGGCCATGCGGTTCAGGTCGCCTTTGCGACGGGCGGCTTCCAGCTCCTGGCGAGACTGCTCGATCTTTTGCTGGATCTGCGCCGAGCCCTGCACTTCAGCTTTCTCCGAAGCCCAGATTTCTTCCAGGTCGGAATACTCACGCTCCAGCCGCTCGATTTCCTCGGTCAGCTTCTCCAGGCGCTTTTTCGCCGCTTCGTCTTCTTCTTTCTTCAGCGCCTGCGACTCCACCTTCAGCTGGATCAGGCGGCGATCAAGGCGGTCGAGCACTTCCGGCTTGGAGTCGATCTCCATGCGGATGCGGCTGGCCGCTTCGTCGATCAGGTCAATGGCCTTGTCCGGCAGCTGGCGGTCGGTGATGTAGCGATGGCTGAGCTTGGCCGCAGCGATGATTGCACCGTCGGTGATGGCCACCTTGTGGTGCACTTCATAGCGCTCTTTCAGGCCACGCAGGATGGCGATAGTGTCTTCCTCGCTCGGCTCCTCGACCAGCACCTTCTGGAAACGGCGCTCCAGGGCGGCGTCCTTCTCGATGAACTGGCGATACTCGTTCAGCGTGGTGGCACCTACGCAATGCAGCTCGCCGCGGGCCAGGGCCGGCTTGAGCATGTTGCCGGCGTCCATGGCGCCCTCGCCTTTGCCGGCGCCGACCATGGTGTGCAGTTCGTCGATGAACAGGATGATCTGGCCTTCCTGCTTGGACAGTTCGTTCAGCAGGCTTTTCAAGCGCTCTTCGAACTCGCCGCGGTACTTGGCACCGGCAATCAGCGCGCCCATGTCCAGCGCCAGCAGGCGCTTGCCTTTGAGGCCGTCGGGCACTTCGCCATTGATGATGCGCTGGGCCAGGCCTTCGGCGATGGCGGTTTTACCCACGCCAGGCTCACCGATCAGCACCGGGTTGTTCTTGGTACGGCGTTGCAGCACCTGCACGGTACGGCGGATTTCATCGTCACGGCCAATGACCGGGTCCAGCTTGCCCTCTTCGGCACGCTTGGTCAGGTCGACGGTGTATTTGTCCAGCGCCTGGCGCGATTCCTCGGCGTTGGCGTCATTCACTGCCGCGCCGCCACGCAGGTTGTTGATGGCATTTTCCAGCGCTTTCTTGCTCACGCCCTGGCTCAGCAGCAGCTTGCCGAGCTTGCTGTTTTCGTCCATGGCGGCCAACAGCACCAGCTCGCTGGAAATGAACTGGTCGCCCTTCTGCTGTGCCAGGCGGTCTGCCTGGTTAAGCAGACGTGCCAAGTCCTGCGACATGTTCACGTCGCCGGTAGGGTTCTGTATTTTCGGCAGTTGGTCGAGCTCTTTCACCAGCCCCTGGCGCAGGCCATTGATGTCGAAGCCTACCTGCATCAGCAGCGGTTTGATGGAGCCGCCCTGCTGTTCGAGCAGCGCCTGTAACAGGTGCACGGGCTCGATGGCAGGGTGGTCCATGCCAACGGCCAAAGACTGGGCATCGGATATTGCAAGTTGCAGCTTGCTGGTTAAACGGTCTATTCGCATGGTGTACCTTCCTTTAAAGGGCAGGTCGGAGCGATGGACAGCGCCTGTTTATAAAGAAACCTGCCTGAGATGACTTTATAGATAAGGCTGATTCTGGAAGATTCAAGCTTAGCGGGGTTGACCAAAGTCAACCTGTTGGATTAACGGGGGCCATTCGCGGGCATGCTCGCCCCCACAGGTACACCACCGGTTTCAACGTTTGCGGAATCTCTGTGGGAGCGGGCGTGCCCGCGAAGAGGCCGGTACAGGCTAGCGCGGGTCCAGCCAGACCAACGATGCAAAACGCCCACCCTGCGGGGTACGGCGATAGGAGAAGAACCGCGCATCACTGACCGTGCACAAGCCACCGCCATAAACAGCAGTCACGCCACGGGCAGCCAGGCGAATACGCGCCAGCTCATAGATATCCGCCAACAGCTTGCCTGGCCGTTCGCCGTCGACGAATGCCCGAGCTGCTTGCGGGTGCACGGCGGTAAAGGCATCACGCACTTCCAGCCCCACTTCGAATGCTTGCGGGCCGATGGCAGGCCCCAACCACACCAGCACCTCTTCTGGCGGCAGCGCCAGCCGGTCCAGCGTGGCTTCCAGCACGCCACCCGCCAGCCCACGCCAGCCAGCATGCGCCGCCGCCACGCGGGTGCCCGCGCGGTCGCAGAACAACGCAGGCAGGCAATCGGCGGTCATCACGGTGCAGGCAATGCCAGGCTGGCGGGTCCAGCTGGCATCGGCCTCGGCCACCACGGTCGGGTCGGCATCCGCCACCACCCGCCCATGCACCTGCTTGAGCCAGGCCGGTTGGATGGTGAACTGTTCGCTCAGGCGGCGGCGGTTCTCGGCGACCGCGGCAGGGTCATCCCCAACATGGTCGCCGAGGTTGAAGGTTTCGTAAGGCGGCAGGCTGACGCCGCCCTGACGGGTGGTGACACAGGCGCGGACCGAAGCCGGGGCCGGCCAGTCGGGTAACAGCAACGCCTGCGTCAGGTCACTCATCCGATGAAGCTCTCGCGGTCCTGGTTCAGCAGCGACAGCAACCAGACGAAGTCATCCGGCAGTGGCGATTCCCACTTCATGACTTCACCGGTAATCGGGTGGGCCAAGGCGAGGAAACGCGCATGCAGCGCCTGGCGCGGGAAGGTCTTGACCGCCTCGACCATGGTCGGGCTGGCAGCGGGCGGAATACGGAAGCGCCCGCCGTACGTCTGGTCACCAACCAGTGGGAAACCCACGTGGGCCATGTGCACGCGAATCTGGTGGGTACGGCCGGTTTCCAGCTTGACCCGCACATGGGTGTGCGAGCGGAAGCGCTTGAGTACGCGGTAGTGGCTGACCGCCGGCTTGCCGCCGTCGGTTACAGCCATGCGCTGGCGCATGCCGCCGTGGCGGCCGATGGGCGCGTCGATCTTGCCACCGGCAGTCACCACGCCAATCACGATGCACTCGTAGATGCGGCTGACCTTGCGGGCCTGCATCTGCTCGACCAGCTTGGTCTGCGCCTGCAGGGTCTTGGCCACCACCATCAGGCCGGTGGTGTCCTTGTCCAGGCGGTGCACGATACCGGCGCGCGGCACGTTGACGATGTCTGGCACATGGTGCAGCAGCGCGTTGAGCAGGGTGCCGCTGGCATGCCCGGCCGCCGGGTGCACAACCAGCCCGGCAGGCTTGTTGATCACCAGGATGTGGTCGTCTTCGTAGACGATATCCAGTTCGATATCTTCTGCGATCCACTCGCCCTGGGCCTCTTGTTCGGCCTCCAGGGCAAGCTGAGAGCCACCATGAACAAGGTCTCGAGGGCGCACGACTGCACCATCGACCGTCAGGCGGCCCTCTTTGATCCACGAAGTTAGCCGCGAACGCGAGTACTCGGCGAACAATTGGGCGGCGACCTGGTCGAGGCGTTGGCCGCCCAGTTCGGACGGTACCTCTGCGCTAAGTTGAATGATCTCGGACATGCTCGATTCGGCGGGCGCACAGCCTTTGGTTTCGGCTGCGAGCTTGTGGTTAAATACGGCTTCTTTTGTCCCGGGGTTGGCCGGGGCGCTCATCATAACAGGACGGCACCGCCCAAGACAGCGGCCGTCAAAGGGACGCAAGCCGCCATGCGAGTGAAACACCTGCTGCTGATCGCCATCCTCGGGCTTACCGCGGCCTGTTCCTCTAATAAAGAGGTCATTGACGAGAACCTCAGCGAGGCCGAACTGTACCAGCAGGCCCAGGCTGATCTGGACAACTCCAGCTACACCAGCGCCGTGAACAAGCTCAAGGCCCTGGAGTCGCGCTACCCGTTCGGCCGCTATGCCGATCAGGCGCAGCTCGAGCTGATCTACGCCAACTACAAGAATTCCGAGCCCGAGGCCGCCAAGTCGGCCGCCGAGCGCTTCATCCGCCTGCACCCGCAGCACCCGAACGTCGATTACGCCTACTACCTCAAGGGCCTGACCTCGTTCGACCAGGACCGTGGCCTGCTGGCGCGCTTCCTGCCGCTGGACATGACCAAGCGTGACCCGGGCGCCGCCCGCGACTCGTACAACGAGTTCGCCCAGCTGACCAGCCGCTTCCCCAACAGCCGCTACGCGCCAGACGCCAAGCAGCGCATGATCTACCTGCGCAACCTGCTGGCTTCGTACGAAATCCACGTGGCCGACTACTACCTGAGCCGCCAGGCTTATGTAGCGGCTGCCAACCGTGGCCGCTACGTGGTCGAAAACTTCCAGGAAACCCCGTCTGTCGGTGACGGCCTGGCGGTGATGGTCGAGTCGTACCAGAAGCTGCACCTGGACGAACTGGCCGCCACGAGCCTGGAAACCCTCAAGCTCAACTACCCGGATCACCCGAGCCTGGTCGATGGCGAGTTCCAGCCCAAGCAGACCGAGTCTGACGGCCGCGGCTGGCTGTCCAAGGCCACCTTGGGCCTGATCGAAACCGAAACCCCGCTGCCGCCAGGCGAAACCCGCGCCAACCAGGACGTGGTCAAACAGTTCCAGGACGCGCGCGACGAGATGCCGCGAGAGCTGCTGCCTAAAGACGAGAACGGCGACCCAATCGTGCCGGAAGGCCCGAAAGAAGCCGAGAAAGACCGTTCCTGGTTCAGCTACATGACCTTTGGTCTGTTCGACTGACCTTCAGTGGTGAATGAAAGGGAGGCCTTGGGCCTCCCTTTTTTATTGGCCGCGTCCTAGACTGTTGGCTTCTTCAATCGACAAGCTGGACACCATGGTTCGCCTACTTTTCTGGATCGCCCTGATCGCCGCCGCGTTCTGGCTGTGGCGCAAGTTCAAAGTCAGCCAGCAGTCGCACCCCGAGGCGAAGCTGGATGCGCCGCTGAAGATGGTGCGCTGTGCCCATTGCGGCGTGCACCTGCCCAACGACCGGGCGCTACAGCAGGGCAATGAGTGGTATTGCAGCCAGGCCCACCTGCAGCAGGGCCCTGGCCACCAAGGCTGAACACGATGTCTGTTCAATCCTGAAACCAATTCGAAATCTGTGGGAGCGGGCTTGCCCGCGAAGCAGGCACCACGGTGTATGGCACCGGCTTCGCCGGTGTTCGCGGGCACGCCCGCTCCCACAGTTTTTATCTGCAATTTCGTGTTCCACATATCCCTCCCCGACCCTTTCACACCATTTACGACCCCTCCCCCCCGCCAGCATTGACCCGTCCGGGCAAAATTCGCTAAATCCTATTTATCCGCATAAATATGAAAAATAGCGAAATGCTCAAACCCAAACGCAAGCGCCAGAAGCTGTCCGATGTGATCGTCGAATCAGTCAAGCGCTCGATCGTCACCGAAGCGCTGCACCCCGGCGACCGCCTGCCTACCGAGCGGGAGCTGATGGAGCATTTCGAATGCTCCAAGGGCACCGCCCGCGAAGCCCTCAAGGCGCTCGAAGTCGAAGGCCTGGTGAGCACCCGCACCGGCCCGACCGGGGGCGCCTATCTGAACGAAGTGGGCACCGAACCAGCCAGCCGCGCACTGCGCAACTACCTGCACTTTCAGCACCTGGACGGCGAACAGGTGTACCAGCTGCGCAAAGTCATCGAGGTAGAACTGGCGGTGTCGGTGATGGGCAAGCTGAGCGAAGCCGATTACGCCGCGCTGCAGGCCAACATCGACTTCTGCAGCGCGCCGGAAGACAGCGAAGAAGGCCAGCGTGAGCAGCGCTTGGCGGAGCTTGAATTCCACACCCTGCTGGCCGACCGCTGCCCCAACCCGTTGCTGCGTTTCATGGCGGTGTTCCTCAACGACCTGCTGCGCGACCTGGTGGTGCTAAAAAAGGCCTACCTGCCCAAGCGCCAGCAGTTCGCCGCCGCCAACATCGGCTACCACAAGCAACTGCTGACCGCCTTGCGCGCCAGCGACGAACCCGCCGTACGCCGGCTGATGCACGAACACATGTGCGACGCCGAGCACCACATGACCGCGCTGGAAGGCGAGGTTGCCCGTAACTTCCTGCTGGAGTTCGATCACCACCACTGATGCGCCTGTAAAGAGGCCTGCACACAGGCCCGGCCGTACCCGCTTTGTCATTGCCACTCCTGCCTAATAACCACAAACAAGGAGTTACTCATGCAAAGACGTACCCTGCTCAAGGCAGGCCTTGCCCTGGGTGCCTTAGGTAGCCTCCCCTTGGGGGCACACCGGGCATTCGCCGACCAACCGCTGACCTTCTATGGGCTCAAGTCCATGTCGGGCGCCTTCGCCAGCTACGGCAAGTACGCCGACATGGGCTCGCGCCTGGCCATCGCCGAGCACCCGCAGTTGCTCGGCCACCCGCTCAAGTACAAAGTCATCGACACCGAAGGCAACGCCGGCAAGGCGGTGCGCAAGGTGCAGGAAGCCATCGGCCAGGATGGTGCACGCTTCTTCCAGGGGTGCACCCTGTCGTCTTCGGCACTGGCAGTGTCCAAGGAAATCCACAAAGCCGGCGGCGTGTTCATGACGCCTGTGGGCGCCGACGAAATCACCGGCAAGGACTGCAATGCCTCAACCTTCCGCTGGTCGGTGCCCACCTATGGTGCCATCCGCGAAACCCTGGTGCCGATGAGCCGCCAGCTGCCCCAGGCCAAGCGCTGGTACACCATCACCCCGCAATACGTATTCGGCGATGCCCTGCTGGACAACGCCCGCAAAGTGTTCGCCGAGCTCGGCGTGGAACACATCGGCAACAGCTACCACTCGCTGCAGGAGCAGGAATTTTCCGGCTACCTGACCAACGCCATCGCCGCCAAGCCCGACGTGCTGGTGCTGCTCAACTTCGGTAGCCAGGCCTCCAACGCCCTGCGCCAGGCGGTCAACTTCGGCATCAAGGACCGCATGAAAGTGCTGATGGTGTGGTCTGCCGGCCTCGACCAGTTCCAGGAGCTGGGCAGCGACGTGCTCGAGGGCGTGTACCTGGGTGCGCAGTACTGGCACCAGGTCGACACCCCGCTGAACAAACAGTTGGTCGCCGCCACCCGCAAGGCCTATGGCATCAACCCCAACTATCCGCTGGCCGCCGACTACATCGGCACCAAGGTGATGCTCGAAGCCATCGTCAAGGCCGGCAGCCTGGACGGGGCCGCCGTGTCTGCGGCATTGCAGGGCATGCGCTTCCAGGGCCCGACCGGCGAAGAACTGATCCGTCCGGGGGACCACCAGGTGCTCAAGGACTACTACCTGCTGCGCGGCAAGCCCCAGGGGCAGATGCGCGACGAGGACGACCTGGCCGAAGTCATCAGTTCGGGCCGCTCGTTCGTCGAGGTCGATCACACCGGTTGCGCCCTGGCCTGAAGCTGCGGCGTTAGTCACAAACACTTGTACAGGCAGCCGCCCGGCGCGCTGTCGAGGGCACGCTCATGCTCGATTTGTACCTGTTCCAACTGCTCAACGGCCTGGGCCTGGGGATGATCTACTTCCTCATCGCCGTAGGCCTGACGATCATTTTCGGCCTGCTCAACTTCGTCAACTTCGCCCACGGCGCGTTTTTCTTGCTGGGCGCCTACCTGTGCTACACCGCCGTGGCCGTCACCGGCAACTTCTGGCTGGCGCTGCTGATTGCGCCACTGGTGGTGGCCGCGCTGGCCTGGGCGGTCGAGCGCCTGTTGATCAAACGCATCTACCACCTGCCGCACACCTTCCAGATCCTCGTCACCCTCGGCATCGCGCTGATCATCCAGGAAGCGTCGGTGCTGATCTGGGGCCCGGTGGGCAAGAACATTGCCGTGCCACCCGAACTGCGTGGGGTGCTGATACTCGGCGACTTCATCTACCCCTACTACCGCTTGTTCCTGATCGGCTTCGCAGCGCTGATCGGTATTGGCCTGTGGCTGCTGCTGGAACGCACCCGTTTCGGCGCACTGGTGCGGGCCGGTAGCGAAAGCACCGAAACCGTGTCGCTGTTGGGCACCAACATTTTCCGCCTGTTCTCCCTGACATTCGCCCTGGGCGTGGGCCTGGCAGGTGTGGCGGGTGTGCTATTTGCGCCGCTACGGGGCGCGCAGCCCTTCGTCGGCCCGGAAATCCTCGGCATTGCCTTCGTGGTGGTGGTGATTGGCGGCATGGGGTCGTTCGGCGGGGCGCTGGTTGGCGGCCTGCTGGTGGGTGTGGTGCAAAGCATGATGACCAGTCTCTGGCCGCAAGGCGCCAGCCTGATGATCTACGGCGCCATGGCAGCAGTGATTCTGGTCCGTCCCTACGGCCTGTTCGGGAGAGCCTGAGATGAGCGAGAAAAACCCATTGCCAGTCGCCAAGGGCCGCGCCCCGGCGCTGCTGTCGCTGGTAGTTGCCAGCCTGGTGGCGCTGCCGCTGTTGCTGCCCTCGGCCACCCTGGCCACCGAGATCCTGATCTTTGCCATGGCCGCACTGGCCTGCAACCTGCTGCTCGGCTACACCGGACTGCTGTCGTTCGGCCAGGGCATCTTCTTTGGCGTGGGCGCCTATGGCGCAGCGCTGCTGATGATCCACCTGCAGTGGGGCATGTTCGCCGCGCTGCTTGGCGCAGCTGTGTTCGGCGCCCTCCTCGCGCTGCTGGTGGGCGCACTGGCGATCCGTCGCACGGGCATCTACTTCGTCATGTTGACCCTGGCTTTCAGCCAGATGGCCTACTTCCTGGCCTATACCCTCAGCGGCTGGACCGGCGGTGACAACGGCCTGCTTGATGTGCCACGGCCGAATATCGAAATCGCCGGCCATGTGCTAGTCGACCTGGCCGACCCACGGCACTTCTATGTGTTCGTCGCGGTGCTGTTCCTGTTGATCTTCGCCGCAGCCCTGCGGGTGATCCGTTCGCCATTCGGCAGCACCCTGCTGGCTATCCGTGAGAACGAGACCCGCGCCGCCGCCATCGGCTACGACACCCGCCATTTCAAGATTCTGGTGTTCATGCTGTCGGGCGCCATCACCGGCATCGCCGGGGCGCTGTACGCCATGCTGCTGCACTTTGCGCCGCTGTCGAACATCGACCTGATGATGAGCGAGAACATCCTGATCATGACCATCGTCGGCGGCACCGGCTCATTGTTCGGCTCGCTGCTGGGGGCCGGCGCCATCGTGCTGCTGGGTGACGTGCTGTCGGAGCTTTGGCCACGCTGGCTGATGCTGCTGGGGGTGATCCTGATTCTGGTGGTGGTGTTCATGCGTGGCGGCCTGTGGGGCGGCCTGACCGAACTGGGCAAGCGCCTGCTGGCCACGCGCAATGCCGATGACAAACCCCAGGCCAAGACCAAGGAGACCCTGTAATGAGCGACTACCTCCTGGAAACCCGCCACCTGGAGCTGGCCTACGGGCCGTTCAAGGCGGTCGCGGGCGTTGACCTCAAAGTGCGAGCCGGCACCATCCACACCATCATCGGCCCCAACGGCGCCGGCAAGACCAGCCTGTTCCACTGCCTGACCGGCGAGCGTCAGGCCACGGCCGGCAAGATCCTGTTCAATGGCCAGGACATCATTCGCAAGCCGTCCCACGGGCGCGTGGCGCTTGGCATGGCGCGCTCGTTTCAGCTCACCAGCCTGTTCCAGAACCTTTCAGTGCGCGAGAACCTGCGCCTGGCAGCCCAAGGCCGTGATGGCCTGGGCGCGCTGAACTTCTGGCGCAGCGTCGAGCACAAGCGCAGCCACTGGAACACCGCCGACCAGGTGCTGGAGCGCCTGAAACTGAGCGCCCGTGCCGAAACCCTGGCGGGCGAACTGTCGCACGGCCAGCAAAGGGTGCTGGAAGTGGGCATGTCGATCTGTGCCAAGCCCACCCTGCTGATGCTTGACGAACCCACTTCGGGCATGGGCATCGACGACATCCCGGTGATGACCGACCTGATCAGCGACCTTGGCCGCGACCATACCGTGCTACTGATCGAGCACAACATGAGCATTGTCATGTCGATCAGCCAGCGCATCACGGTGATGAGTCACGGCCAGATCCTGGTCGAGGGTCCCCCTGAACAGGTGCGCAACGACGAGCGCGTACGCACCGCCTACCTTGGAGAGGCCGCCTGATGCTCAACGTCGATTCGATCCATTCCTACTACGACAAGAGCCATGTGCTCGAAGGCGTCTCGCTCAAGGTCGAGGCAGGCGAACTGGTAACGCTGCTGGGGCGCAACGGCGCAGGCAAGACCACCACCTTGCGCAGCATCCTTGGCATTGTCCGCCCACGACAGGGGCAGATCAGCTTCAACGGCCAGCAGTTGGTCGGCCGCGAAATTTTCGATATCGCCCGGCTCGGCATTGCTCTGGTGCCGGAGCACCGCGGCATTTTCCGCCAGCTCAGCGTGGAGGAGAACCTGAAGATTGCCGTGCGCAAGACCAGTCGCTGGCAGCTGGAGGACGTCTACAGCATGTTCCCGCGCCTGAAGGAGCGGCGCCGCAACGGTGGTTTCGCCCTGTCCGGTGGCGAGCAGCAAATGTTGGCCATCGCCCGCGCCCTGCTCAACGGCCCCAGGCTGCTGATCCTCGACGAGCCCACCGAAGGCCTGGCCCCGGTGATTGTCGATGAACTGGTGAAGATCCTGCGACGGATCAAGGACGAAGGGCTGTCGATCCTGCTGGTAGAGCAGAACCTAATGGTCTGCGATGCCCTTGCTGATCGCCACTATGTGCTGGAGCAGGGCCGCGTCGCTTACCAGGGCAGTGCGGCGCAGTTCCGCGAGGACCCGAGCATCAAGAACCGTTACCTGGCCCTTAGCGCCTGACCCGACCGTGCTTACCTGTACCGGCCACTGCCAGGCCTTTGTAGGAGCGGGTTCACCCGCGAATAGGCCGGTACAAGCAACCCAGTAATTTCAGGAGAGATGAACCATGAACACCCGCATCGATCCCTCGCAGCACCTGCTCGGCCAAGGCCCTCTGATCAACCGCGAGCGCCTGTGGCAATCATTGATGGACCTGGCCCAACTCGGCGCCACCGCCAAGGGCGGCGTATGCCGCCTGGCCCTGACCGACCTCGACCGCCAGGCTCGCGACCTGTTCGTCCATTGGTGCGAGGAGGCCGGCTGCACGGTCAGCGTCGACGCCATCGGCAATATCTTCGCCCGCCGCCCAGGGCGCAACCCTGCCCTGCCGCCCATCATGACCGGCAGCCACATCGACACCCAACCCACCGGCGGCAAGTTCGATGGCTGCTACGGCGTCATGGCCGGCCTCGAAGTGATGCGCACGCTCAACGACCTGCACCTGACCACCGAAGCCCCGCTGGAAGTGGTGGTATGGACCAACGAAGAAGGTTCGCGCTTCCCGCCCTGCATGATGGGCTCGGGCGTGTTTGCCGGTAAATTCGGCCTGCAGGAAACCCTGGACAAGGTCGATGACCAAGGTCTGTCGGTCGGCGCTGAGTTGCAGCGCATCGGCTACGCCGGCCCACGCGTGCCTACCGGGCATGCCGTGGGCGCCTACTTCGAAGCACATATCGAACAAGGCCCGGTGCTGGAAGACCAACGCACCACCATCGGCGTGGTCCAGGGCTGCCTGGGGCAAAAATGGTTCGACCTGACCCTTACCGGCGTCGAGGCGCATGCAGGCCCCACACCCATGCACCTGCGCAAGGACGCATTGGTCGGCGCAGCCGAGGTGGTGGCTGCGGTCAACCGCGTCGCTCACGCGCACCAGCCACATGCCTGCGGCACGGTCGGCTGCCTGACCCTGCATCCAGGTTCGCGCAACGTCATCCCCGGCCAGGTACACATGACCATCGACCTGCGCCACCTCGACCCTGGGCACCTCGACGTCATGGTCAGCGAAGTGCGCGCAGCCATCGAAAACAGCACGGCGAAAAATGGCCTGAGCTATCAGCTGACCCCGACAGCCGACTTCCCGCCACTGTACTTCGCCGAGCAGTGTGTGGATGCCGTGCGCCAGGGGGCGCGTGCGCTGGGCCTGAGCCACATGGATATCGTCAGCGGCGCCGGTCACGATGCGATCTTCCTCGCCGAGCTGGGCCCGGCCGGGATGATCTTCGTGCCATGCGAAGGCGGCATCAGCCACAACGAAATCGAAAATGCCGCGCCCCAGGACCTGGCCGATGGTTGCGACGTCCTGTTGCGCGCCATGTTCCAGGCCGCCAACCCGGGAGCCCGTTGAAATGACCCAGAAAACCGCGATTGGCGAACTCACCGCCGTCGAACTGCTCGAACTGTACCATCGCCGCCAGTTGTCACCCGTCGAGGTGGTCGACGATGTGCTGGCGCGTATCGACCTGCATAACCCGGCGGTCAACGCCTTCTGCCATGTCGACGGCGAAGGCGCCCGCGCCGCCGCCCGTGCCAGCGAACAGCGCTGGCAACGTGGCCAACCCTGTGGCCGACTGGATGGCGTACCCGCCTCGATCAAGGACCTGACCCTGACCCGCGGCATGCCTACCCGCAAGGGCTCGCGTACTACCTCGGGTGCCGGGCCGTGGGAAATCGATGCGCCCTTCAGCGCCTTCATGCGTGAAGCCGGTGCAGTGCTGGTGGGCAAGACCACCACGCCAGAGTTCGGCTGGAAAGGGGTGACCGACAACCCGCTGTACGGCATCACTCGCAACCCGTGGGACACCAGGCTGACTGCCGGTGGTTCGTCTGGTGGTGCTGCGGCAGCCGCCGCGCTGAACCTGGGGGTGCTGCATCAGGGCAGCGATGCCGGTGGTTCGATTCGCATCCCTTGCGCCTTCACCGGCACCTTCGGCATCAAACCGACCTTCGGCTATGTGCCGCAATGGCCGGCCAGCGCCATGACCGTGCTGTCGCACCTGGGGCCGATGACGCGTACCGTGGACGACTCGGTGCTGATGCTCGACTGCGTAGCGCGCCCCGATGCCCGCGACGGTTTGGCCGGCGCACCCCGGCAGGCGCCGTGGCTCAGCCAGCAGCAAGATCTGAGCGGCCTACGCATCGCCTACAGCGCCAACTTCGGTTACGTGCAGGTCGACCCACAGATCCAGGCACTGGTGGCGCAAGCGGTGCAGCGCCTGGCGCGGCTGGGTGCGCAGGTAGAGGAAGTGGACCCGGGCTTCAGCGACCCGCTGGAAACCTTCAACACCCTGTGGTTTGCCGGCGCGGCGCGGTTGGCCAGTGCCTTGAGCGATGAGCAGAAAGCGTTGCTTGACCCGGGGCTGCGCTGGATTGCCGAACAAGGTGCACAGATCAGCCTTGGCGAATACACCCAGGCGCTTGAGGCACGGGCAGAATTGATTGCGAAGATGAATGCCTTTCATCAGCGATATGACGTGCTGGTATCGCCGATGCTGCCGTTGGTGGCGTTCGAAGCCGGACACAACGTGCCGCCTGGGTCGGGGATGGCGCAATGGATGGAGTGGACGCCGTTAAGCTATCCGTTCAACCTGACCCAACAGCCGGCGGCCTCGGTACCCTGCGGGTTCACCCGCGAGGGGTTGCCGGTGGGCCTGCAGGTGGTGGCCGGGCGCTTTGCTGATGAGCAAGTGCTGCGGGTGTGCAAGGTGTATGAGCAGCATTATCCGAGCCGGCACCTGCAAGCACCGATTACTGGCTGAAATCTGTATTGGCTTCTGCGGCCCTTTCGCGGGTAAACCCGCTCGCGTAGGAGCGGGTTTACCCGCGAAGAGGTCCTCAGCCCAAACGCCCTTCTGGCGCATACGGCGCCGGGTCGATAATCGGCTCGGCCCCTGTCAGCAAATCGGTAAACAGCTGGCACGAAGCCGGCGCCAGCACCAGCCCATTGCGATAATGCCCGCAGTTCAGCCACAACCCTTCATGCCCTGGCACAGGCCCAATGTAAGGGATGCCTTCTGGCGACCCCGGCCGCAGTCCCGCCCAGTGCGCCACCACTGTCGCGCCTTCAAGCTCAGGCAACAACTCCACCGCCGATGCCTTCAGGCTTTCCAGCGCATCCGCGGTCGGGGTCTTGTCATACCCGGCGTGTTCCAGCGTGCTCCCTACCAGAATGTGCCCGTCACGTCGCGGGATTGCATAGCGCCCCTTGGCCAGCACCATGCTCGGCAAGAAGTCTTCAGCACACTTGAACAGAATCATCTGGCCCTTCACGGGCTCCACCGGCAGTTCAAGGCCAAGGGTACGCAACAGGTCGCCACTCCAGGCGCCTGCGCTGAGCACAACCTCATCCGCCGCCAGTACGCCATCAGCCGTCTGTACACCAGTCACGCGCCCCTTTTCCTGCACGAAGCCGGTGATCTGGCAGTGTTCGCGCAAGCTCACGTTCGGCAGCGCCAGCAACGCCGCCTTCAGCGACTTGACCAAGCGTGGGTTGCGCACATTGGCCACACCAGCCATGTAGATGGCGTGCTTGAAGCCCGGGCCCAGCACCGGCACCGCATCGTAGGCCGCCGAAATATCCACGGCACTGAGCGGCCGCTGCTCGCGCGCGGCCCAGGCCAACGCTTCGGCCTCGTCGTCCAGGTCGAGCCAGTACAGCCCGGTGGTGTGAACTTCCGGGTCGACACCGGTGCTGGCGAACAGACGCTCGCCCAGCTGTGGATAAAAGTCCTGCGACCAGTGCGCCAGAGCGGTCACTGCGGGGCTGTAGCGCCACGGGTACAACGGCGAGACAATGCCACCGCCAGCCCAGGACGACTCTCGGCCAACCTCGCCCTGATCGCACACCACCACCTGGCCGACCTTGGCTGCCAGGTTGAATGCCGTCAGCAGGCCGATCACCCCGCCGCCAACCACCACTACTTGCTTGCTCATCTGTCGATCCAACACCTGAAGTAAAACCGCGATGCACCGGGCATCATTGAACCTTCAACTTCCCCAACAGTGCGTGCTGTGCTCAACGGCGCCCTGATTGTGCTGCACGCCAGCCTGGTCGAGCTGGAAATCGCCACAGCCATCCTGTGCCATCAGCCCATGCGGTAGCCGCCGGGCGCGCAGCGTGAAGGTGTCACTGTCGCGCTGGGCCTGAAGGCTGTAGTAGCGGGTACCTTCGGGCAAGACCAGGTCGCCCTCGGCGTATTGGCCAGTGCGCACGCGGTGGCGCTCCAGGCGCAGGGCGGCATCATGCAGCAGGCCAACCACTTCGCTGCGTGCGGCTCGCCGAAGCTGGTCGCTGTAACTGGGGTAGGCAATGGCTGCCAGAATGCCGGTCACGGCCAGCACAATCAACAACTCGATCAGGCTCAAGCCTTGCTGCATGTCAGTCTCCTCGCAATCTTTGCCGCCAGGTGATGCGTTGGGTTTGATTGCCGGCCACGGCGTAGACCGCTTCCAGCACATGCCGTGAGCGGCTTTGCTTGCTGACGGCGGTAATCCGGAACAGGCTAACCGGCTGCCCTTCGGGCATGTGCGCGGCACGTGTGCTGACACCCAGGTTCTGCAGCTGGAAAAAGCCGGTCTGGGTGCCTTGCCACTGCCCAACCAGATCGTGCGGCCTGGGCGGTGGCAGGCACGCGTTACAAACGTCAGGGGGCGCCCGTTCAAGTTCGCGTACCCCGGCCAGCAAAGTGGCCTCAGCCTCTTCCAGCGCCATCAGGCCATCGCTCAGGTAGCCGGTCATCCGCGTTTCCACCAGCGCGTCGCGCAGGGCAGATGTGGCAAGCAGGCCCAGCAGGACGCTCAGGACCAAGGCCAGTAGAAGAACCACGCCACGCTGGTGAGTCATGAAGCGGGGACCGGGTTGCGGATTGCGACGCTCAACTCATGGCGCTGCTGAACCTTGAGCGTGGGTTCGTAGAGTGTCAGGCTGATATCCACCCGTTCTCCCCCCACCATCTGCACACGCTCCACACGCATCGCCTGCACATTATCAACCAACGGTTGAAATTTGCTGTTTCCGCGTTTGAACCTCAGCTTATCGTCCTGGAGCTGGTAGACATACCTGCTGACCGGGTACACCAGTAGGTCCCCAGCCTTGCGTGCTGCATCGACAGACACTTCGGTCAGGCAATTGGTGTGCAGAAACCAGTCAGGTCGGCCAGCTTGCCCAGGCAACTCCGCCACGATCAGGCTGAGGGTGGACGCTTCGATCACCAGGGGGCGAGCGAAGACCTGCTGTAATGCCGGGTCATCGAAATCGGAAGGTTTCAGGCGCAAACAGCCAAACATGCCGGCCATGCGAATATCCTGGGCCATGCGCAGCAACGCCTGCCGCGCCTCATCCTGCATGCGCAGCGCAGTACTTTGCAGGCGCCAGGCCTGTTGAGCCGATGCAAAGAGCTGACTGGCGGCCGCCAACAGCATCAACCCGATAGTCAGCGCCAACATCAGCTCAACCAAACCAAAACCACGTTGGCCGCGCCTCATCGACGCCCCCGTTCATGCTCGCTGTGCGCCGCCATTGCCGCCTGCCCATTGCGCCGCGCACTGTCCACAGCCTGCAATGCCTGCAATTGCAGCCCCGCTGCGGCGAACATACCCACAGCCACGACCACAACCGCCAACAACACTTCCAGAAGCGTCATGCCCCCTTGCCTTGCGTGCATCCCTGCACCTCCTGCGACTTTTCCCGTCATTGCTTTCAACTTGGGCGACTGGACCTCTTGTCCAACCGCCAGGAAGCTATAGCCAAGCACGTCCAGGGAGGAATGCACGGTGAAGCAACGCGGCGTAACACTGATACAAATGTTGTCGGCCTTGGCCGTGGCGGTCTTGCTGACCCAGCTGGGCATGCCGGCCTACGCCAGAATGAGCGATGACCTGCACCGGGCGGCGGCTGCCCGTGATCTGGCGCAGGCGCTGCGCAGTGCACGCAGCCATGCGCTGTTGCAGGGTCAGCCGGTGCTGGTGCTGGCGCTGGACGGTAATTGGGGGAATGGGTGGCGGGTAGTGCTGGAGCATAACCGGCAGGTGCTGCGCGAACAGCGCCTTTCAAAGCCGCTGAAAATAACCAGCAATCGCGGTGAGCAGTTCAAATTCAGTGCGCTGGGCGTGCCCATGACGTCGGGCAACAGCTGGTTGGGCGCAAAACTGGAAATGTGCGAACGCGCCGCTGCTCGCAGCCGATATCAGGTGGTGCTGGCATCAAGCGGCAGAGTCAGGTTGCTTACGGAGGACCTGAGCAATGACCGCTGCTAGCGCGGTCATTGCAGGAGCGGTCTTGTGTCGCGCAAGGGCTGCAAAGCAGCCCCTGCATTGGCGGCGGTACTGCCCGTCAGATCAGCGAGCGAACCCGCAGCTCTTTGGGCATTGAAAAGGTGATGTTCTCTTCGCGCCCGTCCAGCTCTTCAGCGCCAGTGGCGCCCCAGGCCTTGAGCTGTTCGATCACGCCACGCACCAGCACTTCGGGCGCAGAAGCACCGGCGGTGATGCCGATGCGCGCGGCCTGGTCAAACCAGCCGCGTTGCAGGTCCTCGGCACCGTCAATCAGGTAGGCCGGGGTGCCCATGCGCTCAGCCAGCTCACGCAAACGGTTGGAGTTGGAACTGTTCGGGCTGCCGACCACCAGCACCACGTCGCTCTCGCCGGCCAGTTGCTTGACGGCATCCTGGCGGTTCTGGGTGGCGTAGCAGATGTCGTCCTTGCGCGGGCCGCCGATGTTCGGGAAGCGCGCACGCAGCGCATCGATGACGCGGCTGGTGTCGTCCATCGACAGTGTTGTCTGGGTGACGAAAGCCAGGTGGTCCGGGTCGCGCACCTGCAGGTTGGCCACATCTTCCTCGTCTTCGACAAGGTAGATGGCGCCACCGTTGCTGGCATCGTACTGGCCCATGGTGCCTTCGACTTCCGGGTGCCCTTCGTGGCCGATGAGAATGCACTCACGGCCATCGCGGCTGTACTTGGCCACTTCGATGTGAACCTTGGTCACCAGCGGGCAAGTGGCATCGAACACTTTCAGGCCACGGCCAGCAGCTTCCTGCCGCACGGCCTGGGAAACACCGTGGGCACTGAAGATGACGATGACATCGTCCGGCACCTGGTCCAGCTCTTCGACAAAGATGGCGCCGCGGTTACGCAAGTCTTCCACCACGAACTTGTTGTGCACCACTTCGTGGCGCACATAGATCGGCGGGCCGAAGACTTCCAGCGCGCGGTTGACGATCTCGATCGCCCGGTCGACCCCGGCGCAGAAGCCGCGAGGGTTGGCGAGTTTGATTTGCATGCTCGGCTCCAGGCTTACAGGGCCTTCACCTCGAGGATCTCCACCTCGAAGGTCAGGGTCTTGCCAGCCAGTGGGTGATTGAAGTCGATGGTGACCTGGTCGTCATCGAACGCTTTGACCACACCCGGCAGCTCGGTGTTGGCGGCGTCGTTGAAGATGATCAGCAGCCCTTCGGACAACTCCATGCCTTCGAAGTTGGACCTCGGCATGACCTGCACGTTCTGCGGGTTAGGCTGGCCGAACGCGTTCTCCGGGGCCACTGCCACGATGCGCTTGTCACCGGCCTTGAAGCCGAACAGGGCGTTTTCAAAGCCCGGCAGCAGGTTGCCATCACCCACTTTGAAAGTAGCCGGGGCCTTATCGAACGTGCTGTCGACGGTGTCGCCGTTTTCCAGGTGCAGCGCGAAGTGCAGGGTGACTTCGGTGTTCTGGCCGATACGGGTGTCAGTCATGGACCGGATCCTCGGACTTCTTGCTCTTGAACATATCCAGCGCCAGCATCACCGCACCAACGGTGATGGCGCTGTCGGCCACGTTGAAGGCCGGGAAGTAATGGCGGTTCTGCCAGTGCACCAGGATGAAGTCGACCACATGGCCCAGCACGATGCGGTCGTACAGGTTGCCAATCGCCCCACCCAGCACCAGCGCCAGCGCCACGGCCAGCCAGGTCTCGTTGCGCCCCAGGCGCTTGAGCCAGACGACCAGTACCGCGCTGACCACCACGGCGATCAGGGCGAACAACCAGCGCTGCCAACCCGCTCCGTCAGCCAGGAAGCTGAACGCGGCACCGGTGTTGTAGGCCAGGGTCCAGCTGAAGTAGTCAGGAATGACCACGATCTGCTGGTACATGGTCAGGGCGTTGTTGAAGTACAGCTTGGTGGCCTGGTCGATGACCAGGACCAGCAAGCTCAGCCACAGCCATGCAAGGCGCCCGAAGCGCCCCGCTGCAGGGTTAGGCATAGTGGCGCACCTCACCCGAGCCGGTCAGGTTGTCGACGCAACGGCCGCAGATTTCCGGGTGCTCCGGATGGCTGCCGACGTCGGCGCGGAAGTGCCAGCAACGGCCGCACTTGGTGTGGCCGGACTTGACCACTTGCAGCTTGAGGCCTTCGACTTCGGTGGCTACCGCTTCGGCCGGCGCCTGTGCGAACGGCACCACGCTGGCGGCCGAGGTGATCAGCACGAAGCGCAACTCGTCGCCCAGCTTGCCCAGGTCGGCACTCAGGCCTTCGTCGGCGTACAGGGTCACTTCGGCTTGCAGGTTGCCGCCGATGACCTTGGCGGTGCGCTGGTTTTCCAGCTCCTTGTTGACCGATGCCTTCACTGCCATCACGCGGTCCCAGTAGGCGCGGTCCAACTCGGTGCCTTCCGGCAGCTCGCTCAGGCCTTGGTACCAGCCGTTGAGCATTACCGACTCGTTGCGCTCGCCCGGCAGGTACTGCCAGATTTCGTCGGCGGTGAATGCCAGGATCGGCGCGATCCAGCGCACCAGCGCCTCGCTGATGTGGTACAGCGCAGTCTGGCAGGAACGGCGGGCAACACTGTTGGCGCCGGTGGTGTACTGGCGGTCCTTGATGATGTCGAGGTAGAAGCCGCCCAGCTCCTGTACGCAGAAGTTGTGCACCTTGGAGTAGACGTTCCAGAAACGGTACTCGCTGTAGTGCTCTTCCAGTTCGCGTTGCAGCAGCAGGGTACGGTCCACGGCCCAGCGGTCCAGCGCCAGCATGTCTTCCGGGGCCAGCAGGTCGCGGGCCGGGTCGAAGCCGGACAGGTTGGACAGCAGGAAGCGGGCGGTATTGCGGATACGCCGGTAGGCGTCGGCACTGCGCTGCAGGATCTGCTCGGAAACGGCCATTTCACCGGAATAGTCGGTGGCCGAAACCCACAGGCGCAGGATATCGGCACCCAGGGTGTTGTTGACCTTCTCCGGCTCGATGGTGTTGCCCAGCGACTTGGACATCTTGCGGCCGTTCTCGTCCACGGTGAAGCCGTGGGTCAACAGCTCGCGGTATGGCGCATGGTTATCGATGGCGCAACCGGTCAGCAAGGACGAGTGGAACCAGCCGCGGTGCTGGTCGGAACCTTCCAGGTACAGGTCAGCGCGCGGGCCGGTGGCGTGGCCGATGTCGTGCGAGCCACGCAGTACGTGCCAGTGAGTGGTGCCCGAGTCGAACCACACGTCGAGGGTGTCGGCGATCTTGTCGTACTGGTCGGCTTCAGCGCCCAGCAGTTCAGCGGCGTCCAGCTTGAACCAGGCCTCGATGCCTTGCTGCTCGACACGCTTGGCCACTTCTTCCATCAGTTCGACAGTGCGCGGATGCAGCTCGCCGGTCTGCTTGTGCAGGAAGAACGGGATCGGCACACCCCAGTTGCGCTGACGCGAGATGCACCAGTCCGGGCGGTTGGCGATCATCGCGTGCAGGCGCGCCTGGCCCCAGGCCGGGACGAACTTGGTGTCTTCGATGGCTTTCAGCGCACGCTCACGCAGCGGCTCGCCGGTGCTCGGCTGCTTGTCCATGCCCACGAACCACTGCGCGGTGGCGCGGTAGATCAGCGGGGTCTTGTGGCGCCAGCAGTGCATGTAGCTGTGGCTGATGGTTTCGGTGTGCATCAGCGCACCGACTTCGCTCAGCTTCTCGACGATGGCCGGGTTGGCCTTCCAGATGAACTGGCCGCCGAAGAATGGCAGCGAGTCGACATACACGCCGTTGCTCTGCACCGGGGTAAGGATGTCGTCGTTGACCATGCCGTAGCGCTTGCAGGTGACGAAGTCGTCTTCACCGTAGGCTGGCGAGGAATGCACCACGCCGGTACCGGCGCCCAGCTCGACGTAGTCGGCCAGGTAGATTGGCGACAGGCGATCGTAGAACGGATGACGGAAGTTGATCAGCTCCAGCGCCGAACCTTGGGCGGTGGCAACGACCGAACCTTCCAGGTTGTAGCGCTTCAGGCACGACTCGACCAGCTCTTCAGCCAGCACCAGCAGGCGTTCGCCGGTGTCGACCAGGGCGTACTTGAATTCCGGGTGGATGTTCAGGGCCTGGTTGGCCGGGATGGTCCACGGGGTGGTGGTCCAGATCACGATGGCGGCCGGCTTGGCCAGAGAGGCCAAGCCGAAGGCGGCGGCCAGCTTGGCTTCATCGGCAACCGAGAAGGCCACGTCGATGGTCTGCGACTTCTTGTCAGCGTACTCGACTTCCGCTTCAGCCAGCGCCGAACCGCAATCAAAGCACCAGTTCACCGGCTTCAGGCCCTTGAACACGAAGCCTTGCTTGACCATCTCGGCCAGGGCGCGGATTTCACCGGCCTCGTTGGCGAAGTTCATGGTCTTGTATGGGTTGTCCCAGTCACCCAGCACGCCCAGGCGGATGAACTCGGTCTTCTGCCCTTCGATCTGCTCGGCAGCGTACTCGCGGCACAGCTCGCGGGTACGGTCGGCGGAGAGGTGCTTGCCGTGGGTAACCTCGACCTTGTGCTCGATCGGCAGGCCGTGGCAGTCCCAACCTGGCACGTACGGCGCATCGAAGCCGGCCAGGGTCTTGGAACGGACGATCATGTCCTTGAGGATCTTGTTCAGCGCATGACCGATGTGAATCTTGCCGTTGGCATAGGGCGGGCCGTCGTGCAGGACGAACTTGGGACGATCCTTGCCAATTTCGCGCAGCTTCTGGTACAGGCCAATGCTGTCCCAGCGCTGCAGGATCTGCGGTTCGCGCTGAGGCAGGCCGGCCTTCATGGGGAAGGCGGTGTCCGGAAGGTTAAGCGTGGCTTTGTAGTCGGTCATTTCAGGCTCTTCGTTAGCGGTTGAGCGTGCCAATGTGCACGTGCGGCGGCGATATCCGCATCGATCGCCGACTTCAGCGCCTCCAGGGAGGCGAATCGCTGCTCTTCACGCAGCTTGTGGTGGAACTCCACCGTCAGGCGCCGGCCGTAAAGATCGCCGGCAAAGTCCAGAAGATGAATCTCCAGGTGCGGGCGCCCATCACCGGCAACGGTGGGGCGCACGCCGATATTGCCGACACCCGGCCAAGCTTTGCCGTCGATCACGATGCTGGCCAGGTATACCCCGGACAGCGGCACGCGGCGGCGCTTGAGCTGGATGTTGGCGGTTGGTGTGCCGAGCTGGCGGGCCAGCTTCTGGCCGTGCAGCACGCGGCCTGTAATGCGGTACGGGCGGCCCAGCAGGTGTTCGGCCAGTTCGAAGTCGCCCTCGGACAAGGCCTTGCGCACTTCGGTGCTGCTGACCCGCAGGCCATCCTGGATGACCGTGTTGGCGGCCTCGACGGTAAAGCCGTACGCGTTGCCGGCCTCGACCAGGAAAGCGAAGTCGCCAGCACGGTCGCAGCCGAAGCGGAAGTCATCGCCCACTTCGAGATGACGCACCCCCAGGCCGTCGACCAGGATGGCCTTGACGAAGGCATCGGCACTGAGCTTGCTCAGACGCTGGTTGAACGCCAGGCACAGCACCCGGTCGATGCCTTCGGTCGCCAGCAGCTCGATCTTGTCGCGCAGCCGGGCCAGGCGCGCTGGCGCGGTATCGGGTGCGAAGTACTCGCGTGGTTGCGGTTCGAAGATCACCACGCAGGTCGGCAGGCCCAGGGCCTGACCGCGCTCGCGCAGGCGCGCCAGGATTGCCTGGTGGCCGCGGTGAACCCCGTCGAAGTTGCCAATGGTGGCGACACAGCCCCGGTGCTCGGGGCGCAGGTTGTGAAGACCTCGAACCAGCTGCATAACGCGCTTCTTGCTCATAAAGTGGCCGATTATAACCACACCCGGGCGCTGGTGACAGGCAGCAGCGCCCAAGGGCGGCGTGGAATGCGAAAAACCGACGCCTGACCCGCCAAAAGCCTCAGTGCAAGGCCTTGCGAGCGAAATGCCGGGGCCGGAAGCCACACAGGTACAGGCAGCCAAAATACGTCACGACGCCCGCCAGGATCAGCGCCCCAAGCCGCAGGAAGCGCTCAAGCATGATGCCCTGTTCCCAGGCCGGCATATAGTGCATGCCCGCCAGCAGTACTGCCGACATCAGCGCCACCGCCAACACAAGCTTGAGCAGGAACACTGCCCAGCCAGGCTGAGGCTCGAACAGCTGCTGACTGCGCAGCTTCCAGAACAGCAAACCGGCATTCAGGCAGGCACCGAGGCTGATCGCCAATGCCAGGCCGGCATGTGCAAGCGGGCCGACCAGGGCAAGGTTGAACAGCTGAGTGCAGACCAGGGTGAAGACCGCGATCTTTACCGGCGTGCGGATATTCTGCTGCGCGTAGAAGCCAGGTGCCAGTACCTTGATCAGAATGATCGCCAGCAAGCCCACGGAATAGGCGATCAACGCTCGCTGGGTCATCGCCGCATCAAACGCGCTGAACTTGCCATATTGAAACAAAGCAACGGTCAGCGGTTCGGCAAGAATGGCCAACGCCAGGGTGCAGGGCAGTACCAGCAGGAAGCACAGGCGCAGGCCCCAGTCGAGAATTCGCGAGTACTCCTCGCGGTCCTTGTTGGCGTAGGTCTTGGCCAGTGTCGGCAGCAGGATAGTGCCCAGGGCAACGCCCAGCACACCGGAAGGCAGCTCCATGAGGCGGTCGGCGTAGTACATCCACGACACCGAGCCGGCCACCAGGAAGGAAGCGAAGATGGTGTTGATGATCAGCGAGATCTGGCTCACCGACACCCCCAGGATCGCCGGCAGCATCTGTTTCAGTACCCGCCACACTCCCGCGTCCTTGAGGTTCAGGCGCGGCAACACGAGCATGCCGATCTTCTTCAGCGCTGGCAGCTGGTACAGCAACTGCGCCAGGCCACCCGCCAGCACGCCCCAGGCCAACGCCATGATTGGCGGGTTGAAGTACGGCGTCAGCAACACGGCGAAGGCGATCATCGCCACGTTCAGCAAGGTAGG
The DNA here is from genome assembly GCF_043105275.1 of Pseudomonas sp. TYF_14. NCBI lineage: Bacteria > Pseudomonadati > Pseudomonadota > Gammaproteobacteria > Pseudomonadales > Pseudomonadaceae > Pseudomonas > Pseudomonas sp. TYF_14. The sequence continues at coordinate 47,490 of NZ_JBICLK010000071.1, forward strand.
CGTGAAGGCCGGCACCGAAAAGCGGTTCCAGGTATTGAGGATCGCTCCGGCCAGGGAAGACAGCGAGATCAGGAATATATAAGGAAACGTCACCCGCAACAGGTCGGTGGTCAGCGCATATTTTTCGGTGCTGTCGACAAAACCCGGGGCCGTGGCCCACACCACCCACGGTGCAGCGAGGATGCCGATGGCGGTCACCAGGGCCAGCACCAGGGTCAGAAGGCCGCTGACATAGGCAATGAAGGTGCGCGTCGCCTCCTCGCCCTGCTGGGTCTTGTACTCGGCCAGAATCGGCACGAAGGCCTGGGAGAATGCGCCTTCGGCGAAGATGCGCCGCAACAGGTTGGGCAGTTTGAACGCGATGAAGAAGGCATCGGTAGCGACACCAGCACCAAAGATGCGGGCCAGGATGGTGTCGCGAACAAAGCCCAGCACCCGCGAAATCATGGTGATCGAGCTTACTGCAGCCAGGGATTTGAGCAGGTTCATCGAAAAGATTCACGCCAATGACAGAGGACGCTGCCAGACAGCGTCCGAATGTGCGATACTCCCGCGCCTTCGCAGGGGAGCCAAAAATTCCCGAGTGTACAGGTCGCGCAGCATAAAGGAATCTTTCCCGCTTGTTGGCGCACCGCTCGGCGGAACCTTGCAGGTGGCCTTGACATCCGCTCGACTGATCGGCATGATTCGCGGCCTATTTTGTTTGCTATTTACCTAAAGTCTTTCGAGGAGCTCGACGGTGGCCAACACACCTTCCGCCAAGAAACGTGCAAAACAGGCTGAGAAGCGTCGCAGCCACAACGCCAGCCTGCGTTCCATGGTCCGCACCTACATCAAGAATGTAGTTAAAGCCATCGACGCAAAAGACGCCGAAAAAGCGCAAGCCGCTTACGTTCTGGCTGTACCTGTAATCGACCGTATGGCCGACAAGGGTATCATCCACAAGAACAAGGCTGCTCGTCACAAAGGCCGTCTGAATGGCCACATCAAGGCGCTGAAAGAAGCTGCAGCTGCCTAAGCGACGCGCTAGTCGAAAAACCGACCCTAGGGTCGGTTTTTTGTTGCCTGCGATTTATGCTTGCGGGCCCAGTTCCATGCGGGACTCGATCTGTGGGAGCGGCCTTGTGTCGCGATAGGGCTGCGGGGCAGCCCCGGCAATCTCACTTTCTGCGCTGAGACCGAGGGGCCGCTACGCGCCCCTTTCGCGACGCAAGGCCGCTCCCACAAAAAAGCAGGGCCGCGCTTGGCGGCCCTACTTTTACATCACTTGGCGATCTGAATCTTCGGTGCCCACTGCAGCCATTCATCCTCGGCCTTTTCGAACAAGGCAAAGGTCTGCTGCGGCCGCGCCGGGTTACCCATCTGCTCGCCATCTGGCGTTGCGAAGGCGATACCGCCATCGATCAGGGTTTCCACCGACTCGGTACGCACTGTAGCGCCCTTGAACAGACCCCAGTCGAAACCGAAACCACTGCTGTTCCAGAAGCGGCTACCGCTGCGCACCAAGGCGGCATAGCGCGGCTCGATGAGGATATGAATCAGCACGCGGTCAGCGCTCTGGCCCAGCTCGAAGCCTGTCACCTTGCCCACCGTAACCTCACGATAGGTAACCGGCACACCCGGCTTGATCGAGCCGCGGCGTGGCGCACTGAGCGTCAATGGCAGGCCGACCTCTGGCCCTGCTACCTCCGGTGCCTCGGTTAGGGCGATGAAATCGCGCTGTGGTCCACGGTTCTTGGCTGCTGGCTGCACTTCCAGGTACTGCCCACCTATCAAGGTGTCCAGGTTTTCAGTGCGCACCAAGCCAAGGGCCGGCTTGACCACCCAGAACTGCGTACCGGCACGGGCAATGCGATCCGCCGATTCGGTAATGCGCGCCCTTAGCAGCACCGCCTGCAGGTCATCGGTGAGGTCGACGCTCTCGATGCTGCCCACATCCAGGCCGCGGAAGCGGATGGCCGTGCCCGGTTTCAGGCCATCGGCACGCTCTACACGGATGGTGATCAACGTACCCGCACGGTTCACCGCTTCCTGGCTGTCATGCAGGCGGAAGCGTGGAATGTGCCGTTTCAGCGGTACATCGGGCCGTGGCGTATCGAACGCAATACCGCCGGCCATCAGTGTTTGCAGCGACTCACTCTTGATCTTGATGCCCGACAGGCCGCCGGTCAGGGTGATCCCACTGACGTTCCAGAAGCGCGACGAACCATTGACCAGCTTCTCGTACTCCTTCTCGATATGCACACCGATCAGGATGCGGTTGCTGTTACGGGCGAACTGATAGCTCTGCACGCTACCCACCTTCACCTGGCGGTACGTCACCGGGCTGCCGATTTCCAGCGAACCCAAGGTGTCGGCGAACAACACCATGTGCAGGCCCGGCGCTTTGAGGTCGAGCGGCGGCGCCTTGGCACGCGCCTCGAACTCACGCTCTGGCCGTGCGCCCTTCTCACCAGGACGAATGGCAATGTAGTTACCTTTGACCAAGGCTTCCAGGCCAGTGATTCCCGCCAGGGAAATCGACGGTTTGACTACCCAGAACTGTGTCCCGTCTACCAGGTAGTCCTCGGTCAGTGGGTCGAGTGTCAGCTCGGCCGAAGCGCTGGCCAGGTTGTCTTCCATCTTCAGGGCTTTCAGCGAACCCACCTGGATGCCCTTGTACATGACCGGCGTGCGACCCGCCTGCAGGCCTTCATAATCGCTCAGCTTCACTTTTACCCGGATACCCGCCTGGGCGGCATCGAAGTCCTCGTACAGGCGGAACGGCAGGCTCGGGTCGGTGGGAGGGCTGTCCTTGCGGTACTCCGGCGTGGCGAAGGCGATACCACCCGCCACAATGCTCGACAAAGACTCACTGCGCACCTTCACACCCGAAAGCGAAGCATCGATGCTGACACCGCTGGCGTTCCAGAAACGCGTGTGCTTGCGCACCAGGCTGGCGTAGGCCGGCTCGATGAAGACTTTCACCTCTACGGTGCTCTGGTCCTCGGACAGGCGGTAGCTTTTCACCCGGCCTACCTGAATCTGCTTGTAGAACACCGGGCTGTCACGGTTGAGCGAGCCCAGCCTGTCGGCCTTGAGGGTCAGGTGCAGGCCTGGTTCAGAATCCGAGAGCGGTGGCGCCACCTTCAATGCCACAAAGCGTTTGGTACGTTCCCCCTCTCCCGGGCTAACGGCGATGTAGTTACCCGACACCAGTGTTTCAAGGCCAGATATACCGGCCAGGCTGACACTCGGCTTCACCAGCCAAAAACGCGTGCCTTTGGTTAGATGGGGCTCGGCAGCCTTGTTCATCTCGATGGTAGCGATCACCCCCTGCGTGTCGCCCTTGGCGTCGAGCACCAGGCTTTTCACCTTGCCAACCGGCATGCCTTTGTAGATGACCTCGGTCTTGTTGGCGACGATACCCTCTCCCGACTCGAAGCGGACTTCAATTTCCACACCAGCGTCGCGGTAGGCCTGCCACGCGAGCCAGCCACCGATCATCAGCGCAATCAAAGGCAGGATCCAGATGGCCGACCAGTTCGAGGCTGGGCGGGTTTTAGCCGTTGGCAGGTCACTCATGGTCGTCCTCCGACTCCGTGTTATCCCAAATCAGTCGGGGATCGAAAGTTAAAGCGGCAAGCATTGTCAGGATCACCACAGTTGCGAAGGCGACAGCGCCCAGGTTGGCTTCGACACTGGCTATTCGGCCAAAATTCACCACTGCCACCAGGATGGCAATGACGAAGATGTCCAGCATGGACCAGCGCCCAATGAATTCGATGAAGCGGTACATCAATATCCGCTGCCGGGCCGAAAGCGGCTGCCGCCGCTGAACGGAGTACAACAGCAAGCCGATGCCCACCAGCTTGAACGTGGGGACCAGGATACTGGCAATGAACACCACAGCCGCAATGGGCACCATGCCGTGCTTGAGCAGGGTGATGACACCGGACATGATGGTGTCCGGGCTACCCTGACCGAGGGTACTCACGGTCATGATCGGCAGTATGTTGGCCGGGATGTAGAGGATCGACGCCGCAATCAGCAACGCCCAGGTGCGCACGATACTGTTCGGCCGGCGTGCATGCACGATAGCGCCGCAACGTGTGCAGGTTTGCGAAGTGCTGTCTGGCTCCTGCCTGTTCAGCTCGTGACACTCATTGCAGACAACAATGCCTGCGTCAATCGCCCGCATGCAGGTCCTCCCCCGATAGCGCACTCCAGATCTGGTGGGGCGACATCACCACTTCGAGCCACACCTGGATCAATAGCAGACTGATGAAACAGAACAGCCCAAGGCCCACGGTCAGTTCGGCCAGGTCCACCAGTTTGACGATGGCCACCAGCACCCCCATGAAATAGACCTCGAGCATGCCCCAGTCACGCAGGTGGTGATAGATGCGGTAGAAGACCAGGCCGTAGTCACGCCCGAAGTTCAAGCGGATGCTCAACAGCACGGCCAGCTGACAGAGCAGCTTCGCCAGCGGAATGACCATGCTACAGAGCAGTACCACTACGGCAACACCGCGCATTCCCGAGTTGTACAGGCCTAGCACGCCACTCCAGACCGTATCGTCCGAAGTCTGGCCAAGCAGGTGCAACTGCATGATCGGCAGGAAATTGGCCGGCACGAACAGCAAAAGGGCCGTCAGCACCAAGGCCAGGCTGCGATTGACCACATTGTGCCGGTGGGCATAGAGCTCGTAGCCGCAGCGCGGGCATTGGGCTTTCTCATCATGCTGCAGCACGGGCTTGCGCAGCAGCAGGTCGCATTCATGGCAGGCGACAAGCTCGTCCAACGGCAGCTGGGCCAGGGTTTCAGGTTCGACAGAATTGGACATAGAGCGCTTCTGTATAGGTGCGTGGGGCTATTCTAGTGTTCTGACTCGAATTATGGGAGGCGACGCTGTCCTGAAGAGTGTGCGGGGGTGCGCCCCTGCCTGGCGTTGCACCCATCCCTTGTAGGAGCGGGTTTACCCGCGAACACCGGCAACGCCGGTGCCATCTCCGCTCCCGCAGTGATTCGAGCAGTTCCAGTTTTTTTCCCAC
>NZ_JBICLK010000072.1:0-731 GCF_043105275.1 Pseudomonas sp. TYF_14
GTCCCTTTTTGTCGTGGCAAAAAGGAACCAAAAACCGTCGGCTCCCATCATCCGGCCCCTACGCTGCGCTCCGGGGTCCCCTCGCTCCGGCCTTGCTCCCGGGAGCACGCGCTGCAGGCCCCATCCATGGGGCCTCAGCGCTTGACGGGCATCCATGCCCGTCATCTCCCTCCGCAAGGTCTCCACTCGGCCTCCTGAAGTCGCAATCTGCGTCGCCTGAACTACCGCGCGCTTAGAAGCCAGATCAAAAGCGAAAAGCGAGCTCTGTGATCGGCCGGCACCGCCGATGCATTCGGTGAGATTCTGCCCGGTCATCTGGATAAGGATATCGCCGGCAAGGCTGCCCTCGGCCTGGTATACCTGGAAGAACGCCGTTGCTCTTGCTCTTGGCTTTTGCTTCTGAGCGCGCGGCAGTTCAGGCGACGCAGATTGCGACTTCAGGAGGCCGAGCGCAGGGATTGCGGAGGGAGGTGACGGGCATGGATGCCCGTCAAGCGCTGGGCCCCAGGATGGGGCCTGCAGCGCGGTCCTCCCGGGAGCAAGCCCGGAGCGAGGGGACCCCGGAGCGCAGCGCAGGGGCCGGATGATGGGAGCCGACGGTTTTTGGTTCCTTTTTGCCACGACAAAAAGGGACCCGCCGTAAGGGCGGAAAGGTGACTATGCGCCACCTTCGCGAATGAATTCCTACTTGATGTGGATGCTCACATCCAAGAAGCGAGAAGCAAGAAGCA
>NZ_JBICLK010000073.1:0-89040 GCF_043105275.1 Pseudomonas sp. TYF_14
GTCCTTCGACTCGCCGCTGGTTGACGTTCTGGCCGAGCTCGAGTTTCTGCGCAGGCTGAGGCTGGAAGGGGACACTCCACCTCAGGTGTTCTTTCAGTTGAAGGCGCTGTTCCACACGCTGGAGAGCTTGGGGTCTGCTCGAATCGAGGGCAACCACACCACACTGGCCGACTACATCGACAGCAAAGTCGAAGGGAAGGCCGAGAGCACCGATCAGTTGCTGGAAATTGCCAACATCGAAAAGGCGATGGATTACATCGAAGTGGTGATCAAGCCTGGTGCAGACCTGACAGAGCATACGATCCGAGAATTGCACGCCATGACCGTAATGGGGTTACGGCGTGAAGGCGATAAAACGCCAGGCGCCTACCGGGAAGGGGCGGTCAGGATCGCACAGGCGGAGCATCTGCCTCCAGAAGGTGTGCTGGTGCCGCAGTACATGCAGGAGTTGGTCAGCTTCATCAATCGCGACGATTCCCCTAAATACGCGCTGATGAAGGTCGCCCTGGCGCACCACCGTTTCGGTTGGATTCATCCATTCGGCAATGGCAATGGGCGGGTGGTAAGGTTGCTGACCTACGCGCTGTTGATGAAGTACGGCTTCAACGTGAACACGGGTGGTCGGGTGCTCAACCCTACTGCGGTGTTCTGCAATGACCGGGACAAGTACTACACCATGCTGGGGCTTGCCGATACTGGCGCCGCAGGAGGGCTGGAGGCATGGTGTACCTATGTGCTGCAGGGCATCCGCGACGAATTGGAGAAGGTGGACAAGCTCACCGACTATGGCTACCTCACGAAGTGCATTCTGTTGCCGGCGGTGAGTTTTGCACGCAGTCGGGAGTGGATTACCGACACCGAGGAACAGATTCTGGTCAGCGTCATAAAGATGAAGGTCGTGAAATCGAGTGACATTGCTCAGGCACTCCCCGCGCTCACGGCTAACCAACGGACTTATCAGATCAAGAACCTGGTAGAGCAAGGCATGCTTCTGCCAATCAACCCAAATTCGAGGCAATACACCATTGGCTTCTCCAACAATTACCTGGTGCGTGGGGTCATCAAGGCACTGAGGGAGCAGGGGTTCATTTCAGAGCCACTCGACAGGCCTTGAATGATTTCAAGATCGGCACTAATTCAGCTTGAATTCGTCTCCTTTCGTGAACATTAAGGCCCGTATGCAAGCGCGATGCTCGAATATTCCACGCCCTGTGTGGGAGCGGCCTTGTGTCGCGAAAGGGCCGCAAGGCGGCCCCCGCAATTCTTGCTCCACCGCTGAACTGTGCCCTGCAACACAGTTCACTCTCCCCACGAAACCCTTTAAAGCTACTTCGGAGCAGCTTTTCAAAGCATGCGCAGCCGGGCAGTCGAACAGGTATCGCCACCCGGAACATTACTCCGTACCTGTGTGAGCCAACTGGCTTGCTCAAATTCTAAAAGCTAGCGCGATCCCTGTGGGAGCGGGCAAGCCCGCGAAGGGCTGCAAAGCAGCCCCAATCAAGCCGGAAAACGTTAACTGACTGGCATTAGGGCTTGCCCGCGAACACGGGTGAAGCCCGTGCCATGCGCCGAGATACTGACCCGCCATACGCACGCACAAAAAACATGCCAATGCAATTTTCGTCGCTTTTCCGAGGATTTCACCAGCGGCGCCGACCGGGTGGCAGTAAACCCAAACCCCCACCTTTTGGTGGTATTTATCTCTGCGTCGCCCAAATCGCTTTAGATGTGGGAGTGTTTTCATGCAGCCAGCAGCGCGCCAGGATCGGATTTATTAGGCTCCTATCGAATCCGATCATTTTCGCGCCGGCGCATAGATTTTCTGAGTTTCTAACAGTCTGCGCATAGTCCATTCGCAAATACCCCCATACCCTGCAAAGTTAGAAAGCACTTTTCGCACAATCCGCGCCATCATTTCCCCTCGCCTGTAGGCCTACCCTGGCCCACGGCGCCCCAGGTGAAACCCACCTTTCGAGCCACCCTCCCAAAAGGAACCCGCACCGTGCACCAGGTGAAATACGACCTGGCCGACGCTCAGTCGAGCCTTGAATTCATCCTCGAACAAGTGATCTATGGAACCGTGGTTATCATCGTTCGCCAGGGCATTGAGATTGCCCGCGTCACCGCAGTGGAAGGCCTGCGCCAGCGCGCTACGACGCTAATGGGGGCGCCCTATGAGCTGTGATACCCACGCCTTCTACCCGCGCCACAGCGCGCTAGATGACGCATACGGGCTGTTCACTGGCATCGCGCTGGCCGCGACCGGAATCGCCATCCTGGGCAAAAGCGGGCTGATCACCGGGGGCATTGCTGGAATGGCCCTGCTGGCCTCGTTCGTCACCCCCTACCCGTCGTCGATTCTGGTGCCGGCTATCAACGTGCCGTTCCTGCTGTTTGCGCTGTTCACGATGGGGCGGAACTTCACCCTGAAAAGCGTCCTGGTCAGCTTCGCCCTTGGCCTGGGCGTTAAGCTGGTTACCCCGGCGTTAAACGTTGCTGGCATCGACCCGGCGGTGGGGTGGGCGCTCGGCGGAACGCTCCTGGGAATGGGCATCCTTTGCCTGGCCAGGCACAACGCATCCATGGGCGGTACAGGCTCGATGGTTCTCTGGTTCCAGCGGAAATTCGGCATTAACGCCGGCGTGGCGCAGCTCGCTTGCGATGCGGCGCTGTTCCTGGTCGCGGCCTTCTACCTGCCCGCCGACAAAATGGCCTGGTCGGCGGTCGGCACCGTCGCAATGAACCTGGTGCTGATCCGCTGGCACAAGCCTGGCCGGTATCGGGGCTGATTTGAATGTGATGTTGGGCACCGCCTGGAACTCAGATTTTCCGGGGCCTGGCGGTCATGGCCCGTGCCACAATCCAAAACCGAACGTGCAGCGGCAGCAGCCGGCGCGCGGTTTCGTCCGTCACCTGGCTGGATATCTTGGTGGCCAGCGACTTGGGCACGCCCGCGTTGCGCAGGTGCCGCTCCAGCGCGCGGACGGTCGCGAAATCACGCATTCAGCAGGGCGGCGAATTCATTCGCCGGGCTTTGCCTGTTGCCCCCGATGATCCGCGCCCGGTTGGCCGGGTCCAGGCCCAACATCGAGCCGAAGCTGATCATCTGGCGCATAGCCTCATTGGTGGCGGCCAGGGTCAGGCCACCCCTGTGAAGCTCTGGCGCGCCGCTACAGCTGCAATTCCTTGATGATGCTGGCCACATATCATCACGGGCTAGCGCGTCTCGCGCCTCGCCTGTGAGGCCGACAACGGCGCGGTGTTCATACTGCAATGCAAGGTCTTTGGCCTTGTTCATAATCCTGGCTGTCAGCTCCTGGCTAATCGTCATCGGGCCTTTTGTTGTCCGGTTGTGACGGTCTATGTGGTTGGCCATTTCGTAGGTCATGCCAGTGCGCAGTGCTTTGGTCATCGCTCTGCCTCCGACACAAAAAAAAAGGGCACCCGAAGCACGTTAAGTAAGTGTGGGCCTGTCCCCCTTTTTTTATTTTCGGGAGTGAACAAAAAGGGGGAGGGCTCTAGTTCCCAAACCGTTAGGTCGTGCCTAGTCCTAAATCCGCGTTGCTCGTAGGAATCGTCTCGTTAGCTGCTCGAGGCCTCATTTGCCCCTTCCTAGCTGTTAGGTTCTTTCGCTCCTACAGTTCGCAAGGGACTCTGAAATGCGCGTCAGTCTGGATGGGCTTGGCCAAGCAGTAGACGGTGACGTAACCACCACAGGTGCGATTTGCATCGCCACCGGGGAAGGTTACCTCGACGAGGGACGAATGGTCCTGAGGATGGGGGATCCCACCACACCTTGTCCACTTTGCGGGCTGGAAGGAAAGGTCGTCGAAGGGGTGTGGCACTTCATCTCGGATGGCCAGCCAGTCGCGATGGATGGCGCGTTAGTTGATTGCGGTTGCCCAGAGGGTAGCAACCGGGTGGTGGCGCCTTTAGGGGAAATGCCCCCGCCGCGGCTGCCGGTTGCCGTACGCACTAGCCTCACACCCGCTGGCCCTGGGAGCTCTAGCGCTTTGGCAGGGGCTTCGCCCGCCATGGTTGGCGGGTTGCCTGGGCAGATGCAGCCGGGATTCTATGTGGTGCCCCGGAGCATGTCGTTCCCGCAGATTCTGTTGGAGCTGGCTAGCCATGATTCGACCTTGCCCATTTCGTACCTGCAACGCCTGAACCCGACTTTCGAGCAGGGGTTCAAGGCAGGGGAAATCTTCGTCATCGGCGATCCGGATAACGGTTATGCCTGCACCCAGGAGGAGGGCCAACTCATGGCGGCCGCCGAGCGCGCGCGACGTTCCTTGGCTGTACTCGATTTTGCCGAGTCAGATTTCATGATGGAGTATCAGGCTGAAATTGCCGGACTGCTTAGTGACGCCAGTCTCTCCATGGGTGTGGGTAAGGACATGATGGACCACGGCCTCCGGCAGCTTCGCAGCACACTTGGCAACATCGAGCGTTTGCATCAGCAAGAATTTCTGCGCCATGGCCATCTGAATAGCCCATCCTTCTTCGCCGAACGACGGCTGTTATTGGAACAGCTAGATGGTCAGCTGAAGGCGACTTTTCTAAATAAACATCTGAATCTAGGGGCCTACGAGCGGCTGAAGAAAAGCTTGAATATCTCGACCAAAAGTCTTGTGCATCATTGGTCAAAAGCCGGTGGGCCAGGGCAGATTCCTGGGTACGCCACATACTTGGACAAAGTGGCGAAGCTTAGTAAGTACCTTCGGTATGGTGGGCATGTCGGAATTGGCTTAGGTGGTACATCTTCCTATCTGAAAGTCCAAGAGGCCTGCCGTGCAGGGGAAACCGAAGGCTGCAAAAAAATTCGTTTGTCTGAGGCAGGTGCTTTCGCTGGGGGGCTGGCGGGAGGGATCGTGGGTGGCAAGATTGCTGGGATCACTGCGCTCGCTGTATGTGGGGTGTTCTCTGCTGGTACCGCGGGTTTCGGGGCGCCGGTATGTGGCATTGCGCTGGTCGGGGGAGGGGCTTTTGCTGGGAGCATCGCCGGTGCGGAGGGCGGTGAGCAAATGGGCGAGCTGATCTACGAATCACATTATGACTGAGTTCGAGAGTTGGCCCGTGTGGCTGAAGTGGATAATGCTGGCGTGTCCGTTCGTGATCGCGTTGGCCGGTTGTGCGGTCAGTGCATTCATCGCGGGTACAAGAAATTTCACTGTTGCAACCTCGGCTATCCAAAGTCATCCCGGCCTGGAGCAAATGAAACTGTTTTTGGGCACGCGGCGCTTTGGCGCTCGGTGGCTGCTGATAACGTTTCTTTGTGGAATACTCATTTGGCCTGGCGTACATATGCGCCGAGGGCATCTGGACATCGAAGAACTGGAAAACTTCCCTGCAAAACTTAAGTTGGCTCTACAGGTATCCACGTGGCTGACGGCCTTTGGCTTCGCTTGGATGTGGGTGACCTATGGATTCATCAAGGCGTGAACGTTGATGCCACGGCGGTCGTAGCTCTCACTGGATCCTTCGCAAGTCCCGATTCGATTCCACTGAAAGCCATAAATAGCTGATTTTTTGATAGATACCCTATGAGGTACGTCTATAAATCCACCAAATTCCAGCCCCGTGAAAACCGGGCCCTGACGCCCTACAACCGTCCGTCTGTCTCCGCACCAGACAATTTGGCCGATGGTGTTTTTTGCTATCGGGCCATCAATGTAAGCCAGCCTAATGCGGGCTTTCTTATGCCTGTCTTTTCTCATCAGGCCTGCAAACCTCGGACTTAGCCGTTCCCCCCCCCTGTAGGAGCGGGTTTACCCGCGAACACGGGCGAAGCTTGTGCCATCCACCACCTACCCAGCGCAATTAAACATAGTCCTATAACCCAAAGGCCGAGTCACATGCAGTTCCTGCTTCCCAGGCGCAGTAACGACCTGTAGCACCCACCGGCGCGCTGTAAATGCATAATCGGTAGTGTGGTGCCGGTTTTGCCCGTGCTTAAGCTTTTAATCGGCAAAATATTGCCGATTCCTGTCGTGCGCACTAGTTTAATCGGCATTCAAATACTGATTAATGGTGTCGCGATGCCGCTCAGACTCACGATCCGGGCTTCTCCGATGGTGCATGGTGCGAGGCAGCGACACTCTCGGTTGAGAACCCTGAGCGTGTTGCTGATGGAAGCTGTCTTGTCGCCTACGACGACTACATCATCGCGATCTGCTGAACCGCATTCTAGGGAGCACCGATAACCACGGCCGCAACACCTGCATCATGCGTGTGGGTGGGAGGTTTCGTTTGGCGCCAATCTATGACCTCGCGCCAATGATCCTGTATGAAGAGGGCATCACACGGACGACAAAGTGGGCGGCGGAGCGCAAGGGGTCTTCTAATCGGCGCGACAACTGCGCTGAGCTTGTTGGTTGCACTGATCCCGAGGTTCTGCTGCAACGGTTGATGCATGCGGCTGAGGCATTCAGGGCATTGCCCGATCTGCTGACCGATGCGCCTGAATCGATGCGCAATGCAGCCTCGCTACCCGTGAATAACCTGGATAAACGACTCGTGGAGTGGGGACTGCGATGAAAAAACTACAGCCTGAAGAGCGCGCCCAGCTCGTAGAGGATATCGTCAAGCGCAACGCGGCGGGACTCGATCCAATTGGGACATCCATCCGCCGTCTTCGGCTCGAAGTCACCGGGCTTGACCAAAAGACCTTCGCGACCATGTGCAAGATGTCCACGAAAAGCCTGTACGAACTGGAAAGCGGGAAGTCGAATCCGAAACTCAGCACTTTGGAGTGCGTGCTGCGTCTCTTTGGCGTGCGGATGGGTATGGTGATGACTGCCAAAATAAGCCCACTGCAACGCTCGTCGGCAACACTGTCGGCCAGTTGAAGGCTGGTGGGCCAATCGCTGTGGCCGCGCCGCTGGCCAGTTCCTGCGTGGTGGCCGGACCGAAACGAGGGAAAAGCCCTGCGGCAGCCAAAGCGAAGAAGGCAGTGTCGAGGCCGGCATCGCCACGGGCACGGAAAAGCAGTCAGGAATAACTACAACTGGGATTCATCAAGCGATTCGGATTATCAGCCGGTTGGCCAGTGAGCAGTGTGGGAAGGTGTTGGAACGCGATGGCCAGGAGTTGGAGGGTTAGGCGAGGGTGTTGATTGGCCAGGTATCGCATGTTGCGCCTGGCCTAGTCTGCTGAAGGCCGTTGAAGGATTATTCCAGTCATGTCGGGGTATGGGGCTGCTGCGCAGCCCTTCGCAGGCAAGCCAGCTCCTACACGGACCGCATTAATCCTGGTAAGTGCATGTGACCTGTGGCAAGCCGTTTTCCTACGGCGCGCGTTGGCTATTCGTGCCCCGAGAAACTTGCGAAAACAGCCACCCAGGAATAAAGTCCCTACGTCGCCGAAGCATCGGCGATGCGACCTTGGCCGGTCGGAATCGAAAGGCGCATCAGCGCCCAATCTTCATCGCAGGCGCTTTTTTTGTGCCCGCGATGTTGCGTTATGGCGGTGGTGCGCGGGACACCTTCGGGTGTGCCGGGCTCCTTTCGTCCCGGTCGGCCAACCCGCGTACTGCTGCCACCTTAACTTGCTTGGCCGCGAGCGGTGGCAGTTCCATCACGAAAGGAACTCATGCATGACCACCGTAAATCCGTTACAGATCCGCGTATCCGTTCGCCGCCGTTGTTCTTCGGGCGCCCTGAGTGAGCTCACCGTCGGCAAACCTTTCTTCACCTCCGTCCAACCGGAGGCCCGCCATGTCTGACCAAGAACGCCTCTCCACCATCCAAAGCTACGCCTGGACCCTAGAACTGCTAGGCGAGGCCCTGGTCCAGCACGACGAAGTGCTCGAGTGCGAACACAACCCGCGGCTGAGTTTTCGCAACACGGCCGGTATCCATCAGGCGATCCGGATCATCAGCCGGTTGGCCAGCGAGCAGTGTGGGAAGGTGATGGAGCAGGGTGGGTAGGACCCGGCTGATTAGCGGGCACCGCGGAAGAGGGCATGGCACTCCGGTGTGGATGCATGAACGGCTGCTTTACAGCCCTTGGACATGCAACACAAAAGCAGCCTCTTCTGCGGGGATGGTAGCAACTGCGTCAAGTTGAGTAGAACGCTCGCGCCTCTGTAGTGCATGGTAATCAGGCAAAGCGCATTTAAAGCGCTTTGCCCTGACCATTTGCCTGGCCATGTGCCAACTACCGAGGGTTCTGCATGGATCAAAACAGAGACAGCCTGAAAACCACCAACCCTATCGCCGGGCTGCCGGGCGCGGTGTTCGAAAAAGCGTGGGAAGTACGCTGGGCATTGAAGCTGGCCTATGTAGGCTTGTTCATCGATATCGCGCTCATGCACTCACTGGGTACAACTTTGCTGGGTTTCTCGGGGGACATGGCGATCGTCTGGGAAAATGTCGGTCGTATATTCGTGGGCATCATGGTCTTCTGCCTGGTGGTGTCGGTGGTAATCCCGGTGCTGGCGCGTGTGGCGGCGATCATGGGCAGCTTCGTTCCGTGGTATCGGCTTCAGGGCCCGCGAGATTATTCGCTGTTTCCCAACTACGTGACCTTCAGTGCACTGCGAGAGCACAGCCTTCGTGAAGGCAACGAATTCCTCTACAACTATTGGAAGCGCTTGACCATGCAGCGCGAGGAGTGGCGGCAACAGCGCTTCCAAACCGGGGTACTGGTGTTCGGCCTGGTGCTGATGGCAATTGCAAATGCTGGGGTGAGTGCTCATTTCCAGCTGCCCGGGTTGATGGCTTATTTCACCTTTTGGTTTGGCTGGAAGGGCTATGCGCTACTGAGCATCGTCACCCTGTACCTGCTGCACTGGGCGTGGTGGTCATCGGATGAGATCGGCCAGATCTACTATCCGCCTTTGGCCGAGAAGCTGAACAAAACCCAGTACTGACGTCGGCGTGAACCTGCTTTGCAGCCCATCGCGACCCAAGGTCCGCACCGTCCGTGCAGACCTTGGAATGATCTCGGGCAGTTGTTGCAAGCCGGTTCAGCTCACAGCAATCGCCGCGTTCAGCAGCAACACCACGATCAAGCCAACCACCGCCACGATGGACTGCACCACCGAGATGGTCTTGGTGGCTTCGCCCATGGTCATGCCAAAGGATTCTTTCACCATCCAGAAGCCTGCATGGTTCGCATAGTTGAAGAACAGCGAACCGCAGCCGATGGACAAGGCCAGCAAAGGCAGGTTGAGGCTGGGGTCTGCACCTGCCAGCGGCGCCAGTAAGCCGGAAGCCCCTACGATACCGACCGTGGCGGAACCGGTAGACACCGAGAGCAACATCGCGATCAGCCACCCCAGAATCAGGGGAGGGAAGGCAGATTGCTGGGTCAGGTGCACAATGGCATCGCCAACCTTGGCGCTGGTCAGCATCTCCTGGAAGGCACCGCCACCGGCAATGATCATGATGATCGAGGCAATCGGCTTGAGGCTTTTGCCCAGTGCATCGCGCAGCTGTTCGGCGTCGCCGCCGCGGGCAAGCACCAGGCTGGCGCCAGCGAACAGCACGCCCAGCAGCATGGCGATCAGCGGGTTGCCCAGGAAACTGGCCAGTTCCAGCAGCGCATTGCCTTTGGGCAGCAGCATCTCGGCGACGGCATGCACCAGCATCAGGATGGCCGGCAGCAATGCGGCCAGCATGCCGACCATTACCCCGGGGCGGGGTTGGCCATCGGCTTTTTCAGCCAGTGTGAACTGGTCCAGCAATGCCTGATCGGGCCGCGTGTTCATGCGCGGTGAAATGAACATGCCGTACAGCGGGCCGCCCAGGATCATTGCCGGAATGGCGGCAAGGAAGCCATAGAGCATGGTGGGCCCAACCGAGGTCTTGAGCACGGCGATGGCGGTCAGGGGGCCTGGGTGCGGCGGTACCATGCCGTGCATGGCGGCAAGCGCCGAAATGACCGGCACACCTACATACACATACGCCGAGCCTTTGAAGCGCGCCTTGCTTTCCAGTTTGCGCGCCACGCTGAATATCAGCGGCAGCATGATCACCAGGCCGACTTCGAAAAACATGGGGATGCCAATGACGAAGGCTACCAGCATCATGGCCCAAGGGATCATGCGGTCGGGGGTGCGCTTGAGGATGACATCCGCGACCTGCTCCGTGACGCCAGCGTCAGCCAGGATCTTGCCGAGCATCGCACCCAGCGCAATCACCACCCCCACTGCGCCCAGTGTCTTGCCGGCGCCGGTGAGCAGGTGGGAGACGATGCTGCCTGGCGCCATATGCGTCGCGAAGCCCACGCCAATGGACACCACCAGCAAGGCCAGCAGCGGGTGCATTTTCAGGCGCGAAACGATGAGCGCCACCAACACCAGAACACTGGCCAAGGCTGTCAGTAATAGCTGTATATCTAAGGGAGTCATTCAAGGAGTCTCGGTTGGGCTGGCGCTCGGCTGCACTCAGGGTTTGAAGGCGTGACGGGCGTTTCCACGGGGCATGCAGGTGGCTGCCGTTGGGGCTGCTGCTACGGTTTCGAGGAAGGGAACGCGGCTTTGCGCTAGCTGCCGCTCACAGGCGGGCGCCTGGTAACGGAAGGTGGGCAGCAGGGAGGCGTGGCGCTGAGGCCGGTGGGCGGTGGTGTGGCGACAGGGCGCTTGGGCAGCATGTTCATTGGTTGATTCACCTTGTTGTATGGTCATCTATATGAATCTGGCCAAAGTATTCGCGCTGCCATGGAATACTGTCAAGTGAAGGTAGTCGCATCGTCTTGGGTGGCCATTTAGCCCCGGCAGGCAATACTTCTCTGTATACGCAGGCGTGTTCCTGGTGGCGCGCGCCGCTGGGAGGTGTCTGGTGAACAAATTAACGATTGTGGGTGCCGGCCTGGTCGGCGAGGCGGCGGCGCAGATCATCGCCCGCGATGAGTTGTGTCGTGAGCTGGTGTTGATGGACGTGCAGGGTGAGCTGGCGCAGGGCAAGGCGCTGGACGTTTGGCAGGCTGCGGTGGATTCAGGTTCCGATACCCATGTTCACGGCGGGGCCAAAGCCGAGATGCTGGAGGGGTCCGAGCTGGTGGTGATCACGGCGGGCGTGCCGCGCAAGCCCGGCCAGTCGCGCCAGGATGTACTGAGTACCAACCTGCCAATCCTCGACAGCATCATGGCGGATATCAAGCACCACGCGCCGACAGCGACGGTGCTGGTGGTGTCCAACCCGGTCGATGTGCTCACCTACCGCGCCTGGAGCGTCAGCGGGCAGGGGCGTGACAAGGTGTTTGGGCAGGCGGGGGTGCTGGATACCGCGCGCATGAAGTGCTTCATCGCCGAGCAAACCGGGTTTTCTGCACGGGATATCACGGCGCTGGTGCTGGGCGGGCATGGCGACAGCATGGTGCCGCTGATGCGCTACTGCCAGATTGGCTCGGTGCCGTTGTCGCACTTCTTGTCCGATGAGCAGATCGAGCAGATTGTCGAACGCACACGTAAGGGCGGCGGCGAGATTCTGGGGTTGAAGAAGATGGGGAGCGCCTGCGATGCACCGGGCGTGGCCATTGCGCAGATGGTCGATGCGATCGCCAATGGGCGGAACCGTATTTTGCCGGCGGTGGCGATTCTCGAGGGCGAGTATGGGCGAACGGATATCGCCATGGGGGTGCCCTGCGTACTGGCAGAGAAGGGGCTTGCGCGGGTGATCGAGTTGCCGCTGGATGCGCAGGAACAGGCGATGTTCGACCACTCTGCCGACCAGGTAGCGCGGGATATTGCCGAGATGAAAGCTTTGTGAGCGGCAAAGCGGCTTCAGTGGACGCGTTCGATGCAGGAGCACCCTGGTGGTGCTCCTGCACGTCGTGCGTGCATAGATGATTCTGCAAGGGGCCGTGTGCAGCCCTCAGCGCTGATAAGCCTTGCCAAAATGCCGTTCCAGCCGCGCCTGCAGCAGCTCCAGCAGTATCGACAGCACCCAGTAGATCACGGCGGCGGTGGTCAGCATTTCCAGGTAGCGATAGCTCGAACGCCCATACGACTGCGCCAGAAACATCACCTCCCAAACCCCCATCACGGAAATCAGCGACGAGTCCTTGAGCATCGAGATGAACTGGTTGGCGGTGGGCGGAATGATCACCCGCATGGCCTGGGGCAGGATGATGTGGCAGAAGATCTGCGGCGTGCGCATGCCCAGCGCCAATGCTGCTTCACGTTGCCCACGGGCCACCCCGAGGATGCCGGCGCGGAAGATCTCGCTCAGGTAGGCCCCGTAGTTCAGCGACAAGGCAATGATGCCGGCGCTGATGGCGCCGGGTACCAGGCCCACCTGCGGCAGCCCCAGGTAGATCAGCAGAATCTGGATCAGCAGCGGCGTGCCACGGAAGAACGAGGTGTAGAAGCTGGCCACACCCACCAGCACCGCGCTGTTGGATAACCGTGCCAGCGCGGCGGCAAAGCCGAGCAGCACGGATACCACCATCGAGCACAGGCACAGGAACAGGGTCAGTGCGGCGCCTTGCAGAAAACCATTGGGCCCCAGCTTGAAACCGGCCAGGTTGGGAAACTTCTCCAGAATGATGGCGAACTTCAGGTCAAAGCTGAGGAAGAAGGCGACAAACAGCCCGAACAGCGCCAGCCAGGTCAGCAGTAACCGGGTGCGAAAGCCGAACAGGCCGGCGCCCGCAGGCTTTGCCACGGGCTTGGGGGAGGGAGGGAAGGTGCTCATTTGCTGATGTCGGCGCCAATCCATTTCTGCGACAGCTTGGCCAGGGTGCCATCAGCCTTCAGCTCGGCGAACACCTGGCGTACCTTGGCATCCCACTCAGGGTCGCCTTTTTCGATGGCCACCGCGTTGGGCTCTTCATACAGCGGCGCACCGGCCAGCTTGAAGCGCTTGTCTTGCTGCAGGCGCGGCTGCGCGGTCACAAGGTTGGTAATGATGGCGTCCAGCCGCACGCCAGTGCCCAGGCCCAAGTCCTGGAAGGCGACGTTTTCAGTGTCGTAGGGCGCAGCCTGCACGAAGTCGAACGGGTAATCGATCTTCTGGTCTTCCTTGCCTTCAATGACCAGGTTCTTGTTCAGGTAGCTTTCGTAGCTCGATGCACTGATCGAACCCACCTTGCGGCCTTCCAGGTCTTTGGCGCCATGGATGCGCTCATCCGAGGCATTGACCACGATCACGGCGGGCGATGCGTAGTACTCCACGGGGAAGTCGAACACCTCGGCGCGCGCCTTGCTCGGGGTCATCGAGCAAATGCAGATGTCGTAGCGCCCGCTCCAGCGGCCAGCGGCAATCACGTCCCAGGACGGTGTTTCCAGGCGCAGTTTGACGCCGAGCTTGTCGGCCACTGCCTTGGCCACGTCCACGTCGTAACCGTCGAGCTGGTTGTGGTCATTGAGGAAGGAAAACGGCGGGTAGCTTTCCATCAGCACGTTAACCATTTCCTTGCGCGATTCAACTCGCTCCAACGTGGCGCCAGCAAAGGCTTGGGTGGCAGTTGCGAGCAGTACAAGGCCCGCACCCAGCAGAGAAGAAAATCGCATGTACATACCTGATATGTTGGGCAAATGGGTGATAGGGTATTTAATAGTTATAACCCTAATCCCCATAATGAATTTTATTCATAAGAACCTTCAGAGAAGTTATATGGCAGAGCGAACGATGGTAATTCTGGACGGTGGCATGGGCCGAGAGCTGCAGCGCAGTGGCGCACCGTTTCGCCAGCCCGAGTGGTCGGCGCTGGCGCTGAGCGAGGCGCCGGAGGCGGTCGTGGGTGTGCACGCAGCCTTCATCGAGGCGGGTGCGCAGGTCATCACCAGCAACAGCTATGCGGTAGTACCGTTCCACATCGGTGAAGAACGCTTTGCCGCCGAAGGGCGACAGCTGGCCCATATCGCCGGCCAGCTTGCGCGGCACGCGGCAGATAGCGGCGCGCACCCGGTCAGGGTGGCCGGCTCGCTGCCGCCGCTGTTCGGGTCCTACCGCCCCGACCTGTTCCAGCCCGAGCGTGTGGCAGAGGTGCTGACCCCGTTGCTCCAGGGCCTGGCCCCGCATGTCGACCTGTGGCTGGCCGAAACCCAGAGTTCCGTGGCCGAGGTGCGGGCCATTCATAGCCATTTGCCGGCAGACGGCAGGCCGTTCTGGGTGTCCTTCACCCTGCAGGACGAGGACGTTGACGAGGTTCCGCGCCTGCGCTCCGGTGAACCGGTGGCCGACGCCATCGAAGCCGCAGTCAGCCTGGGGGTGGCTGCGGTGTTGTTCAACTGCAGCCAGCCTGAGGTGATCGGCGCCGCCATTGATGTCGCGCGCTCGGTCATCGAGCGACACAACGCCGAGATTGCCATCGGTGCCTATGCCAACGCCTTCCCGCCGCAGCCCAAAGAAGCCACTGCCAACGATGGCCTGGACGAACTGCGCGAAGACCTCGATCCGCCGGGTTACCTGGCATGGGCCAAGGACTGGCGTGCGCGGGGTGCCAGCATGGTCGGCGGTTGCTGTGGCATCGGCCCGGAGCACATCGCCGAGCTGAAGCGTAACCTGGCCTAAGCGCCCACGTGGCCGGGCGGCTTTTGCAGCGCCCGGCCCGCAGCCATTAAAAAAAACGCCAGTCAGACCCGGATTCCATCGTTTTTCAGGCCTCCGTCATCTCCCTATAGTCCGCTGAAGGCCGATGCTGCATCGGTGTACACAACTCAGCTGGGCGGGAACCGGATATGAACAACAACGAAAAAATCGAGGGCAATGCTGCGGCCGGTGTGGGGACGCGGGTCGTGTGGAGCGGGGAACAGGTACAGCACCCGTACAACGCCACGCAGACCCCGATCGTGGTCAGCGCCGCTTATGGCTACAACGATATCGATGCCTGGTACGACGTGGCGCAGGGCAAGCAGCCGGGCTTCATCTACAGCCGCATGAGCAACCCCACGGTCGCCACGCTGGAAGCAAAACTGGCCGAACTGGAGCAAGCCGAGTCGGCAGTCGCGTTCAGCAGCGGCATGGCGGCCATCAGTGCCGTGCTGCATACCTTCCTGTCCAACGGCAAACGCGTGGTGTCGACCCGCGACAGCTATGGCGGCACCAACAAGATCTTCGAAGAGTTCCTGCCGCGCATGGGCGTGCAAGTGTGCCTGTGCGATACCTTGGACACTGAAGCGCTGGAGCGCGAGATTGCCGCCGGTTGCGACCTGCTTTACCTGGAAACCCCCACCAACCCGACGCTGAAGGTGCTGGACATTCGTCGGCTGAGCGCCGCTGCGCACAAGGTGGGGGCGCTGGTGGTGGCCGACAACACCTTTGCCACGCCACTGAACCAGAACCCGCTGGCGCTGGGCGTGGATGTGGTGGTGCACAGCGCAACCAAGTTTCTGTCCGGGCATGGTGACGTGCTGGGTGGGGTGGTGGGCGGCGCGGAGGCGCTGATGGCCCAGGTGCGGCACTACCGGGAAATCAACGGTGCGGCGCTGGACCCGTTCTCGGCCTACCTGATCATCCGCGGTATCAAGACCCTGGCAGTGCGCCTGCGCCAGCAGCAAGCCAGTGCCATGGCGTTGGCCCTTTACCTGAGCACCGAGCCGCTGGTTGAAGCGGTGAACTACCCAGGTTTGCCGGCGCATGCCGGGCATGCCATTGCCAAGGCGCAAATGCGCGGGTTTGGCGCCATTGTCAGCTTCGTGCTGAAGGGCGGCATGCCGACCGTGGCCCGTTTGCTGCCGCGGCTGAAGTATGCCCATCGGGCCGGCAACCTCGGCGCGGTAGAGACCATCTATGGCCCGGCGCGCACCACCAGCCATGTCGAGAACACTTTGGAAGAGCGCCTGGCGCTGGGCATTTCCGAAGGGCTGGTGCGCATTTCAGTGGGCATCGAGGAAACCGATGACCTGCTGGCGGACCTGGCACAGGCCTGTGCATCGGTGCGTGAGGAACTGGCCGTCGCAAAGGAATTGCACGCTGACGCAGACTGCCAGAGCCCGGTGCAGGCCTGAGGCTGGCGCGTAGCGCCCACCCGTGTGGTGGGTGCCACTTCATGAAGTCGAACAAAAACAATATGCAAGGCAACTCGATTCGCTCTGCCAAGACGAGGTCGTTGCTACGTCCTTGCCCGCCAACTTTCATGAGTAACCCACAATGTCCGTGCAGACAACCACAACTAGAAATGCCTCGGCGCATACCTTCAAGCAGGATATGCAAACCCGCCACATCGTCATGCTGGCGCTGGGCGGAGTGATAGGCACCGGCCTGTTTCTCACGTCGGGCTACACCGTTAACCAGGCCGGCCCGTTGGGCGCGGTCATCGCCTACATACTTGGCGCAATCATGGTGTACCTGGTCATGATGTGCCTGGGTGAGCTGGCGGTACACATGCCGGAAGTCGGCTCGTTCAGCAGTTACGCCACGCGTTACCTCGGCCCGGGCACCGGTTACATGGTGGCCTGGATGTACTGGCTGACCTGGACGGTGGCCATCGGCTCCGAATTCACCGCCGCAGGCATCCTGATGGTGCGCTGGTTCCCCGACACGCCGGTATGGATGTGGAGTGCGCTGTTCGGCGCCGCGGTGTTCATCAGCAATATCATTTCGGTGCGATCGTTCGCCGAAACCGAATTCTGGTTGTCACTGGTCAAGGTGCTGGCCGTCATCGCCTTTCTGGTGGTGGGCGGCGGGGCCATTCTGGGTGGCTTCGAGATCCAGCAGGCGCACAGTGCAGGGCTGGGCAATTTCACCCGTGAAGGGTTGTTCCCCACCGGTTTCTGGTCCATTGCAATGACCCTGCTGGCAGTGGCCTTCGCGTTCTCGGGCACCGAGCTGATCGGCATCGCTGCCGGTGAAACCAAAGACCCGGAAAAGAACGTGCCCAAGGCCATTCGCACCACGGTCCTGCGCCTGGCGCTGTTCTTCATCGGCACCATCTTTGTACTGGCCACCTTGCTGCCGCGTGAACAGGCCGGGGTTATTGAAAGCCCGTTCGTGATGGTCTTTGCGATGATTGGTATCCCGTATGCGGCCGATATCATGAACTTCGTCATCATCACCGCGCTGCTGTCTGCCGCCAACTCCGGCCTATACGCCGCTTCGCGCATGCTCTGGACTCTCAGCGACCAAGGCAACATGCCCCGCCGTTACGCCACGCTGTCGCGCCGCGGCACCCCCTTCAATGCGATCGTGCTGAGCATGGCTGGCGGCATGGCTTCGCTGTTGAGCAGTGTGTTTGCCCCCGACACCATCTACCTGGCGCTGGTGTCGATTTCAGGGTTGGCCGTGGTAGTGGTGTGGATCAGCATCGCGGCCAGCCAAATCGCATTCCGCCGTCATTACATCGCCAGCGGCGGCAAGCTCGAGGACCTCAAGTTCCGGGTGCGTGGCTACCCGTTCGTACCACTGGGGGCCATTTTCTGCTGCGTACTGGCCTGCGTCGGCATTGCCTTCGACCCAGCTCAGCGGGTTGCCCTGTACTTCGGCTTGCCCTTCATTGCCTGGTGCTACCTGGCCTATTGGCTGACGTGCAAGTACCGCAGCCGCCGTACGGGCCCGGTGGAAATTGTCGCCCCAGGTTCCGAGGCCGCCTGAGCAGGTGATACTAGGCCACCGGAACCGAGCCACGAGAAGCCGCCGATGACTCAGAAAACCTTGCCCCCCCTGAACTGGCTGAGAGCCTTCGAAGTGTCGGCGCGTTACTTGAACTTCACCCATGCGGCAGAAGAGCTGCACCTTACCCAAGGGGCCGTGAGCCAGCAGATTCGTCACCTGGAAAGCCAATTGGGTGTGGCGCTGTTCAAGCGCCTGCCGCGCGGGTTGGGGCTGACCGAAGAAGGGCAGTCCTACCTGCCGGTGGTGCAGGACGCCATCAGCCGCCTTGCGGTCGGCACCAATGAAATCTTCGGGCAACGCCAGCGTCGGCCCCTGAAGGTACGGGGCAGCCTGTCGTTCCTGCACTTCTGGCTGGCCCCCCGGCTGGCCGACTTTCGGCGTTCGCACCCGCAGGTGGACATCCGCTACATCAGCAACCTGTGGGTCAAGGAGCTGGATGCCGAAGATGATCTGGAAATCCGCTGGGGCAGCGGGCAGTGGGCCGGGGTAGAGGCGCAGCGCCTGACCCGCGACGTGCTGGTGCCGGTGTGCGCACCCGCGCTGCTGGCCGGTTGCCCGCTGCGCGAACCGCGCGACCTGGCCCGTGTGCCGTTGCTGCATGTGCTGGGTTACGAGGAGGGGTGGGGCTACTGGCTGGAGCGGGTCGGCGCCGATCAGGTCGATTCTTCCAGCGGCCTGCAGTTCGACACGCTGGTGTCGACCCTGCGCATGGCGGAGCTGGGGCTGGGCGTGGCGCTGGCACGCTCGTCGCTGGTAGAGGACCTGCTGCAGGAGGGGCGGCTGGTCGCTCCCTTTGCCCAGCGTATCGAGGCAAGCGAGTCGTTTTTCCTGGTACGCGGCCTGGGTGAAGCGTTGTCCCCCGATGCCCAGGCGTTCAGCCATTGGCTGGTGGCCATGGCGCATCGTTAATTTACGTAGCTATCTGGAGCACCGATGCAGTACACATCCACGCGCGGCAACGAGACACGGGTCGATTTCCGCACGGCATTGCTTTCTGGCCTGGCCGACGATGGCGGGCTTTATGTACCCACCTCGGTGCCAGTGTTCAGCCCACAGGAAATTGCCAGCTGGTCGTGGTTGCCCTTCGACGAACTGGCCTGGCGGGTGATGGCACCGTTTGTCGGCGATACCCTCGACGAGCCTACCCTCAGGGCGCTGGTCAGCGACAGCTATCGCGGGTTCCGCCACCGCGGCATTGCGCCTTTGCAGCAGCTTGGCCATAACGAATGGATCCTGCAGCTTTTCCATGGGCCTACCCGGTCCTCCAAGGACTTTGCCGCGCAGTTGCAGGCGCGTTTTGTCCGGCACTTTCTGGGGGCGGAGTGCGAGCGGGTCATGCTGGTCGGTGCCAGCAACGGCGATACCGCAGTAGCGGCTATCGAGGCGCTGCGGCATTGCCCTGCAGCAGGCTTACTGGCGCTATACCCCAGCGCAGGCACGCCCGCCGACCGCGCGGCAGTGATGCGCAGCGCCGCGTCCGACAGCGTGAGCTGCGTGGCCGTGGATGGCAGCTTTGACGATTGCCAGTCGCTGGTGTCGGCGCTGCTGCGTGACTGGCCATGCCCCGGGCTGATTCCGGTCAGCTTCAACTCCACCAACTGGGTCGGTGTGCTGGCGCAGATCGTGTTCTATTTCCATGCGGCGCTGCAGCTCGGTGGCGGCATACGCCCGGTCGGGTTCAGCATCCCCACGGCCAGTTTTGCCGAGATCTACGCGGGGTTCATTGCCCAGAAAATGGGCCTGCCGATCAACCAGATCATCGTCTCCACCAACCGCAACGATGCCCTGCACCGGTTCATCCACTGCAACCGCTACAGCCGTGGCTCAACCAGCCAGACCTTGTCACCGGTCATGGACTTTTCGCTGTTCTCCAACCTGGAGCGCTTCGTCTGGGAACTGTATGACCGCGATGGCGTGGCGACCCGGGCACTGATGGAGCACTTCGAGGCGTGTGGCGAGCTGAGCATCGGCAACCGCCAGTGGTTGCATGCGCGCATGCTGTTCGACTCCTATGCCGTGGACGACGCGCTGATTCGCGAAGAAATTGTCACGCTGTTCCACGAAACGGGCAGCGCAGTAGACCCTCATGCCGCGACAGGGGTATTCGCCGGGCGCCTGCACCGGCGCAACATCGGTGCGCCCATCGTCACGCTGGGGCAGTTTGCCCCCGAAAAGTCTGCCGGGCTGCTGGCGGAGCTGGGGGCCTGGCACGGTGAGGTGCCCGCCGGCGCGGTCGGCACAGCGGGCGATGGGCCGCTGTTGGCACCTGATGACCTGGCCGGTGTTCATGCTTTGTTGGCCCGGCTGCAGGCTGGGCGATGAAGCGCATCCTCGACCCCCTCGACGAGCGCATTCTCGCCGAGCTCACCGCCAATGCGCGTATCGCCCACGCCGAGTTGGGGTTGAAGGTGAACCTGTCGCGCAATGCGGTACGCCAGCGCATCGAGCGCCTGGAGCGTGACGGCGCCATTCAGGGTTATACCCTGCGCATCGGTGAGGGCAGACGGCCGGCGTCGTTGATCAACGCGGTGATCTTCGTCTACCGCTATGACCGCATGCGCGGTGAGGCGGTACTCGATGCGCTGCGCCAGATCCCCGAGGTGATCCAGTGTGAAGTGCTCAGCGGCGAGTTCGACCTGATGTTGCGCGTCGAGGCCTCCAGCCCGGAGCGGGTGCACCATGTGTGGAAGGAAATCGCTGCCATGCCCGGGGTGGAGAACACGGTGACTTCGTTCGTCCTGGCCGCGGTGGTCTGAACCGCGTCTTTGCATTGGCTGGCACAACGCCGCCTGGGTTCGCGCCCAGGCGGCGTTGTGCGTTTTGCCCTGGCGCAAGTGCGCGCTTTGCACTGGCCAGATTGGCCAATAAATACAGCGGATTGCCATATTCAACTGGCAGTGCACGGCTCTTACGCTAGTCCTCATCCACCCACTGCCTGGACAGGACAGCAAACCATGACCGAATACAAAATTGCACTCGTTGGCTTTGGTGGCGTTAACCGCGCGCTTGCCCAACTGATCGCCGAACGCAATGCGCGCTGGCAGCACGAGTTGGGCTTTGGCCTGAAAATCGTGGGTGTCACCGACTTGTTCCTGGGGTCGGTGATCGACCGCGACGGCTTGGATGCCGCCGTGCTGGCCGCGCTGCCGGCCCAGAAGGGCGCGCTGGCGCACATCCCTCAAGGTTCGGCCGAGGCGTTCAATGAGGCGGTGATCAAGCAATCAGGCGCCGACATCATCGCCGAGGCCACATTCACCAACCCCAAGGACGGTGAGCCGGCGGCAACCTTCTGCCGCTGGGCGCTGGAGGCGGGCAAGCACGTGGTCACCACCAACAAGGGGCCGATTGCCTTGCATGCCCAGGCACTCAAGGCCTTGGCTAAGGCCAACAATGTGTCGTTCGAATACGAAGGCGCCGTCATGAGCGGCACACCGGTGCTGCGCATGGCGCGCCAGACCCTGGCGGGCGCGGGCTTGGTAGGTTTCGAGGGCATTCTCAACGGTACCTCTAACTATGTGCTCACGCGCATGGAGGAAGGGCTTGGCTTCAACGAGGCGGTGGCCCAGGCACAAGCGCTTGGCTTTGCCGAGGCTGACCCGACCGCCGATGTGGAAGGCCATGACGTACGCCTGAAGGTGGTGATCCTCGCCAATGAGTTGCTCGGCGCCTGTCTGCAGGTGGGTGATGTGGCCTGCAGCGGTATCAGTGCCATCGACAGCGCGGCTATCGAGCGGGCACGGGCGGCGGGCGAGCGCTGGAAGCTGATCGGCAGCGCCCGCCGTGAAGCCGATGGTTCGGTACGAGCCAGCGTCGAAGCGAAGCTGCTGCCTGGTCATCACCCCTTGGCGGGTATTTTAGGCGCCACCAATGCGCTGGCGTTCGACACGGAGTTGCTGGGGGCTGTAACCGTGTCCGGCCCGGGGGCGGGGCGCATCGAAACGGCTTTTGCCCTGCTGTCGGACATTGTCGCCATTCACACCGCCGGCCACTCGGCCTGAGGAGCAACGTTCATGAGCCTGACTTCCGTATCGCGGGCGCTTGTTCAGCAACCCGCCTTGATCGATGTGTACAACCCCTTCGATGGCAGCCTGGTTGGCAGCGTCGACAACCTCGGCGCAGAAGCAGTGCCTGCCTTGCTCGCCCGTGCCCGTCAAGGTGTGCGTGAAAGTGCGGCGCTGCCCCGGCACCGCCGGGCCGCTATTCTGGAGCACGCCGCTCAGCTCATTGAACGGGATGCGGCAGACTTTGCCGGCCTGATCGTCGATGAAGCGGGCAAGACCCTGCGCCAGGCCGAGAAAGAGGTCAAACGCTGCATCAACACGCTCAAGCTGTCTGCCGAAGAGGCGCGGCGCAACGCCGGTGAGGTGGTGCCTTTCGATGCCTATGAAGGCTCCGAATCGCGTCAGGGCTGGTTCACCCGCGAGCCGTTGGGGTTGATCCTGGCCATTACCCCGTACAACGACCCGCTCAACCTGGTGGCGCACAAGCTGGGGCCAGCACTTGCAGGGGGCAATGCGGTCATTCTGAAACCCTCGGAACTGGCCCCGCTTTCTGCCCTGAAACTGGTGCAGTACCTGGTGGATGCAGGGCTGCCGGAGGCCGTCGTCACCGTAGCCACAGGGGGCGCCGAACTGGGCAAGGCGCTGGTGGCTGTGCGTGAGGTGCGCATGGTTTCCTTTACGGGCGGTTTCGCGACGGGCGAAAAGATTGCGCACGGGGCTGGTTTGAAAAAGCTTGCCATGGACCTTGGCGGCAACGCCCCGGTGCTGGTGCTCAAGGACTGCGACCTGGAAGCCACTGTCGAGTCGTGTGTGTCGGGCGCGTTCTGGGCGGCCGGGCAGAACTGCATCGGCACCCAGCGCATTCTCGTAGATGCCTCGATCTACGAGGCGTTTCGAGAGCGCTTCGTGGCATTGACCCAGGCGATGGTCTGGGGCGATCCGGGCCGGCGCGAAACCGATATGGGGCCGATGATCACCGAAGCAGCTGCACGGCAGATCGAAGCACGCGTGAACCAGGCGATTGAGGGCGGTGCCCGCCTGCTCTGCGGCCACCAGCGTCACGGGGCGGTCTATGCGCCGACAGTGCTCGAAAGCGTTGACCCCGTCAGCCGGCTGTGGCTCGAGGAGGTTTTTGCACCGGTGGTGATGCTGGCGCCCTTCGAGACTGTCGAGCAGGCGATAGCGCTGGCCAATGCCCCGGAGTACAGCTTGCATGCCGGTGTGTTCACCCGTGACCTGTCGCTGGCGTTGAGCCTGGCCCGGCGTATCGAGGCCGGCGGTGTAATGATCAACGACTCTTCCGACTACCGCTTCGATGCCATGCCATTTGGTGGTGCCAAGTATGGGAGTCTTGGGCGTGAGGGGGTGCGGTTTGCCTACGAGGACATGACCCAACCCAAAGTCGTCTGCTTCAACCAGATGGGTTGAGGGGGAGGTTACCTCGATGATCACTCGCTACGGATCAGGCGCGCGGATGTCACTGGCGGTCAGTTACAGGGGCCTGTTCGAAACGGCAGGCATCGTGGCCGAGGACCTGCAACAGGATGTGCAGGGGCAGTTGCGTCAGGCGCTGAGCGTGATCGACGGCCTGATGGTGCAAGCCAACGTCGGCAAGGCGCAGCTGACGCGGGTTCAGATGTGGCTTGCCGACTACCGCCACTTCGACCTGGTCAACGAAGTGTACGACGCCTGGTTGCAAGGCTGTGCAAAACCGGTGCGGGCCTGCGTGGGTGCCGACCTGGGGGCTGGCTACCTGGTAGAGGTGCAGGTGTTCGCTGTGTGCCCCGAATAGTCCTTTTCTCTATGACGAGTACCACGGGTCAACGCACAAACCGTGGTACCGCCCGTACATAGATCAGTTCGCTCACCAGCTCTACCAGGGTTTGCGTGATCACGGCTGCTGCCGCCAACCCGCGCATCTCTTCTGGCAACGCCAGCGCCAGCGGCAGCACCACCAGCGAGTTGCGCGTGGCTGCGCTGAACGTCACCGAGCGTGCCTCGCTGGCCGGCAGGCGCAGCAGGCGCGCACAGATGAAGCCGAGCACCGGCGCCAGCAGCATGAA
Organism: Pseudomonas sp. TYF_14; assembly: GCF_043105275.1. Lineage (NCBI taxonomy): Bacteria > Pseudomonadati > Pseudomonadota > Gammaproteobacteria > Pseudomonadales > Pseudomonadaceae > Pseudomonas > Pseudomonas sp. TYF_14. Next base: position 23,566 of record NZ_JBICLK010000073.1, read on the forward strand.
GCCGATGTATACCGGAATCACCGGCAGCAAACGGTCGAAATCACGCAGTACCACGTCAATCTGCGAAGCGATCACCACCATCAGCACCAAGGCCATGGCCGGCACCGGCAACCACGCCCAGGCGTCGTTCCAGGTCGCGACTGCGCGCGAGCGCCGGGCACCGGCGCTGGTGAGTACCGCGAGGGCCATCGGCAACACGATCAACAGCACGAAGGCTTCCACGAACGGGGTGATGGAGATTGCCACCTGGCTGCTGCCACCCAGCATCAGGGCCAGATACACCGGCAGCAGCACCAGTTGCGCCAGCAATAACAGGGGGGTTGCGGCCAGGGTCAGGCGTGAGTCGCCTTTGCCAATGTGGGTGAACACCACCACGTAGTCGATGCAGGGCGTAAGCAGCACCAGCAAGGCACCGACGAGGATCGCCGGGTGTTCCACCAGCCCACGGGTGATGGCCCAGACAAGCAGCGGAACGAGAATGAAATTGGCCAGTAGCAGGGCCGTGATGAAGCGGCGGTTACCCAGGCCCTGGCGCAGGTCGAGGAAGGGTATTTGCAGGAACATCGCGTACATCAGCACGGCGATGGCGGGGGTGATCAGGGCTTCAAGCTGGCGCGCAGTGTCGCTGGCCAGCAGGCCGAAAACGATCGCGGCCAGTACGGCGGCGAAGTAGATGGGGATCTGCCGGGTTTCGAGTTGCTCTCTGGTCAAGGTGTGGCCTGTGGTTGGTAGTGTCAAACAGGGTAATACGTGATGGCACGTCGCTGCTCGAAATCATTCCCTGTGGGAGCGGGCGTGCCCGCGAACACCGGCGCAGCCGGTGCCATCCACCGCGTAGCCTTCTTCGCGGGCACGCCCGCTCCCACAGGATGTGTATCAGGCCTGCGAACGTGTTTCATGGTCCGTTCACGAAAAAGCCCGGCACTGGGCCGGGCTCTTTCACTTTAGGCAAGCGCCAATCAGTTGCCGTAAACCGGCAGCTTCTTGCAGATGGCCTTGACCTTCTCACGGACGGCGTCGATCACCGCTTCGTTGTTCAGGTCGGCCAGGATGTCGCAGATCCAGCCGGCCAGTTCCTTGCACTCGGCTTCCTTGAAACCACGGGTGGTCACGGCTGGGGTGCCGAAACGCAGGCCCGAGGTAACGAACGGCGAACGCGGGTCGTTCGGTACCGAGTTCTTGTTGACGGTGATGAAGGCTTTGCCCAGGGCGGCGTCAGCATCCTTACCGGAGATTTCCTGCTTGATCAGCGACAGCAGGAACAGGTGGTTCTGGGTGCCACCGGAAACCACGTCGAAACCGCGCTCGATGAACACGCTGGCCATGGCCTGGGCGTTCTTCACGACCTGCTGCTGGTAAGCCTTGAACTCTGGCTGCAGGGCTTCCTTGAAGCAGATGGCCTTGGCCGCGATGACGTGCTCCAGCGGGCCGCCCTGGGCGCCCGGGAAGACGGCGGAGTTCAGCTTCTTCTCGATGTCGGCGTTGGCACGGGCCAGGATCAGGCCGCCGCGCGGGCCGCGCAGGGTCTTGTGGGTGGTGGTGGTGACCACGTCGGCGAACGGAACAGGGTTCGGGTACACGCCAGCGGCAACCAGGCCGGCAACGTGGGCCATGTCGACGAACAGGTAGGCACCGACCTTGTCGGCGATGGCGCGGAAGCGGGCGAAGTCCAGAACCTGCGAGTAGGCCGAGAAGCCGGCAACGATCATCTTGGGCTTGTGCTCGACAGCCAGGCGCTCGACTTCGTCGTAGTCGATCAGGCCGTTGCCGTCGATGCCGTACTGGATGGCGTTGTACAGCTTGCCCGAGGAGCTTACCGAAGCACCGTGGGTCAGGTGGCCACCGTGTGCCAGGCTCATGCCCAGGATGGTGTCACCGGCCGACAGCAGGGCCAGGTAGACGGCAGCGTTGGCCTGGGAGCCAGCGTGCGGCTGTACGTTGGCGTAGTCGGCGCCGAACAGCTCCTTGGCACGGTCGATGGCCAGTTGCTCGACGACGTCGACGTACTCGCAACCGCCGTAGTAGCGCTTGCCTGGGTAGCCTTCGGCGTACTTGTTGGTCAGGACCGAGCCCTGGGCTTCCATGACTGCCGGGCTGGTGTAGTTTTCCGAAGCGATCAGCTCGATATGCTCTTCCTGGCGCAGAGCTTCTTGCTGCATGGCTTCGAAGAGCTCGGCGTCGTACTTGGCAATGGTCAAATCACGGCTGAACATGGCGGTCCTCAAGGATCGGGGTAATTTGGGTGTGCATTCTAACCGATTGATTCGCGGCTGGCATATGAAGTGGCGTCAAGTCGCAGACCAATGGGCTTCATCTTGCATCCCGCGCCGTTTCTGGGCTGGGCGGGGGCGGGAGTTGACCTGGAAGTCCGCTTTTTTATGCAGGAATGCGGCGCGGTGGATGGCACCGGCTTGGCCGGTGTTCGCGGGTAAACCCGCTCCTACGGGGACCTTGTGTGCGGGTCAATGGAACATGAACAAGGTCTCGTTGGAGAATTGCGCCTCGAACTGATGCGCTGGCATCGGCCGCCCGAACAGATAGCCCTGCACCTCGTCGCAACCATGCTCGCGCAGGAACTCCAGCTGTTCGTGGGTTTCCACGCCCTCGGCGATGACTGCCAGGTTGAGGCTGTGGGCCATGGCGATGATCGCCCGGGCAATCTGCGCGTCCTGCTCGCCTTCGGGCAGGCCGTCGACGAAGGTCCGGTCGATCTTCAGGACGTCGATGGGGAACTGCTTGAGGTAGTTGAGCGACGAGTAGCCGGTGCCGAAGTCGTCTACCGCAATGCTCAGGCCGAGGTTCTTCAGGCTGGCAAGAATCTGCAGCGCCTCGTTCACCTCGCGCATCAGGATACTTTCGGTCAACTCCAGTTCCAGGCATGCCGGCGGCAGGCCGCTTTCTTCCAGGATGTTGGCAATCCGCGTGCCTAGCTGGCCGTCGGAGAACTGCCGCGCCGAAATATTCACCGACACTTTCGGCACCCGCACCTTGGCCTTGTGCCAGGCCTTGAGCTGGCGGCTGGCCTCGCGCAGCACCCAGTCGCCCACGTCCACCACCAGGCCCAGTTCCTCGATCACCGGGATGAAGTCGCCCGGCGGCACCAGGCCTCGGGTCGGGTGACGCCAGCGCAGCAGCGCTTCGGCGCCGGTCAGGCGCTTGCCGTCGCCGCTGAACTGCGGCTGGTAATAGAGGATGAACTCGTTCTGCTCCATGGCATGGCGCAGGTCGCTTTCCAGCTCCAGGCGCTCCAGGGCGCTGGCGTTCATTTCGGCCTGGTAGAACTGGAAGTTGTTCTTGCCGCGCTCCTTGGCGTGGTACATGGCGGTGTCGGCGTTCTTCATCAGCTGGCTCAGCTCACTGCCATCCTGCGGGCTGAGGGCGATGCCGATGCTGGCGGTAACGAAGAACTCGCGGTTTTCCAGCACGAACGGCCGCACCAGGCTGCCGAGGATGTTCTCGGCCACGTGGATGGCGCGGTTCAGGGCCATTTCACGGGTGGGGCGCGGTTGCAGCAACAGGGTGAACTCGTCGCCGCCCATGCGTGCCACCGTGTCGTCGTCATCCACGCAGGCCAGCAGGCGCAGGGCCATGTCCTTGAGCATGCGGTCGCCGGCCGCATGGCCGAGGGAGTCGTTGATCGGTTTGAAGCGGTCGAGGTCGAGGAACATCAGCACCACCCAGGCCTTCTGCCGCTCGGCCTGCTGCAGGGCGTTGTACAAACGGTCCTGGAACAGTGTGCGGTTGGGCAGGTGGGTAAGGGCGTCGTAGTAGGCCAGGCGGTGGATGCGCTGTTCGCTGGCCTTGCGTTCGCTGATGTCGGTGAAGAAGCACACGTAGCTGGCCAGGTCGCCTTCGTCGTCCAGTACCGCGGTGATGCCGACCCAGGCCGGGTAGTGGTCGCCGTCACGGCGCTTGAGCCACACCTCACCTTCCCAGCTGCCGCGCTGGTGCAGTTGCTTGACCACATAGCGCAGGTGGCCTTCCTGCTGTTCGTCGACAGTGAGCATGCCCGGCAGTTGGTCGAGCACTTCACTGACGGCGTAACCGCTGACGCGGCTGAACGCCTCGTTGGCCTGAACGATATAGCCGGCCGGGTCGGTGATGAGGATCGCCGACGTGGAATGTTCGAATACGGTCGCGGCCATGCGCAGGTCTTTTTCGGCACGACGTTGCTGGCTGATGTCGCGGCCCACCCCGAGTACGCCTTCGAAGCGCTGGTCATCGTCCCACACCAGCACCAGGCGCAGCTCGATCGGGATCTTGCGGCCATCGGCACGCAGGCAGTCGAACAGGAACAGTTGGGTGGGTAACTGGCTGCACAGTTGCGCCATCTGCGCCGGATCGCCCATGGCCTTGCTGACACGCTCCATCAGGCTGTAGATGCCAGTGAGCTGGGCCGGGTTGGCGACGATCGACTGCCAGCCGTTGGCGAAGATCCAGTCGGCCTGGTAGCCCAGCACGCTCTGTACCGAGGGGCTGACATAGTTGAGCTTGAGCTGGTTGTCGGTGGAAAAGATCACGTCGCTGATGCTTTCGGCGAGCATGCGGTAGCGTTGCTCGCTGTCACGTAGCGACTGGCTGGCCTCGATCTGAACGGTCACATCCTTGCCCACACCGATGATGCGCGTCACCAGGCCTTCGGCGTTGCGGGTCAGCACCTGCTCGCGGATGTCGTAGCAGCGCCAGCTTCCGTCGCGGTGGCGGAAGCGCAGCTGGCAGTGCAGCGGTTGGTCATGACAGTTGTCGCGCTGTTGGCGGCGCAGTGCCTGGTAGTGTGCGGCGTCCTCGGGGTGCAGCAGCAGCTCCCAGAAGCGGTCGCCCATCTGTGCCAGCTCGGTGCGGTCGTAGCCCAGGGTCTGGCCGAGGTGGCGGTTGCTGAAGATCATCCGCTGGCTCGGCACATCCTGCACATACAACTGGTCGGGTACGGTGCGTACCACGTCCGACCAGAAACTTTCGCGTTCCAGTAGCGACAGCTCCACCTGTTTGCGGCTGGTGATATCGCTGATGCTGAGGATCACCGCCTGATAATCACGGCGCTGCAGCGGCAGGCGCGCCATCAGCCACAGGTGCAGCTCGGTGCCCTGCGGTGTCGGCAGGCGCACTTCCAGCTCCAGCAACGGGCGTTGTTCGATCAGTGCGTCGATCAGTTGCATGCCGACGCTGTCTCGGCTGTCGCCAGTGCCATCGATCAGCCGCTGCCAGGCACCTTCGTGGCAGTCGATGTTCAGCAGCTGGCGCGCCACTTGGTTGACCTCGGTGATCTTCAGCTCCAGCAGCAGCGAGCGGCGCAGGTTCGGGTCCAGCGCCAGGCTGTGCTTGAGCGCGGCCCGGTTACGCAGGTGGTAGCGGTCGAGCTGGCCGGGCAGGCTGGACAGGTCGAGCACGCACAGGGCAACGCCGGTGCCTTCAAAAATTTCCTGATAACGCCGGCGGTCTTCCTGCAGCGCCCGTTGGCGGCGACGCATGTTGATCAGCGCCAGCACTGGCAGCAGGGCGCAGAACAGCACCAGCAGGCACTTGCCGAGCAGCGCCGGCAATAATTTTTGCTGGGCCAGTTTGGCGTCGAACAGACCGCGTAGCTGCCAGGTGCTGTTTTCGATAAAGGCCAGCATCACGCTTTGCAGCGGCTCGTCGCTGGTGTCGGCTGCGGCATGGCGCTGCAGCACCTCGCCGCTGCGGCTGTTTTCCAGCAGCCACTGCGGGTGGCCACTGCCCTCGAGGTGGAGGGTGAGCTCGCGGTAATAGTCCGGTGACAGGCGCAGCAGCCAGTAGCCGCTACCCTGTGCGGCATCCTGGCGCAGCAACAGGTACAGGAGGTGGTTGTCGGCCGAATTGGTGAAGAAGTACGGGCGTCCCTGGCTCAGCACGAGCAACTCGTCAAGTGACTGGCGGTCGGGGCTGCCGGCCAGGCTGTCGGCGCGTAGCTGCCCGACGTTGTCCAGCCAGGCCACGCTCTGCAGGGCGGGAAGGCGTTCGCGCAGGGTACCGAGCAGGCTGGGCAGGGCGGCAGGTGTCGGTGCATCAGGGTAGGGTTGCACCACGTTCACGGCCTGTTGCGCCTTGAGCGCCATGTTCAGGCTCAGGTGGTCGGCCAGTTCCGCGGAGGCGTCCAGGCTCTGTTTGCGCAATTCGGCCTGGGTATGATTGAACTGGGCGAACAGCTGCCACAGCAGCAGGCCCAGCAGGATCAGGGCCAGCAGCGCCAGCGCACCCTTGATCGACCCGCGCAGGAGAGTCGCGGGTGCTTGTGGGGCGGAACGCAATGACGACGGATGAGTAAGGTTGGTCAAGCGTTGATCCTGCGATTGGGCTGGCGATGGCAGGGAATGATCGTGCACGGTGCGTGCCGGCGCCCGGCTTGCGCACCGCGGTGGCGCACTATAAGGCCGGACACCCGAAACCGGCTAGCATGCCTCGGATTATGGCGAAGTGCCAGCCATGTTGACCGATGGTGGCTGCCCGGTGGTTCGGCAAGCCCCTGTAACCTGTGCGAGAATAGCGCCCGCTTCACATGACAACGCATCGGAGATGTTCGGTTTTGGTTACTCACTTTTCCTCCAATGGCCTCGATTCCGCCTGCGGGCGCAGCAGTCAGACCCTTGTCAGCACTGCCGTGACCGAGGACGTATCCTGCAAGTCTTGCCAGCGTTCGCTGGGCAAACCTGAGGCGGCCGCTGCCGCAAAAAGCAAGGCCCCATCGCTGGCTGAACTGCGCAAGACCGCCAAGGTGGCAGCAGAGCCGGCTGTCGCAGTGGCGGCGGCCAAGCCGGCAGCCAAGGTGGTCAGCACTGCGCCTGCACCTGGCAAACCGGCCAAGGCGGCCGAGCAGCAACCTGCCCGCAGCGGCGGCTTCAGCGTGAAGTCCGCCTGGGCCGCGCGCCTGGCCGAGCAGGGCGACCGTTGCCGCCTGCCGCGGGGCAAGGCCAAACAGCGTCACGTCTGAGCCTCTTCGGCTGCTGTGCCGGCCCTTTCGCGGGCTCGCCCGCTCCCACAGGAATGCGGATTCTTCAGACTCTGTGGTGACGCTGTGGGAGCGGGCATGCCCGCGAAGAGGCCGGCACAGGCAATGAATTCATCCCAGTGACCGCACTGATCACACCCCACCATCGGCCCCTCCTATGCAACGCCGCGCGTTGGCGTAGAATGGTCGACTTTGTTCAATGACACCCCGTAAACACATCCCACTGGCCACCGCGTGCCGGGGCGATCGGCGATGTCTTTACCTATCTGATTAGAGGGCTTGGTTTTGGCTCAATACGTCTACACCATGCATCGGCTGAGCAAGGTCGTGCCGCCGAAGCGGGAAATTCTCAAGAACATTTCCCTGTCGTTCTTCCCAGGCGCCAAGATTGGCGTACTTGGCCTGAACGGCGCCGGTAAATCGACCCTGCTGCGGATCATGGCGGGCGTCGACAAGGAATTCGACGGCGAAGCCCGTCCGATGCCCGACATCAACGTGGGTTACCTGCCACAGGAACCGCAACTGGACCCAACCAAGACCGTGCGTGAAGTGGTCGAGGAAGCGGTCAGCGTAATCAAGGACGCCCAGGCCCGCCTGGACGAGGTCTACGCGGCCTACGCCGAGCCGGATGCCGACTTCGACAAGCTGGCCGCCGAGCAGGCCAAGCTGGAAGCCATCCTGCAGGCCGCCGATGGCCACAACCTGGAGCGCCAGCTGGACGTCGCTGCCGACGCCCTGCGCCTGCCGGCCTGGGATGCGCGCATCGAACACCTGTCCGGTGGTGAGAAACGCCGTGTGGCCCTGTGCCGCCTGCTGCTGTCGGCACCCGACATGCTGCTGCTCGACGAACCGACCAACCACCTGGACGCCGACTCGGTGGCCTGGCTGGAGCGCTTCCTGCACGACTTCCCGGGCACCGTGGTAGCCATTACCCACGACCGTTACTTCCTCGACAACGTCGCCGGCTGGATCCTGGAGCTGGACCGCGGCGCCGGCATCCCGTACGAAGGCAACTACTCGGGCTGGCTGGAAGCCAAGTCGGAGCGTCTGGCGCAGGAATCCAAGCAGCAGAGCGCCCACGAAAAGGCCATGAAAGAGGAACTGGAGTGGGTGCGCAAAGGCGCCAAAGCCCGCCAGTCCAAGTCCAAGGCCCGTCTGCAGCGCTTTGAAGAAATGCAGTCGCAGGAATTCCAGAAGCGCAGCGAAACCAACGAAATCTACATCCCGGCCGGTCCGCGCCTGGGTGACAAGGTCATCGAGTTCAAGAACGTCACCAAGGGCTACGGCGACCGTGTGCTGATCGACAACCTGTCGTTCTCCATGCCCAAAGGTGCCATCGTTGGCGTGATCGGTGGTAACGGTGCCGGTAAGTCGACCCTGTTCCGCATGTTGATGGGCAAGGAGCAACCGGACTCGGGCAGCATCGAGATCGGTGAAACCGTACAGTTGGCCTGTGTTGACCAGAGCCGTGAGGACCTGGACGGCGCCAAGACCGTGTTCCAGCAGATCTCCGACGGTTCCGACCAGATCCGCATCGGCAACTACGAGATCCCTTCGCGTACCTACGTTGGCCGCTTCAACTTCAAAGGTGGCGATCAGCAGAAGTTCGTCAAGGACCTGTCCGGTGGTGAGCGTGGCCGCCTGCACCTGGCCCTGACCCTGAAGGAAGGCGGTAACGTTCTGCTGCTCGACGAACCGTCCAACGACCTCGACGTCGAAACCTTGCGTTCGCTGGAAGAAGCCCTGCTGGACTTCCCGGGCGCCGCGATCGTGATTTCCCACGACCGTTGGTTCCTGGACCGTGTGGCTACCCACATCCTGGCGTACGAAGACGACTCGAACGTGGTGTTCTTCGAAGGTAACTACACCGAGTACGAAGCCGACCGCAAGAAGCGTCTGGGTGATGCTGCTGCCCAGCCGCACCGTGTACGGCACAAGAAACTGGCCCAGTAAGCCGGTTTTCTGATGCACAAGAATGGGGCCCCAAGTGGCCCCATTTTTGTGCCTGGCGGACCGCTATAAATGGCGAGGCGAAGCTGTATTTTGTATACACTTACATAAAACGCACCAAATAATTTCAAAAAAACGACATTTCGCCCTATTCCGGTGCGATTGCTTCTTGGTACATTCCTGAAAAAACCAATAAGTCCAATCCTCTTGGTGAGATGTCTACCATGATCGAATCTGTCGACAATTTCCTTGCACGCCTAAAGCAGCGTGACCCAGGCCAGCCGGAATTCCACCAGGCGGTGGAAGAGGTGCTGCGCACCCTGTGGCCATTCCTTGAAGCCAACCCCCACTATCTGCAGTCCGGCATCCTCGAGCGCATGGTTGAGCCCGAGCGCGCCGTACTTTTCCGCGTTTCTTGGGTCGATGACCAGGGCAAGGTGCAGGTCAACCGCGGCTACCGCATTCAGATGAGCAGTGCCATTGGCCCGTACAAGGGCGGGCTGCGCTTCCACCCGTCGGTGAACCTAAGCGTGCTGAAGTTCCTGGCGTTCGAGCAGGTGTTCAAGAACTCGCTGACCTCGCTGCCCATGGGCGGCGGCAAGGGCGGCTCGGACTTTGACCCGAAAGGCAAGAGCGACGCCGAAGTGATGCGCTTCTGCCAGGCGTTCATGAGCGAGCTGTATCGCCACATCGGCGCTGACTGCGACGTACCGGCTGGTGACATCGGCGTGGGTGCCCGCGAAATCGGCTTCATGTTCGGCCAGTACAAGCGCCTGGCCAACCAGTTCACCTCGGTGTTGACCGGTAAGGGCATGACCTATGGCGGCAGCCTGATCCGCCCGGAAGCCACCGGCTATGGCTGCGTTTACTTCGCCGAAGAAATGCTCAAGCGTCAGGACAAGCGTATCGACGGCCGCCGCGTGGCGGTGTCCGGTTCGGGCAACGTCGCCCAGTATGCTGCGCGTAAGGTCATGGACCTGGGCGGCAAGGTGATCTCGCTGTCTGACTCTGAAGGTACCTTGTATGCAGAAGCCGGGCTGACCGACGCCCAGTGGGACGCCTTGATGGAGCTGAAAAACGTCAAGCGCGGACGTATCAGCGAGCTGGCCGGGCAATTCGGCCTGGAGTTCCGCAAGGGCCAGACCCCGTGGAGCCTGCCGTGCGACATCGCCCTGCCATGCGCCACCCAGAACGAGCTGGGCGCCGAAGATGCCCGCACCTTGCTGCGTAACGGCTGTATCTGTGTGGCCGAAGGCGCCAACATGCCGACTACCCTCGAGGCTGTGGATATCTTCCTGGACGCCGGCATTCTGTACGCCCCGGGCAAGGCCTCCAATGCGGGCGGCGTAGCCGTGTCGGGCCTGGAAATGTCGCAGAACGCCATGCGCCTGCTGTGGACGGCCGGTGAAGTGGACAGCAAGCTGCACAACATCATGCAGTCGATTCACCATGCATGCGTGCACTACGGTGAAGAGGCTGATGGCCGGATCAACTACGTCAAGGGGGCGAACATCGCGGGCTTCGTGAAAGTGGCCGATGCGATGCTGGCTCAGGGCGTGGTCTGATCTGAGACCGTAGGGGGCCGCTTTGCGTCGCGATGGGCTGCAAAGCAGCCCCAGGGCCCTCAACCCTCGCCCAGAATCTCAACCACCTCTATCACCTGTTCCCCCACCGGCCGCCGCCAGACCACCTCATCCCCCGGCCCAGCCCCGAGCAAAGCCCGCCCCAATGGCGAACCCCAGTTGATCAACCCGTGCCCGGCATCCGCCTCATCCTCGCCCACCAGCTGCACCACCTGCTCCTGGTCCTGCGCGTCGACAAACCGCACCCGGCTACCAATCTGTACCTTGCTATGGGAAGTCGCCGCGGGTACCACCTGGGCGCTTTGCACCCGCGCGCTGAAGTAGCGCAGATCCCGCTCGGTATCGGCCAGCCGTTGTTTGTCACCCCGTTCGCCCTGCGCCTGCAGTTCGCTGCGCAAGGCATTCAGCTCGGCCACCCGCGTCTGCAACTGGCGCAGGCCGCTGGCCGTCACATAGTTGGGCTGTTCGCTGATGCGCCGCTCGACCGGCTGGTCGGCCTGGTCGGCTGCTTGGTCTTCGTTGACGAATGCTCGGCTCATGTAGGGCCTCCTTGTGCATGAGACCATCATGGCAGGCCGCCGGTTTAAAGGAATGTCCGTTTGCGACTCAATTGTGGCGATAGGCCTTGGCAGCGCCGCGGTCCTTTTCCTGCTCCCACTCGCGGTCGCGCTGGTCCCAGAAGCGCTCGTGGTATTGGCGCTGTTCTTCGCTGTTCTGCATGGCGTGACACTGGCGGAAGCCATCGTCCCAGCCGGTTTCGTACTGACGCTCGTGCAGGTAGCGCGGTACGTTTTTGCGAAAGTTGCCCACCATCAGCCCGGCCGCCTGGCGGCCACTGCTGCAGCCGTCCTGGAAGCCATCCGCATAGGCAGGAGGGTAACCGTGGTTGACCATCTGCTCGTGGGTGGTTTCGCAACCTGACAGCAACAACGCGACGCACACGCCGAACCAGTACCGCGACATAGCCACAAAACCCTCCAGTTGATGATGGGAAGTCTAGGTGGCGGTTTGTCGGGTAGGTGTCAAAACAGTGTCAAAGAGTCGGATGGCTCCCACAATTCACGTCAGTAGTGATACCACTTCAGCTCGAGCATCACCTCGTTCTGTGCCGTGGCCAGGTGGCTGAACTCACGCGAGGCGCTCAACCGAAGACCAAGGTTCTGGCTGATTTCCCACTGCTGGTTCAGGCTTACACTGCGCCGCACTTCGCCGTTGGTGAAGTAATCGCCCTTGGCCTCCAGCGTCATGTTGCCCAGCCCGTTGCGCCACAGCAGCCCGCCATTGAAGCCAGCTGCCGGGGCAATGAACTGAGCGAAGTCGTTGTGATGCTCGACCCGCACCGTGCCCAAGGCAAACCCCAGCAAACCGTCGGCCAGCTGCCAGGTGCCGCCAGCGCCGCCATTCACATGGCTCACCAGCACTTCGTCATCATGCTTGCCCGGCACCCGCTCCAGCCCGCCGGCCACTTGCCATGACCAAGGCTTGAGCAGCTCGTTACGGGGTGTCAGTGAACGGATGGTGGCCAGGTCCAGGCGCTGCACCTGCCAATCGTTGCCTTCATACTGGCGCAGCTTCAATTGCAGGATTTCGATCTGTGCGCCCAGCGGGAAGCCATAGGCGTTGTCATTCAGGTCGTGGTAGGCCATGCGCAAGCCATATTCGGCGTAGGCGCGGTCTTCACGGGTGCCCACGCCCAGTTGCCAGGTGCGCGAGTCATGGCCATCTTCGGGCAGGCCGGGGCGCTCGATCTGCAGGGGCGGCGGCGGGTTGCTGTTGATCGCCCGCAGCAACTCGAAGCTGCGTTTGGCTTGCCCTGGGTCGCGTTCCTGGCCGTTGGCCCGATACCGCTCAAGGCGATACGCGGCATCTTGCACCAACGCTTGGCGTTCGCGAGGCAGGGCCTGGAATTCTGGGCTTTGCAATTGCGCAGTGTCGGCGCTTACAGCCAGCACCTGGCGCTTTTCGTCGTGGTCGAGTGGCTCGGCTCTGGCCAGCAATTCACGTTCGCGAGAGGGGCGGTAAGTTTCGCTGGCGACCAGCCCGGACTGCTTCACGGCCTTCACCGTGTCGGTGGGAATGGCGGTCAGCGGGAACTGAGACGTCAGGTCCAGGCTCGGCCGGGCCACTTGCAGCAGCTCCAGCAGGCGATACGAGCAGTTTTCGTCGAAGAAGAAGTAGTCGAACTGGATCTGCTTCAGCTCCCACACATGCTCGACCATACGTCCGGTTTCTTCGGGGGTCAGGTCCAGCTGGTATTCCCACAGGTCGCGGTTTTCCAGGCTGCGGTATTCGGAGAGTTTTTCCTGGTAGGGCATCAGCGCGAACAGCCCCGGGTAGCCGCCCATCAGGCCTTTCCAGGCGTACAGGATGCTGTTGTCGCTGCCTTCGATATAGGCACCGAAGTTGATGGCGTAGCTCAGCAGCGTGGTGTCGTCGCTGCGGGTGTTGGACTGGTCGATGCGCAGCAGGGTGTGCCCGAACATCGACGACGGGCTGTTCAGGTAGGCTGCCGGGAAGATCAACGCGGCGCTGTGCGGGTCGATCGACTGGTACCAGGTCTTGAATTCCTGGCAGTCCGGTTGTGGCAAGTCTTGCAGGTCGAGCTGTTCGCGCAGCCAGCGGGTGCGAGCGGGGAATACGCACTGGGCGTGCTTGTCACCGAGGCTGGCCGGGGCATACAGCGCAGCGACCGTAGCCTTGAGTTCCTGGTCCGGATGGTGCGCGCCATCTTCGGCGAGGAAGAACGCATCATCATCCACATAGCTGCGCCAGCCGCCGAGCTTGGCGGTTTCGTAATGTCCAATGGCGAGCCAGTAGGGGGTATTGGCCAATTGCTGGAGACGGCCTGGATCCAGCATGGGGGCGGCATGAACAGGGGCGCAGGCACACAGCGCCAGGGCAGCGAGGCGTTTGAGCATATCGGGCAACTACTTCTTGACGATGCCGAAAAAGGCGAAACCCGCCCCGGGTGGGGCGGGAGCAGCTGTGCTTAGGCCTCGGTAGCGTATTTGGCCAGGCGTGGGTCGCTCTTCAGAACGGCCAGGGTGTTGCTGTGGACAGTTTCGGCAGTGACGTCGGCGCTGCTGAAGATCTGGTTGAAGTGCTGGTGGGTGACCGAGTTGAAGTAGCTGCGGTCCTCCGGTGCTACGCCGAGAACGACGGCATAGGTGGTCAGTGCTTCGCCCTGGCCCATGGCCATGTCTTCGGAAAGCTCGTTCATCATGCCGTTCATGGCGAACCAGGACTTGCCGCCGTAGGTCAGCGAAGCCTTGGTCGAGCAGCCGTTGGTGCCGGAGGTCATGCCGAAGGTGGCGTTACCGGAGGTGCCGTTGGTGGTAGAAGCCAGGAAGTGTGCCGGCGTGCCGCGCTGGCCTTCGAACAGCATGTTGCCCCAGCCGCAGTTCGGGCCGCCTGGCGCTTCGGCCATGGCGTTCAGCGAGACCACGGTGAACAGAGTACCCAGAAGAATCCGTTTCATAGCATTTGTTCTCTTTGTCTTAACCAAGGGTCAGGGTTTCTGGCAACTCGGTTGCCAGGTCGGGAAAGCTTTTCACCCACCCGCGCAGCTTGGAGTTTAGGCACGATCTAAAGGTTGCGTTGTTGATTGCGAAAAATTTGCTGTCACAAGACTGCACCGGCTGCGACATAAAGTCCCGTGGAGCCTTGCAAGGCGCGCGCGGGCAGCGCCAGAATGCTGCGTATCTGCCCCGCCGAAGTAAGGAAACCCAATGCCCGATCCTGTCGCTGCGCGCCTGCGTCTTGCGCCTGAAGCCCTGACCCGGCGTTTCTCCCCCGAGCAGTTTGCTTTTACCCATACCGACGATCTGGAGCCGTTTCGCGGAGTTCTGGGCCAGGAACGTGCTGTTGAGGCCCTGCAGTTTGGCGTGGCCATGCCGCGTCCTGGTTACAATGTGTATGTGATGGGCGAGCCCGGCACCGGGCGCTTCTCGTTCGTCAAGCGCTACCTCAAGGCCGAGGGCAAGCGCCAGCAGACCCCGGCCGACTGGGTCTACGTCAACCACTTCGACGACACCCGTGAACCACGTGCACTGGAGCTGCCGTCCGGAAGCGCCGCCGAGTTCATCAGCGACATGGGCGGATTGATCGACAACCTGCTGTCGACGTTCCCGGCGGTGTTCGAACACCCGTCCTACCAGCAGAAGAAGGGCGCCATCGACCGCGCTTTCAACCAGCGTTATGACCGTGCTCTGGATGTGATCGAGCGCGCGTCGCTGGAAAAGGACGTGGCCTTGTACCGCGATGCCAGCAACGTCGCCTTCACGCCGATGGCTGATGGCAAGGCGCTGGATGAAGCTGAATTTGCCCAATTGCCGGAGGAGGTGCGCGAGCAATTCCACGAGGACATTGCCCTGCTTGAGGAGCGCCTCAACGAAGAGCTGGCCAGCCTGCCGCAATGGAAGCGCGAATCGAACAACCAGCTGCGCCAGCTCAACGAAGAAACCATCACCCTGGCACTGCAGCCGTTGCTGGCGCCGCTGTCGGAAAAGTACGCCGAAAACGCGGCGGTGTGCGCCTACCTGCAATCGGTGCAGTTGAACCTGTTGCGTACGCTGGTCGAGCAACTGGTCGATGACAGCAAGTCCGACGCCGTGGCCCGCAAGCTGCTCGAAGAGCAGTACGCGCCCAGCCTGGTGGTGGGCCATCACGCTGACGGTGGGGCGCCGGTGGTGTTCGAGCCGCACCCGACCTATGACAATTTGTTTGGCCGTATCGAATACAGCACCGACCAAGGTGCGCTGTATACCTCCTATCGCCAACTGCGCCCAGGCGCGCTGCACCGTGCCAACGGCGGCTTCCTGATTCTGGAAGCCGAGAAAATGCTGGGTGAGCCGTTCGTATGGGACGCGCTCAAGCGTGCGTTGCAGTCGCGCAAGCTGAAGATGGAGTCGCCGATCGGTGAGCTGGGCCGTGTTGCCACTGTCAGCCTGCAGCCGCAGGTGATTCCGCTGAACGTCAAGCTGGTGATCATCGGCTCGCGCCAGCTGTACTACGCACTACAGGACCACGACCCGGACTTCCAGGAGATGTTCCGCGTGCTGGTGGACTTCGATGAAGACATGCCGATGGTCGACGAGAACCTGGAGCAGTTCGCCCAGCTGTTGCGCACCCGCACCAACGAAGAGGGCATGGCGCCGCTGACCAGTGACGCGGTAGCGCGTCTGGCCACCTACAGTGCTCGTCTGGCCGAAAACCAGTCGCGCCTGTCAGCGCGTATCGGTGACCTGTTCCAGCTGGTCAGCGAGGCTGATTTCATTCGCCAGCTGGCCAGTGACGAAATGACCGACGCAGGCCACATCGAGCGTGCGCTGAAGGCCAAGGCCACCCGTACCGGCCGTGTGTCGCAACGGGTGCTGGACGACATGCTCGCCGGCATCATCCTGATCGACACGGAGGGCGCGGCCATCGGCAAGTGCAACGGGCTGACCGTGCTTGAAGTGGGTGACTCGGCGTTCGGCATGCCCGCGCGTATTTCGGCCACCGTCTACCCCGGCGGCAGCGGTATTGTCGATATCGAGCGTGAGGTCAACCTTGGCCAGCCGATCCACTCCAAAGGGGTGATGATCCTCACCGGTTACCTGGGCAGCCGCTATGCCCAGGAGTTCCCGCTGGCGATCTCCGCGAGCATCGCCCTGGAGCAGTCCTACGGCTACGTGGACGGCGACAGCGCCTCGCTGGGCGAAGCCTGCACGCTGATCTCGGCCTTGTCGCGCACGCCGCTCAAGCAGTGCTTCGCCATTACAGGTTCCATCAACCAGTTCGGTGAAGTGCAGGCGGTGGGTGGGGTGAACGAGAAGATCGAGGGCTTCTTCCGCCTCTGCGAGGCGCGTGGCCTGACCGGCGAGCAGGGGGTGATCATTCCGCGTGCCAACGTCGCCACCCTGATGCTTGACGAGCGTGTGTTGCAGGCGGTGGAGAACGGCATGTTCCACGTCTACGCGGTCAGCCAGGCTGATGAGGCGCTGAGCCTATTGGTGGGCGAGGAGGCCGGTGTACTCGACGACAAGGGGCTGTTCACCGAGGGCAGCGTCAATGCCCGGGTGGTGGAGCGCCTGCGTGAAATTGCCGAGATGATCAGTGAGGAAGACATCGAGAAGGCAGAAAAGGAACGCCTGGAAGAGGTGATTGCCCAGGCCAAACCGGCCTGAGTCAATAAACTGGCGCTGGCGGCGATGTGCTACCGTTCAGCGCCAGTTTTCCATCTTTCTGTACTGTTCCTCTATGCTGGAACTTAAGGACGGTACAGCGTTCAGGATGGAAACAGCCTGAGGGTTTCGGGCTGAACAAGGCTCATTGGAGGGGACGCGGCCATGCGCAACCTCAGCCTCACACGCCAGTGCCTGGGCCTGGTGACCCGTATCGAATGCAGCATCCGCCCGCTGGCCGGTGACAACGGCATGTGGACGTTGCTGTTCGCCGCCGGCATGGCCGGTGAACAACCCTCCGCGATCAAGGCGCAGGGCCCGTTTCATGGGCCACTGGTGGCCGAATCGGTGCTCAATGCCATCGTCGACAGCCTGACCATGCATGGTTATCAGGTGGCCGATGACCCGCAGATCTGGTGTCTGCATTTGCAGGCGCAGTTGCGGCGGATCAATGGTGAGCGGTGTCGCAACCTGGGGGATTACCAGTTTCATCCTGAGACCTGAAGAATGCCGGGGCCGCTTTGCGGCCCATCGCGACACAAGGCCGCTCCCACAGGTACAGCATCGGCTTGCTGTGGGAGTGTGGCCTTGTGTCGCGATCAGGCTGCGGAGCAGCCCCCGGGCTTTTGCTGTAACAGGTGGCTGGCTATACTCGCCGTCGCTTTTTTAGTCACCTGATGAGTCCTGAACTTCATGGAACGTATCCTCGAAAACGCGATGTATGCCTCGCGCTGGCTGCTCGCACCGATCTACTTCGGCTTGTCCCTCGGCCTGCTGGCCCTGGCGCTGAAATTTTTCCAGGAAGTGGTCCACGTCCTGCCCAATGTCTTTGCGTTGAGCGAAGCTGACCTGATCCTGGTGATCCTGTCACTGATCGACATGTCGCTGGTTGGTGGCCTGCTGGTGATGGTGATGATTTCCGGCTACGAGAACTTCGTCTCGCAACTGGACATCGATGAAAGCAAGGAAAAGCTCAACTGGCTGGGCAAGATGGACTCCTCGTCGCTGAAGATGAAGGTTGCCGCGTCGATCGTGGCGATTTCCTCCATTCACCTGCTGCGGGTGTTCATGGATGCGCAGAACATCTCCACCGATTACCTGATGTGGTACGTGATCATCCACATGACCTTCGTGGTCTCGGCGTTCTGCATGGGCTACCTGGACAAGCTGACCAAGCACTGAGTCCCCCCAGGCTTCACTGCAACTCCTGTGGGGGCGGGCATGCCCGCTCCCACAGATATCGAGGCTCAACTGACGAGTGGCGTCAGTCATGCCTTGCGCATTCTCCCTTCCTGTACAAAAAATGAGCTCTCATGCGTGGTTCCCATCGCGAGGTGCTCTCATGAACCTGCATCAGCTCAATACCGAGGCCAGGGCTGGCCATGTCGACGAACTGAACCTGATCGCCATCGAAGGCGGTGACTACCTGCTCGAGGCCCGGGTCAAAGGCCATCCTCACCCCCTGTCCGATACCCGTGGTGAACGCTTGCGCGTGCACTCGGTGGAGGATGCGCGCAAGTTGCTGCAAACCATCCCCATGGTCTCGATGAACCTGGTGCACTGGTCGGTGCAGGACGAAATGTGCGGCATGGGTACGCACCCGGAAGAAGACCTGAAGGTGCCGATTTCCCAGCGTTCGGCCTGGTAGCTGCTCGCAGCGCCCCAGTGTGCTAGGCTGCTCGCCCTTTTTATCAAGGGCGCGGCTGCATTGCGCCCTGCAGTGGAGCACGACAATGTCCGAACTCAACCTGTCTACCGACGAAACGCGCGTCAGCTACGGTATCGGCCGTCAGCTGGGTGGCCAGCTGCGCGACAACCCGCCACCAGGCGTTAGCCTGGAAGCCATCCTGGCCGGCCTGACCGACGCCTTCAACGGTGCCGACAGCCGCGTCAGCGAAGCCGACCTGTCGGCCAGCTTCAAGGTCATCCGCGAGGTGATGCAAGCCGAAGCTGCAGCCAAGGCCGAAGCCGCTGCTGCTGCTGGCAAGGAGTTCCTGGTCGAGAACGCCAAGCGTGAAGGCATCACCACGCTGGCTTCGGGCCTGCAGTTCGAAGTGCTGACCGCTGGTGAAGGCGCCAAGCCGACCCGCGAAGACAACGTGCGTACGCACTACCACGGCACCCTGATCGACGGCACTGTGTTCGACAGCTCCTACGAGCGTGGCCAGCCGGCTGAATTCCCGGTAGGCGGCGTGATCGCTGGCTGGACCGAAGCCCTGCAGCTGATGAACGCTGGCAGCAAATGGCGCCTGTACGTGCCAAGCGAGCTGGCTTACGGCGCCCAAGGCGTTGGCAGCATCCCGCCGCACAGCGTTCTGGTGTTCGACGTCGAGCTGCTCGACGTTCTGTAATGCCCTGGAGGCCGGCCCTGCCGGCCTCAATTCCAGTCTGTCCCCCCAGGGCGCAACGCCCGCGCATAGCAGAACAGAAACAGATTCCGTACCAGTTCCTTGAGCACCCCCGGTTCACTCGAATTCAGCCCGCTCATGTCCAGGTCACCCTGGTCACGCAGTTCGTCGAGGGCTTCTTCTTCAAGCACCGCGCACACTTCGCCGGTTTCCCGATGAAGAATGCGCAGGTAGGGGTGAGGGCGTTCCAGCCAGGCGTCGATCAGATAAGTCATGGCTATTCTCCTTGGACAGCAATTCCAATGAGAATAATTCTTATTACCAGAATAGCAAGCGCCAATTGGCGGTTTTTTGCCTGATCAGACTTTGCGGACGAACTCGGACTTCAGCTTCATGGCGCCGATGCCGTCGATTTTGCAGTCGATGTCGTGGTCGCCGTCGCACAGGCGGATGTTCTTGACCTTGGTGCCAACCTTGACCACCAGGGACGAACCCTTGACCTTGAGGTCCTTGATCACGGTGACGGTGTCACCGTCTTGCAGGATGTTGCCGACCGAGTCCTTTTTCACCACATCGTCGCTGGCCGCCTCGGCATCGCCGCTGGCCGACCACTCGTGGGCGCATTCAGGGCAGATCAGCTGAGTGCCATCCTCATAGGTGTATTCGGAGTTGCATTTCGGGCAGGGTGGCAGAGTGCTCACTTCGGTTCCTCAAACAAACAGACGGGCGGTTAAAAGCCCACATTGTAAAAGGTATTTTTCCGGAAGTGATTATGTCCGGACAAAAAGCACCACGGGCAAGCGCGCTCCCCACAAATGGTGCAGGAGCGGGCTTGCCCGCGAATGAAGACGACTCGGTCTGTCAGTGCGTACGCGCGACCGCAAACTCGCTCAGTTCAACCAGCGCATCCCGGTATTCACTGGCAGGCAGCACTTCGAGGCAGGCGATGGCGCGTTTCACGTAATCGCGCGCCAGCTCGGCGGTGTATTTCAGTGCGCCCGATTCTTCGACCGCAACGCGAATCTGTTCCAGATCTTCCAGGCCACCCTTCTGGATCGCCTGGCGTACCAGCGCCGCCTGCTCGGCAGTGCCTTCGCGCATGGTGTAGATCAGCGGCAGGGTAGGTTTGCCCTCGGCCAGGTCGTCACCGACGTTCTTGCCCAGGGTCTGCGAGTCACCCTTGTAGTCCAGCAGGTCGTCGACCAGCTGGAAGGCCACGCCCAGATGGTCGCCAAAGGTACGCAGGGCTTCGCGCTGCTCGTCGGTGGCCTGGGCCAGCGCCGCAGCACTGTGGGTAGAAGCTTCGAACAGCATCGCCGTCTTGCCGCGAATGACCTCCATGTAGACTTCCTCGGTGGTGCTGGCGTCGCGTACGCGCGACAGTTGCAGCACTTCACCTTCGGCAATCACCCGGGTGGCCTTGGACAGGATCTGCATGACCGGCATCGAGCCCAGCTCGACCATCATTTCGAACGAGCGCGAATAAAGGAAGTCGCCCACCAGTACGCTCGGCGCGTTGCCCCACAGGGCATTGGCGGTAGAGCGGCCACGGCGCATGCCGGACATGTCGACCACGTCGTCGTGCAGCAGGGTGGCGGTGTGCAGGAATTCGATGGTGGCGGCCAGCAGGCGCAGGTCGTCGCCTTCGCGGCCCAGGGCCTTGCCACACAGCAGTACCAGCAGGGGACGCAGGCGCTTGCCACCGGCGGACGTGATATAGTCGCCGATCTTCGATACCAGCGGCACGCGCGAGGTCAGCTGCTTCTTGATGATCTCGTCGACGGCGCTGAAATCATCAGCCACCGCGCGGTAGAAGGTTTGGGGTTGCATCGGCTGCTCCAGTGAGGTTGCGCGGCATGCTAGGTCGCGGGTCCCGGTGTGTCAAGGCGCGGTGCCCGCAGGCCGGGGGCGGCACTTGCAAGCAAAACCGCGGTTGCGTACAATCGCGCACCCTAACTTCCTGGGCAGCACCTGCCTTACGCAATTGCGCCGGGCCGTTCCAGCCCTGTGCAGCCATGCCAGCCAATACTCATCATATAAAGCGCTGGGTGAGCAGGATTATCGGAGAAATACCATGTCTTACGCAGTAATCGTTACCGGCGGCAAGCAGTACAAAGTCGCTGAAGGTGAATTCCTCAAGATCGAAAAACTGGAAGTCGCCACTGGCGAATCCGTGACCTTCGATCGCGTTCTGCTGGTCGCCAACGGTGAAGAAGTCACCATCGGTGCTCCAGTTGTTGCTGGCGCTAAAGTAGTGGCCGAAGTCGTTTCGCAAGGCCGCCACGACAAGGTTCGCATCATCAAGTTCCGTCGTCGTAAGCACCACATGAAGCGTATGGGCCACCGCCAGTGGTTCACCGAGATCAAAATCACCGGCATCCAGGCTTAATCCCCTAGATCCCCTGAATTTATTTGGAGAATTGAACCATGGCTCACAAGAAGGCTGGTGGTAGTACTCGTAACGGTCGCGACTCAGAATCGAAACGCCTTGGCGTGAAGATGTATGGCGGCCAGGTTATCAAGCCAGGCAACATCATCGTCCGTCAGCGCGGTACCGAATTCCACGCTGGCTACGGCGTTGGCATGGGCAAGGACCACACCTTGTTCGCCAAGATCGAAGGCGTGATCAAGTTCGAGAAGAAAGGCGAGTTCATGCGCCGTTACGTGAGCATCGTCGCCGCTTAATCGCGACGTCGCTCCAGAAGCCCCGTCATGCGACGGGGCTTTTTCGTTTGTGGTGAGCCTCTTGCAAAGCTGTTTGTCTGGGTTGCCGGCGTTGGTTTCTACGGTCGTACGGGGCCGCCGCGCTCATTTTTGCAAGAGCCTCATGTTTTTGAGTCATTCAGCTCGTCTGCCGACGAGAGGCGGTTTTAATGAAGTTTGTTGACGAAGTATCCATTCGGGTCAAGGCCGGTGACGGTGGCAACGGTTGCATGAGCTTCCGTCGCGAGAAGTTCATCGAGAACGGCGGCCCTAACGGCGGTGACGGTGGTGACGGCGGCTCGGTGTACATGATTGCCGACGAAAACCTGAACACCCTGGTCGACTACCGCTACACCCGTCACCATGAAGCCCAGCGTGGCTCCAACGGCGGTAGCACCGACTGCACCGGCAAGAAGGGTGAAGACCTGTTCCTGCGCGTGCCGGTCGGCACCACCGTGATCGATGCTTCCACGCAGGAAGTGATCGGTGACCTGGTCACCCCCGGCCAGAAGCTGATGGTCGCGCAAGGTGGCTGGCACGGGCTTGGCAACACCCGTTTCAAGTCGAGCACCAACCGTGCGCCGCGCCAGACCACCCCAGGCAAACCGGGTGAGCAGCGTGACCTGAAGATGGAAATGAAGGTGTTGGCCGACGTCGGCCTGCTGGGCTTGCCGAACGCTGGCAAGAGTACCTTCATCCGTTCGGTCTCGGCCGCCAAGCCGAAAGTTGCCGACTACCCGTTCACTACCCTGGTGCCAAACCTGGGCGTGGTCAGCGTCGACCGCTGGAAGAGCTTCGTCATCGCCGACATCCCAGGCCTGATCGAAGGCGCTTCCGAAGGTGCCGGCCTGGGTATCCGCTTCCTCAAGCACCTGGCGCGTACTCGCGTGCTGCTGCACCTGGTGGACATTGCGCCGCTGGACGAAAGCAGCCCGGCCGATGCCGCCGAAGTCATCGTCAACGAGCTGACCCGCTTCAGCCCGTCGCTGGCCGAGCGTGAGCGCTGGCTGGTGCTGAACAAGGCCGATATGGTCATGGACGACGAGCGCGACGAGCGTGTGCAGGAAGTGATCGACCGTCTGGAGTGGGAAGGCCCGGTCTACGTGATCTCGGCTATTTCCAAGCAGGGCACCGACAAGCTCAGCCACGACCTGATGCGCTACCTCGAAGACCGCGCCGACCGCCTGGCCAACGACCCGGCCTACGCCGAAGAGCTGGCCGACCTTGACCAGCGCATCGAAGACGAAGCCCGTGCCCAGCTGCAGGCCCTGGACGACGCCCGTACCCTGCGTCGTACCGGCGTCAAGAGCGTGCATGACATCGGCGACGACGATGGTTGGGACGATGATTTCGAGGACGACGAAGACGGTCCGGAAATCATTTACGTGCGCGACTGATCGGTTGCAGTACACTAAACGCCGCTCTCTGGAGCGGCGTTTTTGTATCCACGGTATCTACAGATTCGACATAGGTTGGAAGAAGATGCGAAGCAAGGTGACGGGCGCCAAGCGCTGGGTCGTTAAGATTGGCAGTGCTCTGCTGACCGCCGATGGCAAGGGCCTCGACCGCGGTGCAATGGCCGTTTGGGTCGAGCAGATGGTCGCGCTGCGTGAGGCGGGCGTGGAGTTGGTACTGGTCTCCTCCGGGGCCGTGGCTGCCGGCATGAGCCAGCTGGGCTGGACCAAGCGACCGAGTGCGATGAACGAGCTGCAGGCGGCTGCCTCGCTCGGCCAGATGCGTCTGGTGCAGGCCTGGGAGTCGAGCTTCGGGGAGCACGGGAAGCACACCGCGCAGATCCTGCTGACCCATGACGACCTGTCCGACCGCAAGCGTTACCTGAATGCCCGCAGCACCCTGCGCACCTTGGTCGATCTGGGCGTGGTGCCGGTGATCAACGAAAACGACACCGTGGTCACCGACGAGATCCGCTTCGGCGACAACGACACCCTGGCGGCGCTGGTGGCCAACCTGGTCGAGGCCGACCTGCTGGTGATCCTCACCGACCGCGATGGTATGTTCGATGCCGACCCGCGCAACAACCCCGAAGCGCAGTTGATCTACGAAGCCCGCGCCGACGACCCCTCACTGGATGCCGTGGCCGGTGGTACCGGTGGTGCCCTGGGCCGTGGCGGCATGCAGACCAAGCTGCGTGCGGCGCGCCTGGCTGCCCGTTCCGGCGCCCACACCATCATTATCGGTGGCCGCATCGAGCGCGTGCTGGACCGCCTGAAGGCGGGCGAGCGCCTGGGCACCTTGCTGTCCCCTGAGCGCGGCATGCTCGCGGCGCGCAAGCAGTGGCTGGCCGGTCACCTGCAAACCCGTGGCACCCTGGTGCTGGATGCCGGTGCCGTGCAAGCGCTGCGTCAGGCCAACAAGAGCTTGCTGCCGGTTGGCGTGAAGACTGTGCAGGGCAGCTTCCGTCGTGGCGAGATGGTGGTGTGCGTCGGCCCGGACGGTGTTGAAGTGGCTCGCGGCCTGGCCAACTACAGCGCCCTGGAGGCGCAGAAGATCATTGGTCAGTCGTCCGAAGCCATCGAGTCGATCCTTGGCTATAGCGCCGAGCCGGAACTTGTACACCGCGACAACCTGGTGCTGGTATGAGCCTGCTGAAGAACGTAATCGCTGTGGCAGCGTGCGTGCTGCCGATGTTGGCTGGCGCCGAAGAGGTCGGCCAGGTGTCCACCGTGTTCAAGTTCGTCGGGCCGAACGACCGCATTGTGGTCGAGGCGTTCGATGACCCTAAGGTCGAGGGCGTGACGTGCTACCTGTCACGTGCCAAGACTGGCGGAGTGAAAGGGGGCTTGGGGCTGGCCGAGGACCGGGCGGAGGCATCGATTGCCTGTCGTCAGGTCGGGCCGATCAACTTCAAGGGTGAGCTCAAGGATGGCGAGGAAGTGTTCAAAGAACGCACCTCGCTGGTGTTCAAGACCATGCAGGTGGTGCGTTTTCTCGACAAGAAGCGCAACACGCTGGTGTACCTGGTGTACAGCGACCGCATGATCGAAGGCAGCCCGCAGAATGCGGTGACTGCCATTCCGATCCTGCCTTGGGCTCATTGATAGCCCGCTCCTGCATACGCATCGGTGGTTGGGCGCAGGCCGTCGTAGGAGCGGGTTCACCCGCGAAAGGGCCGCAACGCGGCCCCGGCTATCTCAGGCCAGTTCCTCGGCCTGATCCTCACGCACAACCGCTTTCACTTCATCCAGCCGGCTGATGAACTTCCAGTCCGCCTCGTCGATGTAGATGCCGTTCGGCCCGCTGCCACCTTCCAGGTCGATCGCAACGTGCGCCGAGACCTGTGGTTTCACACTCGCCAGGATCGGTACGAAGCCCAGTTGCTGGCTGGTCTCCAGCAGTGCCGCCTGGTTGCGTTCGTCGATGTCTGCCGCTTCGTCCAGGTAGTACGGCAGGCGAATGCGCCCGGCCAGGTCACGGTCCATCAGGTGCAGCAACAGGTACATGTTGGTCAGCGCCTTGATGGTCATGGTGGTGCCGTTGGACGCCGCACCGTCGATGTCGGCGTGGATGATCGGCTGGCCATTGACCTTGGTGATCTCGAACGCCAGCTCGAACAGGTCCTTCAGGCCCAGCTGGTTGTGGTTGGCCGCCACCAGCCGTGCCAGGTACTCCTTGGCCTCTTCGTTCTTGTTGTCCTGATCGGCACTCTGGGTCAGGTCGAAGACCGACAGGGTTTCGCCTTCTTCGTACTGGCCGGCACTGTGGATAATCTGGTCGATGTGCTTGAGCGCTTCCTTGTTCGGCGCCAGTACCACGCGGAAGCTTTCCAGGTTGGACACCTGACGCTTGTTGATCTCGCGGTTGAACAGGGCCAGCTGGTGCTCAAGGCTGTCGTAGTCGCTGCGGATGTTGCGCAGGGTTCGGGCGATGTCGGTGACCGCAGCGCGGCGTGCCTTGGCCAAGGTCAGGGCTTCGTCGGTACGGTGCGCGTAGGCGTTCACCAGCAGTTGCAGGCGGCGTTCCATGTCGTCTTCGCTGTCGAACTTGGCCACGCCTTTGAGGCGCACCTGGGCGTACAGCGCCTCGATCTGGTTGTCCACCCGCTGAAGGCTTTGCCAGCTGTCCTGGTAGTCATTGAGCAGCGGCAGCAGGTTGTCCATCGAGTCGTCGATGGCTTCCATGTATGGCGTGCCGTAGGGCAGGTCGGCCGGCAACAGCTGGCGACGGCGCAGGGCGTCTTCCAGGGTGCGCTGCTTGGACTCGAGGTCGCCGAGTTGGCGGCCGACCAGTTGCAACTTGGCTGACAGCTGCTGGACGCGCTCGGTGAAGGCGTCGCTGGAGCGCTTGAGTTCGTCCTGGGCCGCTTCCAGCTGCGAGAGCTGTTCCAGCTTCTCGGGCTCTTCGGCGGCGAGGGTTTGGCTACGGCGGAAGTCTTCCAGCGCCTTCTGCGCGTCCAGCACTTCCTGGTACAGGGTTTCGGTCTGCGCTTTGGACGCGGAGCGGTCGGCGGCCACGGCCTGCTGGGTCTTGAGCTGCTTGAGTTCTTTTTCCAGGCGCTCTTTCTGGTCGCGCAGGGCGGCGCGGTCGGCCAGGGCCTGCAGGGCCGGTGGGTCGATGTGGGTCAGGTCGATGGCCAGGCCTGGGGCCTCGAAGCGCTCGCCCTTGAAGCCGTCCAGCACCGCTTCCAGCGATTTTACCCACAGGTCGCTGTCGTCCAGCTCGATGCCGCGGTCGCCCAGCGGCAGGCTGAACAGCGCGCCGTTGAACAGGCGCATCAGGCGGTCGACGTCCTGCTGCGAGAACTCTTCGCGCAGGCGGGCATAGCTGTTGTTGTCAGCGTGATCCAGCTGCTGCTTGACCTGCTTCAGGCGTTTTTCCAGGTCGCGTACGCGCTCGTCGAGGTCTTCGGCACTGAACTGCCGTGACTGGGCCAGCGCGCCGGCCAGCTCGTCGTGGGCGTCTTTGGCCGCCAGCAGTTGCTGCTCCAGTACCTTGACGTCATCGACCAGCGCAAAGCGGTGCTTGAGCACCGACAGCTCGCCTAGCCAGCGCTGGATACCGGTAATTTCACGCTCCAGGCGCATCAGCTCCTGGGTGCCGCCACGCTGGTCGTTCTGCAGGCGGTCCTGCTCGCCACGGTAGTGCTCGGACTGGATGACCAGCTCTTCCTTGCGCGCCATGGCGTATTCCTGCCAGGTGCCCAGCAGGGTGTCGAGCACAGGCGAAATGCGGTGCAGCTTGCCACGCAGGATGTCGCGCTGGGCCACGCCACCGGCCAGGGCCTCGACCAACGGGCCGGCAGCCACCAGGGCGTTGTAGTCCTGCTCCATGCGGCGTACGTCGCGGAAGGCTTCCTCGCACGCGGCGATGTAGTCGACGCTGCCCGAGCGCAGGCTGTGCTCGAAGGCGTCGAGGAACAGCTGCTTGAGCTTGGCGGCGGTGATCTCACGCATGTGCAGCAGGTTGATGAACAGCGCGCGGAAGGTTTTCAGGCTTTGCTCGCTGGTGGAGCGCAGCGGGATCATGGTCAGGTCCAGCGGCACCGAAGTGTGTCCGCCCACCAGCAGCCGGCGCAGTTCGTCCGGCTTCAGTTCGTAAGCCTTGATCCCCAGGCGTTCAAGGTTGGTGAACAGCTCTTTCTGACGCAGGCAGGTGTCGTTCTTCTGGTAGTGGGCCAGGTCCAGTTCGCCCTTGTAGGCGAAGAACTGGTGGCCGAAACCGCCACCCGGGCCGCGCCCGACCACACCAATCACGTGCGTGCCGTGGGGCAGGCTCAGTTCGCAAAGAATGTACGACGTGTCGCTGGCGAAGTAGAAGCGGCGCGATTGCTCAAGGCTGTACTTGCCGAAACTCATGTCCGACATACGTGCCAGGATCGGGAACTGCAGGGCATTGATCGAAGCCGATTTACCCAGGTTGTTGGCGCCGTATACCGACAGCGGGTGCTCCAGCGGGAACAGGCCAAGGCTGTAGCCGGCGGTGTTGAGCAATGCGAAGCGGCGGATGCCGTAGCGTTCCTGGCTCATGCGTCAATCTCCTGTTGCTCTTCGCGGATGGCCCGGGCCAGGGCGTCCTCTTCGCTTTCCTCGCCCTGGAAAGGCGTGAGGTCGAGCGGGTCGTCGGTACGGTTGAGTTCTTCGGCGCTTTCTTCCTCGACCAGTACCGGGGTCGGCAGCGGCAGGGCGCTGTGCAGGGTGGCGGCCAGGTCGCGGTCCTGCTGCACCGAAAGGCACACATCGAGGAAGCGATGCATGGGCGGCAGGAAGCGGTAGATGCCGCCTTCCTCATGGGCGAAGCCGAGTTGGGTCATGCGCCGCAGGATTTTTTCTTCCAGCTCGTCCACGGTCTGCACTTCGGCCTGCAGGAACAGGTCGCGGTACTTGTCCAGCAGCGAGGGCAGTTCGTCGCGGCCGATGCTGCCGCCATCGAGCACGGCCATCGGGTCGCGGCCCTGGTCAGCAAGGTGCTCGACCAGGATGAAGGTGAACAGCGACAGGCGTTGCGCGGTCTTGTTGACCTGCGCGGCGGTCATGTCGGGCACGAAGTAATAGAAGCCACGGGTATCGCACACCAGTTCGAAGCCCAGGGCCTTGAACAGGGTGCGGTACTGGTCCTGGAAGTTCGACAGCTGGGCGTACAGCTCAGGGTCGCGCCGGCTGACGTGGAAGCCTTTGAACAGCTCGCGGAAGATCGGCGCGAGCTGGGACAGTTCGGAAAGATCAAGATGCATGGGCTGGGCTCGCGTTGGGTTCGGTAGGCGCGCTTGGGGCGTCTTCGCGGCTGGAGGTCAGGGCGAACGAATGCAGGCTGACCAAATGTTCCTGGGTGGTGTATTCGCGGCGGTCGAGGCGTTCGCGCTTGAAGCGCTTTTCCCGCGACAGGCGCGAGAACCAGTACAGCAGCTCGTCGGTGGCGCCTTCGGGCTCCTGCTCCAGCAGCCAGACCATCAAGTCGGGCAGTGGCAGGGCCTGTTCGCAGCGTTCGGCCATTTCCTTGACCGTGCGCGGGGCACGGGGCAGGGCGCCGGACTGGGTCTTGTGGGCTTTGGGGAAACGCGCCGGTTTGGGCTCGAAGCGAGCCAGTGCGTAAACGTAGGCCTCGACCTGGCTGGCACTGCCAAGGAAGGTGCTTTGCGGGCGGGTGAACATCGGCATGGCCGCCTGCGGCACGGCATCGATGCCTTTGCGCCGGATCACCGACAGGGCCAGTGCGGCGCCGCGGGTCACGGCGTTGTGCCGGCGGGCTTCTTCGCGCAGCGGCAGCAGCAGTTCGCGGGCGTGGCGCAGGGTCAACTGGGCGCTGGTCTGCATTTCCAGGATGCGCGCGTGGGTGCGCAGCAGCATGTCGTCGTCGACCAGGTGGCCCAGGCGCGCCTGTTCGCCCAGCAGTTTCAGCAGCACGGTCTCGACCTTGCGTACACCCTGTTCGAAGGCGCCGTCGGCGTTGACCAGCTGGATCATCGGCTCGACGTATTCGTCCCAGGTGGCCAGCACTTCGGCATAACGCTGACGCAGCGGAATCTGGCGGTTGCTGGTCTTGGCCCGTTCGGCCACGGCCACCAGTGCCTGCTCGTCGTTGTCGAGCTTTTTCAGCACATCGCGCACGCGCATGTCGAGCAGGCGCAACTGGCGTGCCAGGTCGTCGCTGTCGCGGTTGTCGAAGGCATCCTGGATGTGCCCGGCCAGGCGCTCCAGGTGGCGCAAGTAGGCTTCGATCTCCAGGCACAGGCCCAGCCGGTGTTCGCGGCGCAGGTAGGCGAGGAAGTCGTGGATCTGCGCGTTGAGCTCGAAACGGTTCGGGCTCTTGGCCACCGGGACCAGGATATCCAGGCGGATCCACACGTCGAGTAGCTGGGTGATGTCCTGCGGGGTGCTTTCGAGCTGCTGGCGGGCCACATGCTGGCGCAGTTCGACCAGGCTCAGGGTGCCCTGGTCGAAACGCTCGCACAGCGGCTCGATCAGGGCCCAGTGTTCGGCTAGGGCGCGCAGGACGCGCTTGGGTTCGATCATTGGCTTCGACTCGTTGCCAAGAAAAAGGGGGCGATTGTACTGCATTCGCGGGGGTGGTTTTTACCCCTTGGTCTGTAATGAGAAATAACCATGGGATGTGCAGGTGTAAGGCGTTGTTCATGTGACGGCGCTCGGTCTGATAGGCGCTGCAAAAACCACGGCGTACACGTTAGAATGCCCAATTGCCTTCACCCCCTCGGATATCCGCCCCTTGCTGACCGAACCCCGTCGCCGCGCCTACCTTTCCGCCATGCAAGTGGTGCACTGGCTGCCGCGCGCCGAGCTGCCGTTCGCCGCACCGTCGCGGCCCGAGCTGCTGCTGCCGGTTGCGCCGGTCGAGGACATCGATTTCGAGGTCAGGCCGGCATCGGCCGCCAACGAAACGCCCGTCACCCCCCAGGCTCGCTCCGGCGAGCGGCCGAAAATCGAGATCCCGCGCCCGGGCAGTGTGCCTAAACCCGCCGTCAAGCCTGTCGAGGCACAAGAGCAGCCCGCTGCTCCGCGCCCGGCACCGGTGCCGCCACCGCGCTTCTCGCTGCAGTTGTTGCGCGCCGGCAGTTGCCTGCTGCTGGTGGAACTGGCCACTGGTCAGCCGTTCCAGAGCCGCGACCCCTCTTACCTGCTGCTCAAGGACATGCTGCGCGCCGCCGGCCTGCCCGACGCCCCGCAGATCATCGGCGAGCCGGTGCGCTGGCCACTGCTGGTGCGCGGAAACATGGACCAGGGGCCGGAGGCTGCGCGCGATTTCGTCCAGGGCTTCGTTCAGGCGCGCCTGGAAGACGCCCCGTGTACCTGTCTGTGGCTGGTCGGCCTGCCGGCACTGCGTTTTGCCGCCAATGCCGACGCCGATGCCTATTACCAAACCCTGACGCTCGACAGCCTGGGCGACGCCTGGGCATTGCCGGGCCTTGAACTGTTGATGGACGAGCCGCAACGCAAGGCGGACGTCTGGAAAGCCATGCGCCAGCTGATGGCGCGCTGGAAGAGCGTTGAATGAGTGACTCGATCAGCTTCCGCCCGATGACCGAGGCGGATCTGGATGCCGTACTTAAGATCGAATATGCCGCATTCAGTCACCCCTGGACCCGTGGAATCTTTCAGGATGCGCTCAAATCGTACGAAGTCTGGCTGATGTTCGATGGCCAGCAGCAAGTGGGCCATGGTGTGATCAATGTGATCATCGATGAAGCGCACCTGCTCAACATCACCGTAAAACCGGAAAACCAAGGCTGCGGCCTGGGCCTGCGCCTGCTCAAGCACCTGATGGCCCGGGCCTATCAGCTCAATGGCCGCGAATGCTTTCTGGAAGTGCGCGCCAGCAACCAGTCGGCCTATCGTTTGTACGAGCGTTATGGTTTCAACGAAATTGGCCGCCGCCGCGACTATTATCCGATTGCCGGCGGCCGTGAAGACGCCCTGGTGATGGCCTGTACCCTGTTCGAAGACTGACTTTGCAGGGGCGTACCCGGGCGCGCAGGCTTTGTTCTCGGCAGGGACGGATAAAGAATGAGACAACTGCTTTTGGCAGCGAGCCTGTGTATCGCTAGCGCTACTCACGCTGACGAGCGCGACGTGTGGATGTTCGCCCAGTGGGCGGGTGATCATCAAACCCGCCCTTTCCGTGAAATGCTGGTAGATGCCCGGCTTTACGGTGTAGTGCCAATTCACCAGTTGCTGCGCTCGGCATCGGACTGGAAACTGTGCCACGCATCGCCTTTCGCCGTACCACCCCCCGGCAATTGGGCCGCTGTGCGTTCGACCCTCGCGTTGATCAAGGCACTCGACGATCAAGGCATCCTGCGCCAGTTCGAGGTGGTTTCGGCCTACCGTGAGCCGCGCCTGAATGCCTGTGCGGGCGGGGCGGCCAACAGTGCGCATACCCGCGCTTTCGCCGTCGATATACTGCTGCCGGCCTGGGCCGACCCCAATCCGCTGTGCCGTTTCTGGCAGCAACACGGCCAAGCCTGGAACATGGGGCTGGGCCGCTACCCATCAGGCCGTATCCATTTGGATACCGCCGGTTATCGCACCTGGGGTGGTGATGGCGGTGCGGGGGCGTCGTTCTGTATCAACCCCAAATGAGCCAGGCACTTCCGGCATTCGTCCATTATCCACTCGGCGAAGCGCTGGCGCTTGCCGCTGTCGGCCAGAGGCTGCGGGCTGAGCAGGTGGTAGGCCGAGCCATCGCGCACAAAACCGAACGGCGCCTGCAGCTGCCCGCTGTCGAGTTCGTCGCGCACCATCAGGGCTGAGGCAATGGCCAGGCCCAGTCCGGCGCTGGCGGCCTGAATCGACAGGTAGAAATGTTCGTAGTCGCTGCGTTCGCAGTGCCGCGCCTGTTGGCCGCTCAGGCGCAGCCAGGTGGGCCAGGCAGCAGGACGTGTGGTGCTGTGCAGCAGCCGTTGGCCATCGAGTCTGGCGCAGGCGGCGGGGTGGCACACCGGGCCGATCCATTCATCGCAGATTTTCTGGCTGTACAGCTGGTTGTCCCAGTGGAAGTCGTCGCGGCGAATTGCCAGGTCGACACCGCTGCGCGCGAAGTCCAGCGGGCCGCCTGCGGCTACCAGGTGCAACTGAAGGTCGGGGTGGGTGGCATGGAAGCGCGGCAGGCGCGGGATCAGCCAGCGCATGGCGATGGTCGGTTCGCAAGACAGCACCAGCACATTGTCGCGAGCTTGTTGCTGCAGGCGCTGCACGGCGCCTTCGAGCTGTTCGAAGATCGCCTGGGTGGTGCCTTGCAGGGCACGACCGGCGGGGGTGAGGAAAATGGCCCGGTTGCGGCGTTCGAACAGTTCCACGCCAAGGCTTTCTTCCAGCAGGCGTATTTGGCGGCTGACCGCGCCGTGAGTGACGTGCAAGTGCTCGGCGGCGCGCACGAAGCTCTCGGTCTGGGCGGCAATGTCGAAGTAGCGGAAGGCGTTGAGTGGCGGCAGTTTCATGATATCCCTGTTCAGCTGTGCCGGCCTCTTCGCGGGTAAACCCGCTCCTACATGGCCACATATTTCCCTGTAGGGGCGGGTTTACCCGCGAAGAGGCCAAGGCAGGCTGTACATCTGTGAGCAAAACTATCAGATTCATCTCAGCATAAATCGATTTTTCCGCATCTGTAAGCGCTTGATAATCGGCGGTCTGTGTATTTCCATCGCCTATCGAGAGCCCTCAGCATGACCGAACTCATCGCCGTCGCCCTGTTCACCCTGCTCGCCGTCATCAGCCCTGGCGCCGATTTTGCCATGGTCACCCGCAGCAGCTATGCGCAGGGTCGCAAGGCCGGGCTGGCTGCTGCTGTGGGCATCGCCCTAGGGGTGCAGGTGCATGTGTTGTACACGGTGTTGGGCATTGCCGTGATCATCAGCCAGAGCCCGACGCTGTTCTTCGTCATGAAGGTGCTGGGGGCGGGCTACCTGATTTACCTGGGGTACAAGTCATTGACCAACACCCGGCGCATCAGCCTGGACGGGGTTGGCCAGTCCTCTGCCGGCGTACTGCAAGCGCTGCGCACGGGCTTTTTGACCAACGCCCTCAACCCCAAGACCATGTTGTTTGTCATCAGTGCCTTCACCCAGGTGGTACAGCCTGGTAGCCCGCTGACGCTGAACTTCGCCTACGGTGCGTTCATGTCCGTTGCCCATTGGCTATGGTTCAGCCTGGTGGCGGTATTTTTTTCCAGCACGGCATTGCGCAAGGCGATGATCGAGCGGCAAGTGCTGGTGGACCGAGCTATTGGTCTGGCATTGATCGGGCTGGGTTTGGCTGTGGCGGTGACCGGAATACGTTGAGGCGAAGACAGTAGCGCCGAAGCCTGTCATTCGGCGCCCGGCTGCTGCGGGATTGGTTGGTGCGGGCATCAGCAACTTTTTCGCAGGCAAAGAAAAAGGGCTTACCTTGCGGTAAGCCCTTCGTCTTGTTTGGTGGCTACACAGGGACTTGAACCCCGGACCCCAGCATTATGAATGCTATGCTCTAACCAACTGAGCTATGTAGCCGATGGCGCGCATTATTCTCTTGAACGCCCCCTCTGTCAACACTCATTTCAAAAAAAATTTGCACGCTTTCAAAAACTTAGCGGCCAGCCCCGGTTTCAGCGCACCACAAGCCAGTACCCGAGCACACCCAGCAACTGCAGCTGCTGGGCTGCAGCCAGGGATTGCAGGCTTTGGCCAGGCCGGTCGAGGTTGAAATCGCCGCTCACACGGCGATGAGCCACGTGTTCATCCATCATCCACAGACGCTGCCCTTGGTAACCGGCAAGGCGCTCCAGCACCTGCCTCAATGGCATGTCTGTGGCTTTAAGGCGACCGTTGCGCCAACTGTCAGCGGTTTTCAGATCAGCCTTCCGCACCGGATCGATGCGTGTGTCATCGAAGGTTACCCGCTCACCTGCCGAGACCATTCGCTGCTCACCCCCCTGGGTGACCATGGCCTTGCCACTGAATACCACGAGTTCGTCACGCCCTGCATGGCGGGCTATCTGCAAGCGAGTGCCGTATACCTGGATGCGTGCGTTGCCCACTTCCACGTCCATGGCGCGCCCGTCGAGCACGACTTCCAGATGCACCTGGCCCTGCACCAGGTGCAGTTGGCGGGTGCGGCCGCGCAGGTCGACGTTCATTGCGCTGGCGCTGTCCAGGTTCAATGTCGTGCCATCCGCCAAGCGTATGCTGCGGCGCTCTCCCACATCGGTGTGCAGCTCGCTGGCCAGGCGCTGTATCAGCGGCCAGTACAGGTAAGCAGCAGCGCCTAACCCTAGCAAGAACACAAGCGCCAACCCTTTACCCAGGTGACTGCGACGGACAGTGACATGCCGTGGGCGAGGGCGGGCAGGTGCGGGTTGCAGCTGTTGCCAGAACGTCTCCAGCTCGGCGTAGGCGTGGGCGTTCTCTTGTACCTGGCACCAGGCTGCAAATGCCTGGCGCTGGGTTTCGTCGCAACCGGGCTGGCGCAGCAACGAAAACCACGCCAGCGCTTCCTGTTGTGGATCGGGCTGCAGCTGCTTGGCGGACATCGGGCTCATGGGGGCGGTCTGCTCACGATAGGGGCCGTTTGGCCTAACGATGACAGGAGTCATTGGCAGAGGATGCTAATTATATTGAGAACCATTTTCAAGTACGTGGCGACAGGGGGATAAAAAAGGTAGCTATGTATCTATTTGATTCCTGATAATCGGATCCCAAACCAGAGGACGGAGATTCAGGCAAATGGCCACCACTAGTGCCTCCACCGCATCCACCCCGGCAGCGGCAAGCCAAGCCTCGCCGATGGTGATGCGTATCATCGGTTTCTGCGCCTTGGCGCACTTGATCAACGACCTGATCCAATCGGTGCTGCCCGCGATCTACCCGATGCTCAAGGCCAACTACGACCTGAGCTTCGCCCAGATCGGCATGATCACGCTCACGTTCCAGATCACCGCCTCGCTGTTGCAGCCTTGGGTCGGCTTCTTCACCGACCGCCGGCCCACGCCAAATCTGTTGCCGCTAGGCACCCTGTGTACGTTGGTGGGGATCGTGATGCTGGCCTTCGTTGGCAGTTTCCCGATGATCCTGCTGGCGTCGGCTTTGGTGGGCATTGGCTCGTCGACCTTCCACCCGGAAACCTCGCGTATTGCACGGCTGGCCTCGGGCGGGCGCTTCGGCCTGGCCCAATCGACCTTCCAGGTCGGTGGCAACACCGGCTCTGCTCTGGGCCCACTGCTGGCAGCGGCCATCGTCATACCGTTCGGCCAGACCCATGTGGCCTGGTTCGGCCTGGCCGGGCTGTTCTTCCTCGGCGTTACCCTGATGTTGCGCGGCTGGTACAAGGAACACCTCAATCAGGCCAAGGCGCGCAAGGCGGTGCAGGCCACCCACGGCATTTCGCGCAATCGGGTAATCGCGGCGCTGATCGTGCTGGGCTTGCTGGTGTTCTCCAAGTACTTCTACATGGCCAGCTTCACCAGCTACTTTACCTTCTACCTGATCGAGAAGTTCGGTGTGTCGGTGGCCAGCTCGCAGCTGCACCTGTTCCTGTTCCTCGGCGCGGTGGCGGCGGGCACCTTCTTTGGCGGGCCGATCGGTGACCGTATCGGGCGCAAGGCTGTGATCTGGTTTTCGATACTGGGTGTGGCGCCGTTCACGCTGGCGCTGCCGTATGCCGACTTGTTCTGGACCACGGTGCTGAGCGTGGTGATCGGCTTTATCCTGGCTTCGGCGTTTTCCGCGATCGTGGTGTATGCGCAGGAGCTGGTGCCGGGCAGCGTGGGCATGATTGCCGGGATCTTCTTTGGCCTGATGTTCGGTTTTGGCGGCATTGGCGCTGCGCTGTTGGGGTACGTAGCGGACCTGCGTGGTATCGAATACGTGTATGGGTTGTGCTCGTTCCTGCCATTGTTCGGGTTGTTGGCGGTGTTGCTGCCAAGTACAGGTAAACGCTGAACGCACCGGGGGCCTGGCAGAGGCCCCTGGGCAATTGACGAGCCCCCCGGAGGTGGCTAAAGTGCCGCCTCTTTTTTCAATCACCTGCGTAGTAGCCAAAGCAATGCGCCGTACCCAGTCCCTCCCACATGCCCGCCAGCCTGCCTTCCAGGCACTGCGTCGTGCATGGCCGAGTGACACGGTGCTCAAGCGCCGCCGCAGCGTGCTGTTTGCCTTCACCTTCTCGCCACACCTCGCCTGAACTGATCTGCGCTTTCGCGTCGCTCGCCGTTCTGGCGTGCGCGCCTGTTTCTGCACGTCTTTTCGGTTTGCCAGGAGTGGTACATGAACATGCGTTTGTTGGCGGGCTTATTGTTCGCTGTTTCTGTCGTGGGTTTCAGTTTGGGGGCCAGCTTGCCGCTGGTGTCGTTGCGCCTGCATGAAGCGGGGGCGAGCACACTGGAAATCGGCATCATCTCGGCCATCCCTGCCGCCGGCATGATGCTCTCGGCTTTTCTGGTCGACGCCTGCTGCCGCCATCTCACCCGGCGCACCATCTATCTGCTGTGTTTCAGCCTGTGCACGGTCAGCATCGCCTTGCTCGAGTCCGCGTTCGGCTCGTTGTGGCTGCTGGCGTTGCTGCGCCTGGGCCTGGGGCTTGGCATGGGGATCGCCATCATCCTCGGCGAGTCGTGGGTCAACGAACTGTGCCCCGAACATAACCGCGGCAAGATCATGGCCTTGTACGCCACCAGCTTTACGGGCTTTCAGGTGCTGGGCCCGGCCATGCTGGCAGTGTTGGGCGCCGATAGCCCGTGGATCACGGGTGTCGTCACGGTCTGTTATGGGCTGGCGTTGCTGTGCATTGTGCTGACGGTGCCTAACGACCATGTCGAGCACGAAGAGGGCGAAAAAAGCTTCGGCCTGGCCGGGTTCTTCCGTGTGGCACCGGCGTTGTGCATGGCGGTGCTGTTCTTCTCGTTCTTCGATGCCGTGGTGCTGTCGCTGCTGCCGGTGTACGCCACCAGCCATGGCTTTGCCGTTGGCGTGGCGGCGTTGATGGTGACGGTGGTGTTTGCCGGCGACATGCTTTTCCAGCTGCCGCTGGGCTGGTTGGCCGATCGGGTTGAGCGCACAGGGCTGCACCTGGCGTGCGGGCTGGTGGCGATGGTGATCGGCATCGGTTTGCCTTGGCTGCTGAATCTGACCTGGCTGCTGTGGCCGCTGCTGGTGGTGCTGGGCGCGGTGGCGGGGGGGATCTATACCTTGGCGCTGGTGCTGATCGGGCAGCGCTTCAAGGGCCAGGACCTGGTCACTGCCAACGCCAGTGTGGGCTTGCTGTGGGGCGTAGGCAGCCTGGTCGGGCCGCTGGTCAGTGGGGCGGCCATGAATGTCGCGCCGCATGGTTTGCCCATGGCGCTGGCACTGATGGCCGGGCTGTTCGTGTGCTTTGCCAGGCAGTCATACCGGCGCCGTGGGCGGATGCGGGCTGTGGCGCAGTGATAACCCTTTACGCCGCGCCGATGCTTACCCAATAGCGCGTCCTGTACTCGACCCGCACGGGCAGGCTGCGGGTGAGCAGTTGCAGAATTTGCCCGGTGTCAGCCAACTGATAGGTGCCGGAAACCTTCAAGCCCGCCACTTCTGGAGCGCAGCGCAACAGGCCCGGTCGGTAGCGGCCGAGTTCGCTGGCAAACTCGGCAAGCGGCATCTGCTGCACGCTGAGTACACCTTCGGTCCAACCCCAGGGGTCGTTGTGCAGTGTTCTGGCCTGAATGCTGCCGTCGGCTGTGACTTGCAAGGTTTCACCGGGCAGCACTTGCCTCGCTGAGGCCGAGGCAGGGAACAGCGTGACTTCACCACGACGCACCGACAGCAGCAGCCCCTGGCTGTTTTCGCGCAGCAACAGCTGGCCATCGAAGGTGGTCAGCGGGCCGACACGGGTGGCGACGTGGAACGGGCGGTTGTCGTTGGGGTTGCTCTCCAGGCTGACCTCGCCATGGATCAGTTTCAGCTGGCGTTGCTCCGCGCTGTAGTGCAAGTCGATGGCACTGGCGGTGTTGAGCTGGATGCGGCTGCCGTCACTGCCTTGCCATTGGCGCCGTTCGCCTGTGGCAGTGCTGGTGTCGGCCAGCAGCTGTGGCAGGCCTAGCGGTTCGCGCGCGGCCCAGCCCAGGCTGCCGCCCACGGCCAACAGCCCCAGCAACTTCAGGTGGTCCCTGCGGCTGGCTTTTGGGTGCTGGCTAGCGTCCAGGGTGCGCCGGCTCAGGTCCTTGGGCAGCCCGGCCAATTCATCACCCAGATTACTGACTCGCTGCCAGGCCAGGCGGTTGTGTGGGTGGCTGGCCAGCCAGTGTTGAAACTGCTGCTCGGTGCGCGGGCTGGGGGTGTCGAAACGCAGCTTCACCAGCCAGTCGATGGCCTGATCGACCTGCGCCTGTGCGGGCGTACCATCAGGCATCGGCATAGCGCAACCGGTAGCAGGCGCCCAGGGCTTTGGCCAGGTCGCGCTCAACGGTGGCCCTGGACACCCCCAGACGTTGGGCAACCTGCACGATGCTCAAACCGTCTAGCTGGGCCAGCAGGAACGCTTGGCGGACGCGCGGTTTCAACTGCTGCAAGGCGCGGTCGAGGCGTTCCAGGCTATCGAGGATGACAAGCTTATCCTCTTCGCTGGGCACTTCTGCTTCGGGCAGGTGAGCCAGGCCCTCCTGGTAGGCCCGCTCCAGCGCGCGGCGGCGGAACTGGTCGATCATCAAGCCACGGGCGATGCTGCTGAGGTAGGCGCGCGGTTCTTTGAGCGGCGACACCTGGCGGGCGCGCAACAACCGCACGAAGGTATCCTGGGCCAGGTCTGCGGCATGTTCACTGCAACCGACCCGGCTGCGTAACCAGCCGCGCAACCAGGCATGGTGAGACTGGTAGAGCAGAGCGACCTCGGTGGGCTTGAGCGTGTCGTTGATCTGCATCGTAGAGAAGGCCCAGTCCAGTGATGTGTGCGATTGTGAATAGTTCTCAATTCTATGCGGGTAAGATGGCGCGGAGCAATGGCATGCCAAAGATTAGCTGCGCAAGAACCGGCGTTTGCCCGATGAACGGCTGCGCTAAGCTGGACCTGCAATCGACTTGATGGAGGTGCCATGATGCTGGCCGACCTTTCGCCTGAGGCCTATCACGAGGCCGCGCAACACCTGGCGGCACTTGACCCGGACTGGTCACGGCATATCGCAGCGATCGGGCCCTGCCTGCACCAGGCTACGCCGGGACGTGAGCCTTATGAGGCATTGGTGCGGGCGATTGCCTACCAGCAACTGCACGCCCGCGCCGCCGAGGCGATCCTGGGGCGTTTGCTGGCACTGTTCCCGGCAGATGATTTTCCCCAGCCAGAGCAGTTGCTGGCGGTATCCCCGGAAACCCTGCGTGCCTGCGGCTTTTCGGCGAGCAAGCTGGTGACGGTCCAGGGCATTGCTCAAGCCACCCTGGAGGGCCTGGTACCGACGCGGGAGCAGGCGTTAACCATGGCTGACGAGGCGTTGATCGAACGCCTGGTGGCGCTGCGTGGGGTAGGGCGGTGGACGGTGGAGATGCTGCTGATCTATAGCCTGGGGCGTTCTGACATTCTGCCGGTGGACGATTTTGGCGTGCGCGAGGGGTATCGGCGGCTCAAGGGGCTGGAGACGGCGCCGACACCGGCGCAAATGCGTTCGCTGGGCGGCGCCTGGCGGCCGTTTCGTACCGTGGCGGCCTGGTACCTGTGGCGGGCCTGAGGTTTTCGCATCGCCCGTACAGGCAACAACATATCCGGGAAACAAAGATGAACCTCTACACCACCCCCGACCAACGCTGGCAAGCCGTAGAGAGCCGCGACACTGCCGCTACAGGCCACTTTGTCTACGCCGTACGTACCACCGGCGTCTACTGCCACCCCGGCTGCAAATCACGCCAGGCCAAGCGTATGAACGTCGAGTTCTACGACACTGCCGCGGCTGCCGAGGCTGCCGGCTACCGTGCTTGCAAACGCTGTATCAGCAAGGCCAGCGCCACCCGCCACAGCCAGCTGGTTACTCACGCCTGCCGCTTGATCGAAACCAGCGACCCCGTTCCAAGCCTCGGCCAACTCAGTGCACGGCTGGCCGTCAGCCCCTTCCACCTGCATCGGCTGTTCAAGGCCGAAACCGGGGTTACCCCCAAAGCCTACGCCACGGCCTTCCGGGCCCGGCGCCTGCGTGCGCACCTGGAAGACGACCAGCACTCGGTCACCGATGCTATCTACAACGCCGGCTACAACTCCAACAGCCGCTTCTACGAAAGTGCCGACCAGCGCCTGGGCATGCGCCCCCGGCAATACCGCGCCGGCGGTGCCGGGGCAACCATTCACTTCGCCCTTGGGCAATGCTCGCTGGGTGCAATACTGGTAGCCCAGAGCGACAAGGGCATCTGCGCGATTCTGCTGGGCGACGACCCCGAGGGCTTGTTGCACGAGCTGCAGGATCAGTTCCCCAAGGCCCACCTGATTGGCGGCGACAGCGCCTACGAGCAGAAGGTCGCCGAAGTGATCGGTTTCGTCGAAGCGCCCTCCTTGGGCCTGGCCCTGCCGCTGGATGTGCAAGGCACCGCGTTTCAGGAGCGGGTGTGGCAGGCGCTGCGTGAGGTGCCGGCCGGAAGCAGGGTCAGCTACACAGACATCGCCGAGCGCATTGGCGCCCCCAAGGCCGTGCGGGCGGTCGCCATGGCCTGCGCGGCCAACCGTATTGCCGTGGCCATCCCTTGCCACCGCGTGGTGCGCCGGGATGGCGACATCAGCGGTTACCGCTGGGGCGTGGAGCGCAAACAGCAATTGCTGAAGCGAGAAACGGCACTCTCCTGACCGCCCGAAGCCGCGTAGAATCTCCCGCCAAATCGAATTGCAAAGAGGAATATTCGATGAGGCGTGTCAGCCTTGCCCGTTATTGCCCAGGTCTGATTGCCCTGCTGGCCCTGATGCTGTTGCTTGTCAGCCCGGCCTGGTCGGCCCCGGCCACGCCATTGTCCAACCTGGCGGCTGCCGAGGCGCCCGCACTGGACGAAAACGCCAGCCTCGAACAACTGAGCGACCGCTTGGACCTCATCCGCCAAGGCGTCACCAGCGAGGCTAACGACGACGTGCTGTCGCAACTGCGCCTGGGCGCGATGCAGGTTCAGCGTCAAGCTGATGCACTGAGTACACAGCGCACTGCCGATGTGGGAAAACTCGACGATCAGCTGAAGGTCATCGGCCCGGCCCAGCCGGGCGAGGCCGCTACCCTGACGCAGCAGCGCAAAGCGCTGGAGGCCGAGAAAAAGGCGCTGGTAGCCCAGCAGGATCAGGCCACCAAGCTGACCCAGTCGGCCCGTGACCTGTCCACGCAAATCGTCAACCTGCGCCGCAGCCAGTTCAACTCGCAAATCACCAGCCGCGCAGCCTCGCCGCTGAGCCCGGCGTTCTGGCAGAGCATCATCCGCCCCACCCAGGACGACGTAGCGCGCCTGCGTGACCTGCGCGGGGAGGCGGCCGACGCCATCAGCAGCGCCTTCAGCGCCGAAAACCGCTGGCTGTTCGTTGCCAGCCTGGTGGCGGCGATTCTGGTGTGGACGTTGGTACGGCGCGTGCTTGAACGCTTGCTGGCCAGTGCCATGATCCGTTGGTTGCCGGAGGGCCGCCTGCGCCGCAGCGCCTTGGCTCTGGGCGTTAGCCTGGCAACCCTGGGCACCATCGCCGGCTCGGTGTCTTTGCTGCGCTGGGGGCTGGAAAGCAATGCGCGATTGGGTTCGGATATCACCAGCCTGACCAATCACATTCTTACCCTGGTGGTGTTCAGTGCCTTCATCACAGGCCTGGGCCGCGCCATGCTGATGCTGCAGCGTCCGTCCTGGCGGTTGCCGGCGATCCACGACGAAGTCGCCAGTGCGCTGGGCTGGTTCCCGAAGGTGCTGGCATTGGCACTGATGGTCATGATGACCATGGAGCGCATGAACAGCGTGATCGGTGCCAGCCTGGCGCTGACGGTGGCCGTCAACGGGCTGACCGCGCTGGTGGTGGCGCTCACCTTTGCAGGCGCGCTGCTGTGTTACCGCCGCACCCTGCGCAAGCATGACCTGGAGCGCCCGACGGGCCTGGCCGGGCTGATCCCGTTCGTGATGGTCATCTGGCTGACGTTGATCCTGCTGGCACTGCTCACCGGCTACCTGACACTCGCCTATTTCCTCACCGCCAAGCTGTTGTGGGTCAGCCTGGTGATCACCTGTGCCTACTTGCTGACCACCTTCTTCGGCGACCTGTGCGAAACCCTGCTGTCGCCCCGCCAGCCCGGTGGCCTGGCACTGGCGTCGACCCTGGGCCTGGCGCCTCGCCATCAGGCGCAGGCCAGCACCATACTGGCCGGCATCGGCCGCACTGTCGTGCTGTTCCTGGCACTGCTGCTGGTGTTGATGCCGTCGGGCACCAGCCCTAGCGAATTGCTGCTGAGTCTGGGCGATTGGGATGGGACCGGCGGCAAGGTGCTCGGCAACCTGAACATCGTGCCGCAGGACATCCTGCTGGCCTTGGCGATCTTCCTCGGTGGCCTGTTCGCCATCCGTGTGGTCAAGCGCTGGCTGAGCGACCGCCTGCTGCCGGAAACCGAGATGGATGCCGGCATGCGGGCCTCGCTGGTGACCCTGGTGGGTTACCTGGGTTTCCTGTTCCTGGCCATGCTGGTGATG
Source organism: Pseudomonas sp. TYF_14 (assembly GCF_043105275.1). Lineage (NCBI taxonomy): Bacteria > Pseudomonadati > Pseudomonadota > Gammaproteobacteria > Pseudomonadales > Pseudomonadaceae > Pseudomonas > Pseudomonas sp. TYF_14. Next base: position 66,357 of record NZ_JBICLK010000073.1, read on the forward strand.
TCGACCTTGCGTATCAACCTCACCAGCCTGACCTGGGTGGTCAGTGCCCTGTCGGTCGGTATCGGTTTCGGTTTGCAGCAGATCGTGCAGAACTTCATTTCTGGCCTGATTCTGCTGACCGAGCGACCGGTGAAGGTCGGCGACTGGGTCAGCCTGGCGGGTGTCGAGGGTGATATCCGCCGCATCAATGTCCGCGCCACCGAGATCCAGATGTCTGACCGTTCCACGGTGATCGTGCCCAATTCGCAGTTCATCTCGCAGAACGTGCGCAACGTGACCATGGGCAATGCGCTGGGCGTGGTCAGCATTACCCTGACACTGCCGCTGGAGACTGATGCCAACCGCGTCCGGGAGCTGCTGCTGGCGGCTTACCATGAGCATGAGGCGATTCTGGATGCGCCAGCTGCCTCGGTGTCGTTCAAGGACCTGACGGCCAGCGGTATGGTGATTGGTGTGAGTGGCTATGTGGCCGGGCCGCGGCAGGTATCGGGAGCCCGCAGCGACCTGCTGTTCACCATTCTTGGCCGGTTGCGTGATGAAGGCATTCCACTGTCTTCGCCGCAGAGCATGGTGCTGGTGCAGGAGGGGGCGCGGCCGGCTGACGAGTCGATGTAGGCATCGGGGGGCAGTCCAGCTGGTAGGAGCGGGGGTGGACACACACCGGAGTTTGGACACAGGCCGCTGTAGGAACGGGTTTACCCGCGAACACCGGCAGAGCCGGTGCCATAACGCGACCCCTTGCGATATCAGCCCAGACAGCGGGTTACATGCTTGATCGACTGATAGGCCGACAACCCCCAAGGCCCCAGCTCACGGCCGATCCCGCTGCCCTTGGTGCCCCCCCAGGACGTTTCGACGAACACCGCCTGCACCGAGTTGATCCACACATGGCCAACCTCCAGCGCATCGGCCACGCGCTCGGCGCGTTCCAGGTCGGCGGAGCATACTGTAGCCACCAGCCCGAAGCGGCTGTCATTGGCTTCGGCAATGGCCTGTTCCTCGGTGGCAAAGCGCCGTGCGCAGAGCACCGGGCCAAAGATTTCCTCGGTCCACAGGCGGCTGTCTTTCGGCACATCGGTATACAGCGTCGGGCTGACGAACCAGCCTTCACGGTCCAGTGCATGGCCGCCAGCCAGGCACTGCAAACCTTCTTCCCGCGCCGTGGCAAAGTAGCTGGCCACCTTCAGCCATTGCGCCTGGCTGGTCAGCGGGCCCATGTCGACCTCTTCGGTCAAAGGATTACCCACCCGCAGGTTTTCCAGTGCCGCCTGCAAGCGCGGCAGCAGTGCATCGGCAATGCCGTCCTGCACCAGCAGCCGCGATGTGGCCGAACACATCTGGCCGGCATTCCAGCTGATGCCGGCAACAATCCATTCCACCGCCTGGTCGACATCGCAATCATCGAACACCACGATGGCCGACTTGCCGCCCAGTTCCAGCGTCACCGGCCGGCACTGCGCCGACGCGCTGCGCATCACCTGGCTGCCGACGCTGTTGCTACCGGTGAAGGACAACTTGTCCAGGCCATTGTGGTTGCTCAGTGCGGCGCCGGTCTCGGCCTTGCCGTTGACGATGTTCAGCACCCCGGCGGGCAGGCCAAGGGCGTCGGCGATTTGGCCGTAGGCCTGCTCGATCAGCGGGGTGACCTCTGAAGGCTTGAGCACCACGGTGCAACCGGCGGCCAGGGCCGGGGCAAGTTTCCAGGCGCTGGTCACCAACGGGAAGTTCCACGGCACGATCAGGCCGACCACGCCCACCGGTTCAAGGCGGGTGCGGGCGGTGAAACCCGGCGCAGCCAGGGGCACAGTGCGGTTTTTCGATGGCAGCTGCTCGGCCAGCTCGGCGTAATAGCCAAAGGTGGCGATGGCGTCATCCAGGTCGATTTCCGCTTCGTGACGCGGTTTGCCGTTATTGCGCATCTGCACGGTGACAAGCGCTTCGCGGCGCTGCCCGAGCTGTTCGGCAAAACCACGCAGGAAGGCGGCACGTTCACTGGCGCAGGTGCTTTTCCAGGCGGGCAGGGCGCTGCGGGCAGCGGCGACGGCCTGGTCGACCTGGCTCACGCTGGCGGCCATCAGCTCGGCGAACGGTTGCCCCAGCGCAGGGTCGTTGACGCTGATGCAGTCGCTGCCTTGGCCTTCGACCCAATGGCCGGCGATATAGTGGGAAGTGGTCATGATCGGTTTCCAGTCAGGCCATTTCGGCGGTGGTCACAGGCGTATGCGCGGTGCTTTTGCAACGCACCCATCGCGGCCCCAGGGGGCCATAAACGCCAGCAGGTTCAGGGAACAGGTTGAGCAACAGCAGGTACAGCACGCCAGCCAGCCCCAGCGTGACCGGCAGGCTCAGGTCGATGCCGCCCGCCAGGTCACCCAGTGGGCCGACGAACTGCCCCGGCAGGTTGACGAAGCACAGGCCAACCGCCGCGCTGGGGATCCACGCCCCCATGCCGCGCCAGTTCCAGCCGTGCAGGAACCAGTAGTGGCCACCACGCTGGCCGCGGGTGAATACCTGCAGGTCGTCGGCGTGGTAGAAGCCGCGGCGGGTAATCAGGCCAAGGATCATGATCACCATCCACGGGCTGGTGCAGGTAATGATCAGCACGGCAAAGGTCGATACGCTCTGCACGAGGTTGAAGGTGAAGCGGCCAATGAAGATGAAGCCAATCGCCAGCACGCCGATCAGCAGCGTAGCGCCAGCACGGCTGAGCAGGCGCGGGAACACGCTGGACATGTCCAGGCCGGTGCCATACAGCGCGGTGGTGCCGGTGGACATGCCGCCGATCACCGCAATCAGGCACACCGGCAGGAAGAACCAGCTAGGGGCAACTGCCAGCAGGCCGCCGACATAGTTGTTGGCGGCAATGTAGTCCGGCGCCTGGGTGGCGACCAAGGTGGCCGTACACAGGCCGAACAGGAAAGGAATCAGCGTCGCTCCCTGTGCCGCGATCACAGCCAGCATGATGCGTGCCTTGGGGGTTTCGCGTGGAATGTAGCGCGACCAGTCACCCAGGAAGGCGCCAAACGACACCGGGTTGCTCATGGCCAGGATCGCCGCGCCGACGAACGCAGCCCAGAAGCCTGCCTGGCCAAGGTTGACGCTGCCTGCGTAGCCGGCATCGAAGGGCCCGGCAAAGGCGACGATGCCCAGCAGGAACAGCAGGCTCGAGGCCCAAACGGCAATCTTGTTGACCCACAGCATGAAGCGGAAGCCAAAGATGCATACCACCAGGACCAGCACCGCGAACAAACCATAGGCCAGGCCGAGGGTCAGGTCGGTCTCTGGCAGGCCGGCCAGGCGCTTGGCACCACCGACCAACGCATCGCCCGAGCTCCACACCGAGAGCGAGAAAAACGCCACCGCCGTAAGCAGCGACAGGAACGAGCCGACGATGCGCCCGTGTACGCCAAAGTGCGCGCCCGATGAAACAGCGTTGTTGGTGCCGTTAAGCGCGCCAAACAGCCCCATCGGTGCAAGGATCAGCGCGCCGATGCCAACGCCAAGCAGAATCGCCCACACACCCGCCTGGAATGACAACCCGAAAAGCACCGGGAAGCTGCCCAGTACGGCGGTAGCGAAGGTATTGGCACCGCCGAAGATCAGGCGGAACAGGTCTAGCGGGGAGGCGTCGCGTTGATCGGCGGGGATCTGTTCGACGCCGTTGGTCTCGATACCGGTCGAGTGGCTCATGGTGGTGCTCCAGCGCGGTTGTTGTAGCCAGCGCAGTGCGCGGGCCTTCTTGTGGGTGCGATGGCAGGGCGGCAGCGCCGCGTAAAGGGTGATCAGGCCGGTGTTACGACCGACAGGTGCTCGTGGCAGGCCAGCCACTGGTCACCATGGCGGCGGAAGACAATGGTCTCGCGCTCGCTCAACGGGTGCTCTTCACCGCCGATGCGGATACGCGTGGCCACATCGTGCATGAAAACAGCCACGTCGCCTTGCAGGCTTACATGGGCGTTGCCCGATTCGCAGGCAAGCACGGTGAAGCCCTCGGCCTGCCACTGGGCCCACAGCTCTTCATAGGCGCGACGCGACAGCAGCGGATACGGCAAGGTGTGAAACAGAAAGGTGGCGTCTTCGCTGAAGCAGGCGAAATAGCGGGCGGTGTCGTTGCTGGCGAACGCCGCGACGAGGTCGGCGGCGGCTTGCCGCACTTGGAGTGTCTGGTCCACGGGAGTGGCCTCACGGTTTTTTGTGATTGTGGTGAAGCGATTCTGGTGGCGGTTGGCGAGGGGAAAAATCGCTGGCGGCAAATAATCAGTTCAGAAATTTGTGAACTGATGGGGCACAGGGCAGTACAGGCAAGCCGACTGACGGTCTCTCCCACCCTCCATCCTTGCCTACGCTGATACTCCCAACCCGCTGAAGCAAGGAGATCCACTGTGGCCTTCCAATACAAGCGTCTGGACAAGAACAACGCAGCCGTACTGCTGGTCGACCATCAGACCGGTTTGCTCTCGCTGGTAAGGGACATCGACCCCGACCGCTTCAAGAACAACGTGTTGGCCCTGTCCGACCTGGCCAAATACTTCAAGTTGCCGACCATCCTCACCACCAGTTTCGAGACGGGGCCCAACGGCCCGCTGGTGCCGGAACTGAAAGAGCAGTTCCCTGATGCCCCCTACATTGCACGCCCGGGCAACATCAACGCCTGGGACAACGAAGATTTCGTCAAAGCGGTAAAAGCCACCGGCAAGAAGCAGCTGCTGATTGCTGGTGTGGTTACTGAAGTATGCGTGGCCTTCCCGGCCCTGTCGGCATTGGAGGAGGGCTTCGAGGTATTCGTCGTCACCGACGCCTCTGGCACGTTCAACGAACTGACCCGTGACTCGGCCTGGCGACGCATGGAGGCTGCCGGGGCGCAACTGATGACCTGGTTCGGCGTGGCCTGCGAACTGCACCGTGACTGGCGCAACGACATCGAAGGGCTGGGTACTCTGTTCTCCAACCATATCCCGGACTACCGCAACCTGATGACCAGTTACAACAAGCTGGCCAAATAGTGCCTCCCGGGGGCTGCACGACAGCCCCCACATCAATCTGCAAGCGAAGCGGCAAACTGGCATTAATCGACCATACTCACTCTTCATTCGCCTTCAGGAGCGTGTCATGTCGAAGCCGTCCAGGAAGCCCTCCAAAAAACAGCCAGAAAAGCTGGGCGGTAAGGCGTACGAAAAAGCGCTCAAGAACCTGCATGTAGAGTTGGTGAAGCTACAGGAGTGGGTGGTCGCCAAGGGCCTGAAGGTATGCATTGTCTTCGAAGGCCGCGATGGCGCCGGCAAGGGTGGCACCATCAAGGCCATTACCGAGCGTGTCAGCCCGCGGGTGTTTCGTGTAGTGGCGCTGCCCGCACCGACCGAGCGGGAAAAGACCCAGATGTACGTGCAGCGTTACCTGGGCCATCTGCCTGCGGCGGGTGAAGTGGTGATCTTCGATCGCAGTTGGTACAACCGTGCGGGCGTTGAGCGGGTAATGGGCTTTTGCTCTGACGAGCAAGTGGACAAGTTTCTGACCGGAGTACCCGGGTTCGAAAGGGTCATGGTCGATTCAGGGATCATCCTCATCAAGTACTGGCTTGAAGTCAGCGCCGATGAGCAGACCCGGCGCCTGCAGGATCGCATCAACGACGGCCGCAAGCTGTGGAAGTTGTCACCGATGGACCTCAAGTCGTATAGCCGCTGGGATGAATACACCCAAGCGCGTGACGAAATGTTCCAGGCGTCGGATACCGCTTGGGCGCCGTGGTTCATGGCCAATTCCAACGACAAACGTCGCGCCCGGCTGAATATCATCAGCCATCTGCTCAGCCGTATTCCCTACAAGGATATAACCCGCGACCAGCACGTGAAGCTGCCCAAACGCGGCAAGATCGGCAAGTACAAGGCAGTCGCCTACCCGTTCAAGTTCGTCGAAGAACGCTTCTGAACCCCTCCCAGCAGGGAGCTGCGAAGGTACGAGCTCATGCCACATGACGGCAGCCTGTTGCAGGCGACGGTGGTATTCCTTTTGGCGGTGGTACTTCTGGTACCGCTGGCGCAGCGTCTGAAAATGGGCGCAGTACCGGGATACCTGTTGGCGGGTATCCTGATTGGTCCGTCGGTGTTTGGCCTGCTCGGCAACCCGGACAACGTGGCGCGGCTGTCGGAAATGGGCGTGGTCATGCTGTTGTTCGTGATTGGCCTGGAGCTGTCCCCAAAGCGTCTGTGGACCATGCGCCGGGCGCTATTTGGCGTCGGCAGCTTGCAAGTGGGGCTGACCGCTGTGCTGCTTGGGCTACTGGCATTCTGGCTGTTCGACCAATCGAAACCTGCCGCCATCGTGCTGGGCCTGGGCCTGGCGCTGTCGTCCACTGCCTTTGGCTTGCAGGTACTGGCCGAGCGCAAGGACCTGGGCAAACCTCATGGCCGCATGGCCGTGGCCATCCTGCTGTTCCAGGACATTGCCGCCATTCCCTTGATTGCCGTGGTGCCGCTGCTCGGTGGCGATGTCAGCACTGCTGACGAAGGTGCCTGGCCCTTGCTGGCTGTGGTTGTCGGCATTGGTGTGCTGATTGTTTTTGGCCGTTATCTGCTGACCCCGATATTCAAGTGGACGGTGGGGTCGGGCCTGCCTGAACTGTCGACCGCCACGGCCTTGCTGGTCGTGCTGGGCACCGCTTGGTTGATGGAGCATGTGGGTGTGTCGATGGCGCTGGGGGCGTTTCTGGCCGGTGTGCTGATGGCCGAGTCGCCGTTTCGCCACGAACTGGAAACCCAGATCGAGCCGATCAAAGGCCTGCTGCTTGGATTGTTCTTCGTTGGCGTAGGTATGAGTGCCGACCTGCGTCTGCTGTTCGGCATGCCGCTGATGGTGCTGGGCCTGACCGTGCTGCTGGTGGCCATCAAGCTGCCCTTGCTGTATGGCCTGGGGCATACGGCCGGAGGGCTCAACCAGGCCCAGGCGTTATGCCTGGGCGTGGTGCTGGCTTCGGGCGGCGAGTTTGCCTTCGTGGTGTTCAAGCTGGCGCTGGAGCACCAGGTACTCACCCAACAGGTACACGACCTGCTGGTGCTGGCCATCACCTTGTCGATGGCGGTGGTGCCCTTGGTCATGATGGCCCTGGCGCGGCAGCTGCGCGATGACAGCCCTGTACAGGCATCCCCTGAAACGGGCCAGTGAATTACGCCTTGCTGGCGCATTGGGTATCGGGAGGTGAATTATGCAGTCGAGTTTCAAGCTGGACAGCGCCCTTTCGCGGGGCTTGCTCGATGTGCTCATCAAGGCCGGTCTGGTAGCCGCCTTGGTGATCTTCGCTTTCCAGGTGTTTCAGCCGTTCCTGGAGTTGATGATGTGGGCGGTGATCCTGGCGGTTACGTTGTACCCGTTGCATTGCCGTATCCAGCGCCGCACCGGGCTCAAGCAAGGCTATGTGGCGACGCTGGTGGTGCTACTGGTTCTGGTGCTGCTGCTGGTACCTATCTACCTGGTGATGATGTCCATTGGCGAATCGGTAGACAGCCTGGTGACGCTACTCAAGAGCGGCGCCTGGAGCGTGCCGGTCCCGCCTGATTCCGTGGCGACCTGGCCACTGATCGGGCCGAAGGTGCATGCGCTGTGGTTGGCGGCCTCCGAAAACATGGCCAGTGTGCTGAATCAGTGGATGCCCCAGATCAAGGGGGCCGGGCTAACGGTGCTGGGCGCTGCGGCCAGCGCCGGTGGGGCTTTCCTTCTGTTCATCGGCGCAATCATCATTTCCGGGGTCATCATGGCCTTCGGTGAACGCGGTGAAATCGCTGCCCAGCGCATCGCCATGCGGGTTTCAGGCGCAGAGCGCGGTAAACCCCTGGCCACGCTGTGTACGGCTACCATTCGCGCGGTGGCACAAGGGGTGATTGGCATTGCCTTCATCCAGATGCTGCTGATCGGTGTTGGTTTTATCGTCAAAGGGGTTCCCGGTGCCGGGATGCTGGCCATCGTCATCCTCATGCTGGGCATTGCCCAGGCCCCGGCGACGCTGGTGACCTTGCCGGTGATCATTTATGTGTTCAATGCCGAAGGCTTCACGGTGGCGACCATCATTTTTGCCGTCTACACCTTTGTCGCCGGCCTTGCCGACAACGTGCTCAAGCCGCTGCTGCTGGGACGCGGGGTCGATGTACCGATGCCGGTGGTACTGATCGGCGCATTGGGCGGGATGGTGGTCAAAGGCATCATCGGCTTGTTCATCGGCCCGGTAATCCTTGGCGTGGCCTACGTGCTGTTCTGGCAATGGGTTGCGCTGCAGGTGCCGGAGCAACCGGCACCCCCTGCCGCCTGAGCCATGCCCAACCGCTGCTGTGGCCTGGGGCTGCTGATCGTGCTGGCCGGTTGCACCCAGGTCGGCCCGGATTATGAAAAGCCCCAAACGCCGTGGTTGGGCGGCTGGAGCACGCCAATGCTGGAGCAGGCCGGGCGCAGCGCGGCGGCGCCCGACCTGCGCCAGTGGTGGGCAGTGTTTGCCGACCCGACCCTGGACGCGCTGATAGCCGAGGCCGATGCCAACAACACCAACCTGCGCGTGGCTGGCCTGCGTATCGCTGAAGCCCGTGCCCAGTTGGCCATCGTGCAGACCGGGCGTTATCCGCAGCTGCAGCAACTGAGTGCGCAAAGCCTGTACCTGAAGCAGGATCAGTCTGGTACGCCTTCGGCCCGTGATTCGGTGTTCTGGCAATCCAGCGTGGGCTTCGACATCGGCTGGGAAATTGACTTCTGGGGCCGCTTCAGTCGCGCCATCGAAAGCGCCGATGCCGTCTACTTCGCCTCCCAGGCCAACTACGCCGATGCCATGCTGCTGCTGCGTGCGCAAGTGGCCGACACCTACTTTGCCCTGCGTACCGCCGAAGCGCGGCTGGCGATCGCACAAGAGAACGCCAAGCGCCAGGCGCGTAGCCTGGAGATTACCGAGCGGTTGTTCCGCCACGGCGAAAACGACGAGCTCGACTGGCAGCAGGCGCGTACTCAATACCTGGCGACCCTGGCCACCATTCCCGAGTTCGAGAACCAGCTCAACGCCCTGCGCAACATACTGTGCTCGCTGCTTGGCCGCCCGCCCGGGCCGCTGCCGCAGCTGGAGGCCGGGCATGGCCAACTGCCCTTGCCCAACCGGGCAGTGTTGCAGGATGTACCTGCCAGCCTGCTGCAGCGCCGCCCGGACATCCGCGCCGCCGAGCAGGCAGTGGCGGCGCAGTCGGCGCTGGTCGGGGTGGCCGAGGCCGATCTTTATCCACAGCTGAGCTTGCTCGGCAGTATCGGCTGGACCTTCCTATCGGCCAATCATCTGCCCGACACCTTCGACCTGGCGGCTGGCCCAAGCCTGATCTGGAACCCGTTCGACTATGGCCGGCGCAAGAACACGGTACGCGTGGAAGATGCCCGCTTGCAGCAACTGATCGAGTTGTACCAGCAGGGCGTGCGCGAAGCCGCCCGTGAGGCCGACGATGCTGCCAGCGGGCTGGTGCGCTCGCTGCAGAGTGCAACCATTCGCGACCAGGCCTCTCAGGCTGCGCAGCGCTCGCTGAATCTGGCCAGCTCGCAATACCGCGAAGGCTTCGCTGATTTTCAACGGGTGCTCGATGCTCAGCAACTGTTGTTGCAGCAACAGGACGGTTACCTGGTCAGCCGTGGCAACGCGGTCAGCAGCCTGGTGACGTTGTACAAGGCCCTGGGCGGTGGTTGGGACGCCAGCCGCGCGCCGATCGACCCGGCCACCCGCCAGCAAATGCAGCAACGCACCGACTGGGGCGAGTTGCTCGACGAGCCAGCCCCCACCGCGCATGCACAAGGTGAAACCGAATGAGCGACGCCACGCCAACGCCGCCCCCATCAGCCCCGGATCGCGGCATACGCTGGGTGCTGCTGCTGATTGCCGTCAGCCTGCTCTGGTACTTGCTGGCTGACCGCTATACGCCGTACACCCAGCAAGCTCGCCTGCAGGCTTACGTAGTCCCGGTGGCCGCCGAAGTGGCCGGGCAGATCAAGCGTGTGGCCGTAGGCAACAACCAGGAGGTGCGCCAGGGCGATGTGCTGTTCGAACTCGATCAGGAGCAGTACCGCATTGCCCTGGCCCGCGCCGAAGCCGACCTCGATACCGTGCGCCGGCAGATCGGCGCCAGTACCGCTGGTATCGATTCGGCGCAGGCAGCGCTGGTGGCCGCCCAGGCCAACGAACGCAAGGCGCGGCAGGACGCCGAGCGCCTCAAACGGCTGATTGACGAAGACCCCGGTACGGTGTCGGTGCGCCGTCTGGAAGGCGCCCAGGCCACCCGCGACCAGGCCATCAGCCAAGTGGCGGCGGCCCGCGCCGAGGTGGAGCGCGCCCGTGAGCAGCAGGGCGGGGCACAGGAAGACAACGCCCAACTGCGCAGTGCCGCGGCCAATGTGGAAAAGGCCCGCCTGGACCTTGCCCGTACCGTGGTGTGTGCCGACGCAAACGGGCTGATCACCGACCTGCGCACAGACGTTGGCCACTATGTCGGGGCAGGTAGCCCGATGATGACCCTGATCAGTATCCATGACGTGTGGATAAGTGCCGACATGACCGAGAACAACCTCGGTCGCTTGCGCCCTGAAACCCCGGTGCTGGTGGTGCTCGATGCGCTACCGGGCACTGTGTTGAAAGGGCGTATACGCAGCATTGGCTATGGCGTGAGCGTGGGCCAGAGCACGCCGCCGGGTACGCTGCCGACCGTGCAGAATAGCCGCGAGTGGCTGCGTTCGGCGCAGCGCTTTCCGGTGATTGTCGAACTGGAGCGCGATCAGCTTCAGGACAAGACCGTGCTGCGGGTCGGTGGGCAGGCCGAGGTCATGGCCCTGCCTAGCGAAGGCAACCCACTGAACCTGCTGGGCCGGTTGTTCATGTGGCTGATGAGCTGGCTGTCGTATGCCTATTGAATTGCGCCGCCTGCGCGCACTGCGCCTGGCCTGGGGCGTGGCGCTGTGCCTGGCGGTGAGCTTTGGTATCGGCTTGCCGGTGCCGATCCTGGCGCCGGTGTTTGCGGTGCTGTTGCTGGCCATGCGCAGTCAGCCATTGCCCCTGCGTGCAGCACCGGCCCTTGCGCTACTGGTGCTGCTCGCTTGCGGCAGCGGGTTGCTGCTGATTCCGCTGTTGCGCCATGCTCCGTTGGCTGGGGTGTTACTGGTCGGGGTGGGTGTTTTCCTGACCCTGCGCTATGCGCTGAAGGGCGGCAACGGCCTGCTGGCCAACCTGCTGGTGATCGGCCTGACCATGATCGCTGCTGCCGGCACCAGTGACTTCACCCTGGCATTGTCGGTGGTCGAAGCGCTGGCCAAAGGCATGCTGCTGGCAGTGCTGGGCACGTCGGTGGCGCATACGTTGTTCCCCGAACCTGCCAATGCGCCAGCACCGCCGGTGCCGCCGCTGCTGGGCAGCGAGCATGTCAGCTGGGTGGCGCTGCGTGCCACGTTGATCGTGATGCCGGCCTTTCTGCTGGCATTGATCGCCCCTGATCAGTACATGCCGTTGATCATGAAGGCCGTGAGTGTGGGGCAACAAGCAGGCGAAACCCGCGCGCGGCACGCCAGCCGGGAGCTGATCGGTTCAACCTTGCTTGCCGGGGTGTTGGCGATAGCGCTGTGGGTAGCGCTGAGCCTGTTCGTTCACCTGTGGATGTTCTTCTTGTGGGTACTGCTGTTCGCCCTTTGGCAGGCTCGGCGCCTGTACCAGGCGGTGCCGAGCCGGCAGAGCCCGGCGTACTGGGTCAGTTGCCTGACGACCATGTTGATCTTGCTGGGGCAGTCGGTGCAGGACAGTGCAGGTGGGCAGGATGTGTACAAGGCATTTGCGGTGCGTATGGCGCTGTTTCTGGCGGTGTCGGTGTATGCCAGCGCCATGTTGATGTGGATTGACCGGCTTCGGAGTCGGCGCGGGCTTCTTCGCGATTAAGCCCGCTCTCCAGGCAATTCAGGGCTGCCAATCAACCCCACTCTCTTCCAGATAGGCATCCACCGCGGCGCCCACCGTCGGATGAAAAGCCTTCTCCCCCATATGTTCGAACAACTCGAACTGGCGCATCTTGTCCTTCACCGGGTCCTTCATTTCGGCGAACTGCAACTCCACCCCCCGCGCCTCCAATGCCCGGTCCAGCTCGGCCAGCATGTCCGCCGAAGTGATATCGATACTGGTCACAGGCTCAGCGGCAATTACCACCCGCTGCACAGGCGTTGGTGACGCGTCCACCGCCGCCATCACTGTGTTCTGGAACTGCTCGGCGTTGGCAAAGAACAACGGCGCGTCCCAGCGCAGCAGCACCAGCCCTGGAATACGCCGGGCCTGTGGATAACGCTGTATGTCATGGTAGCCGCGCAGCCCATCGGCCCGGCCGAGCACTGCGTAATGCGGCCGCCAGCCGTCCCACAGGAACTCGATCACCGACACCGCCACTGCAATGCAGATACCGGGAATGGCGCCGAACACCGCCACGCCGACAAAGCAGGTGAACGACAGCCAGAACTCCCACTGCTGCATGCGGAAGATACGCTTGAGGTCGGCAAATTCGAACAGCCCCAGTGCAGCGGCAATCACCACCGCAGCCAAAGCGCTGTTAGGCAGGTGCTGCATCAGATTGGGCGCTACCAGCAGCAACAGGGTTACCGCCAGGGCGCCGATGATGCCGGTGAGCTGGGTCTGCGAGCCGGCAGCTTCGGCCACTGGGGTGCGTGACGAACTGCTGCTGATCGGGATGCCCTGAAACAGCCCCGAGGCCACGTTGGCCACGCCCAGACCGAACATTTCCTGGTTGGGGTTTACCCGCATCTTGAGGCGCGCGGCATAGGAGCGTGACAGCACACTGGTGTCGGCGAACGACACCAGCGCCACTGCAATCCCGCCCAGTAGCACCTCGACCAGGTCAATGTCGCTGACCCAGGGGAAGACGAAGCCGGGCAGGCCCTGAGGCAATTGCCCGAGTACCTTGACGCCCATCTGATCGAGGTTGAACACGCTCACTGCCAGCGTCGCCAGTACCACGGCGATCAGGATGCCCGGCAGGCGCTTGAACGGTTTGAGCAGCAGAATCAGCGCCAGGCTACCGGCACCCACGACAAAGCTTGGCCAGTGCCCTTGGCCGGCGTATAGCGCCTGGCCCAAGTACCAAAGGTCGCGCAAGGGGCCTTCGCTGTCGACTTTGATGCCGAACAGCTTGGGCAACTGGCTGATCAATACGGTCAGGGCGATGCCGTTCATGTACCCATAGCGGATGGGCTTGGACAGCAACTCGGTGATGAAGCCCAGGCGCAGCAGCCCGGCAATCACACAGAACGCCCCGGCGACCAGCGCCATCATGCTGGCGATGGCGATCGCCCGCTGCGGGTCGCTGGCGGCGTATTGCACCACCACAGCCAGGATAGGCGCGGCCAGCGCCGAGTCCGGGCCCAGCACCAGGATACGGCTGGGACCGAACAGGGCATAGGCCAGCAGGGGGATGATGGTAGCGTACAGGCCATAGATACCGGGGACGCCGGAAGCCTCGGCGTAGGCGATGCCCACAGGCACGAGCATGGTGGTGAGCACCAGGCCGGCGGCGATGTCCTTGGGGAGCCAGGCTGCCTTGTAGTGGAGCAGGGTGACCAGGCCGGGTAACCAGCGTTGCCAGTCGAAACGAGTGGGTTGGGGCATGGTGTCGGCTCTGGGCGAGAAGGGCGCTGAACCTCAGCTTAGATCCTGAAGGCGGGGGCCGCTTTGCGGCCTGGCACGACGCAAGGCCGCCCCTGCCAAGGGCGCGCATGTCTGGGCAAAACAAAACCCCTTGAAGCGCAAGCCTCAAGGGGTTTGTGTGTGCTGCAGGTTACCGCTTAGACGTTAAAGCGGAAGTGCATCACGTCGCCGTCTTTGACGATGTAGTCTTTGCCTTCCAGACGCCACTTACCGGCTTCCTTGGCACCGGCTTCACCCTTGAACTGGATGAAGTCGTCATAGGCCACCACTTCAGCGCGGATGAAGCCTTTTTCGAAGTCGGTGTGGATAACGCCGGCTGCCTGCGGGGCAGTGGCACCGACGCGAACGGTCCAGGCGCGTACTTCCTGCACGCCGGCAGTGAAGTAGGTCTGCAGGTTCAGCAACTCGTAACCGGCGCGGATCACGCGGTTCAGGCCAGGCTCTTCCAGGCCCAGGGCCTCGAGGAACATGTCCTTCTCTTCACCGTCTTCCAGCTCGGCGATTTCCGCTTCGATCTTGTTGCACACCGGCACCACTACCGCGCCTTCTTCCTCGGCAATGGCCTTGACCACGTCCAGGTGCGGGTTGTTGTCGAAGCCGTCTTCGGCCACGTTGGCGATGTACATCACCGGTTTGCTGGTCAGCAAGTGGAAGCCACGGATGACGGCCTTTTCGTCGTCAGCCATGTGCTTCATCAGGCTGCGCGCAGGCTTGCCTTCGGTAAAGTGTGGAATCAGCTTTTCCAGAATGGCCTTTTGCGCCAAGGCGTCCTTGTCGCCGCCCTTGGCGTTGCGGGCTACCTTCTGCAGTTGCTTTTCGCAGCTGTCGAGGTCGGCGAAGATCAGTTCGAGGTCGATGATCTCGATGTCACGCTTGGGGTCGACGCTGTTGGAAACGTGGATCACGTTCTCGTCTTCGAAGCAGCGCACCACGTGGGCAATGGCGTCGGTCTCGCGGATGTTGGCGAGGAACTTGTTGCCCAGGCCTTCGCCTTTCGAGGCACCGGCAACCAGGCCGGCGATGTCGACGAATTCCATGGTGGTCGGCAGGATGCGGTTTGGCTTGACGATTTCAGCCAGCGCAGCCAGGCGAGCGTCGGGCATGGGCACGATGCCGCTGTTCGGCTCGATGGTGCAGAAAGGGAAATTCTCCGCCGCGATGCCAGACTTGGTCAGGGCGTTGAACAGGGTGGACTTGCCGACGTTGGGCAGGCCGACGATGCCGCAATTGAAACCCATGGGTATTCCCCTCTCTAAAGGAAATCAGGCCTTCTGGCTGTGCAGCTCGCGCATCGCCTTGGCGAAATCGCCGGCAAGCACGTCCGGCAGCACGCCGAGGGCAAAATCGATGCTGGCGTCGAGCTTCTCCTGCTCGGCGCGCGGCGCGCGGCCCAGGACGAAGTTGGATACCAGTTTGGCGTCACCCGGGTGGCCGATGCCAAGCCGCAGGCGGTGGAAGTCGTTCTGGTTGCCGAGCTGCGCGATGATGTCGCGCAGGCCGTTGTGCCCACCATGGCCGCCGCCGCGCTTGAGCTTGGCAACGCCCGGGGGCAGATCGAGTTCGTCGTGTGCCACCAGTATCGCTTCCGGCTTGATGCGGAAGAAATTGGCCAAGGCCGCTACGGACTGGCCGCTGCGGTTCATGTAGGTGGTGGGGATCAACAAACGAACGTCGTTGCCCTGATGGCTGAATTTAGCCGTCAGGCCGAAATACTTTTTGTCAGCGGTCAGCGAAACACGCTGGGCGCTGGCAAGGCGTTCAACGAAAAGAGCCCCTGCGTTATGCCGGGTCTGTTCGTATTCGGGGCCGGGGTTACCCAGGCCAACGATCAACTGGATGGCGGTCACGTCAGGGGCTCTTCCTTGGAGTTGGTGGGTTACAGTGCGCGCGGCACTGTAACCCGATCAACGCCGGCGTGCGAGTGGATTACTCGGCAGCGCCTTCTGCTTCTGGAGCAACGCGTGGAGCGTGAACGTTGGCAACAGCTTTGTCATCACCGTGGGCCAGAGCGACGAACTCTACGCCTTTCGGAGCTTTCAGGTCCGACAGGTGGATGATGGTGCCGATTTCAGCGTTGGCCAGGTCGACTTCGATGAACTCAGGCAGGTCTTTGGCTTCGCAGGAAACTTCGATCTCGGACTCAACGTGGGAGATCTCGCCGCCTTTCTTGACCGGGGCTTCTTCGTTGATGAAGTGAACCGGAACCTTGGCGGTCAGCTTCTGGCCAGCAACGACGCGAACGAAGTCGGCGTGCATGATGAAGCCTTTGGCCGGGTGGCGCTGCAGGGCCTTGACCACGACGTTTTGCTTGGCACCGTCGACGTTCAGTTCCAGAACGTGGCTGAAGGCAGCCTCGTTTTCGAACAGTTTGGTGATTTCCTTGGCCAGGATGGTCAGGGACTGGGCGTCCTGGTTACCACCGTAGACAACGGCTGGGATGTTCGCGGAGTGACGCAGGCGGCGGCTCGCACCTTTCCCCAGGTCAGTACGCGCTTGGGCGTTCAGAGTGAATTCAGTCATTTTGTTTCTCCAAAGTAGCCCCCCGAGGGCGTTTGCGACCAGCGCCAACGGGGATGGCAAAAAAGCCCCGCCCCAACACAGGTTGGGGCGGGGCGCTTCACATCAACACGTGTCCCGCTTAGCGGAACATCGCGCTGATCGATTCTTCGTTGCTGATGCGGCGTACCGCTTCAGCGACAACCGGTGCGATATCCAGCTGGCGGATACGGTCACAGGCTTGAGCAGCGGCAGACAGCGGAACGGTGTTGGTCACCACCAGCTCGTCCAGTACCGACTTCTCGATGTTCTCGATTGCGCGGCCCGACAGGACAGGGTGCGTGCAATAGGCGTAAACCTTGGCAGCGCCGTGCTCTTTCAGGGCCTTGGCCGCGTGGCACAGGGTGCCGGCGGTGTCGACCATGTCGTCTACCAGGATGCAGGTGCGCCCTTCGACGTCGCCGATGATGTGCATAACCTCGGAGTGGTTAGCCTTTTCGCGGCGTTTGTCGATGATACCCAGATCGACGCCCAGGGACTTGGCGACAGCGCGTGCGCGCACGACACCACCGATGTCCGGGGAGACGATCATCAGGTTCTCGAAACGCTGGTCTTCGATGTCGTCAACCAGTACGGGCGAGCCGTAGATGTTGTCGACGGGGATATCGAAGAAGCCTTGAATCTGGTCAGCGTGCAGGTCGACGGTGAGTACACGGTCGATACCTACGACAGTGAGCATGTCAGCAACGACTTTGGCGCTGATGGCTACACGTGCCGAACGCGGACGGCGGTCCTGGCGGGCATATCCGAAGTAGGGAATCACGGCGGTGATTCGGGATGCTGAGGAGCGGCGGAAGGCGTCGGCCATCACTACCAGTTCCATCAGGTTATCGTTGGTCGGGGCGCAGGTCGGCTGAATAATGAAAACGTCTTTACCGCGAACATTTTCATTGATCTCAGTACTGATCTCGCCGTCGGAGAATTTACCGACAGAGACGTCACCGAGAGGGATATGCAGCTGACGTACGACACGCCGAGCCAGATCGGGGTTAGCGTTCCCCGTAAAGACCATCATCTTGGACACGCGCAGTACCTGAAGGCTGAGGGTATACCTGGATGAGTATAAGGAAAATGGCAGGGGCGGCTGGATTCGAACCAACGCATGGCAGGATCAAAACCTGCTGCCTTACCGCTTGGCGACGCCCCTGTATCTGTTGCTGCGAACGCTCATGCGCTCGACTTCTTGACCAGACTTTGCAGCTTACGATGCAACATCGAAACATTGCTTCCTTTGGCCACAAACCCTGTTTGGGTCGCTGAAAGAAGGGCCAGAACTTTATCAGCTTCGGCTTTGCTTGGGAAGGCCCCAAACACACAACTTCCAGTGCCGGTTAGTCGAGCCTCAGTGAATTTTCCCAGTGAATTCAACGCATTGCGAACTTCTGGGTAATTCTGCTCTACCACCGGTTGGCAGTCATTTCGACTGTTTCCCTCGGGAACGGGGCGCATCTTAAGGGGGAGAGAATCACGTGTCAACTGTGGATGTGAAAAAATTTCTACTGTGCTGACAGACACTTGCGGCACCAGCACGACATACCAGGGTTCGATCGGGTCGACCGGGGTCAGTTGTTCGCCTACGCCTTGCGCGAATGCTGCGTGGCCGCGTACGAACACCGGCACATCGGCGCCCAGGCTCAGGCCCAGTGCGGCCAGGCGGTCTTCGTCCCAGTCCAGTTGCCACAGGTGGGCCAGGGCCAGCAGGGTGGTCGCGGCGTCTGAGCTGCCACCGCCGATACCTCCGCCCATGGGCAGTACCTTGGTCAGCCAGATGTCGGCGCCAAGCGTGGTGCCCGATTGTGCTTGCAGCATGCGCGCGGCCCGTACGATCAGGTTGCTGTCGTGGGGGACGGCCTCGATCTCGGTGTGCAAGCGGATCACGCCATCGTCACGCAGGGCAAAACTCAGTTCGTCGCCATGGTCTAGAAACTGAAACACCGTTTCCAGTTCGTGGTAGCCGTCTGCGCGGCGGCCGATGATGTGCAGCCACAGGTTGAGCTTGGCCGGGGCGGGCAGGGTGAGCTTTTGCATGCGATCAATGCCCCAGCTGGCGCGGCTGCCAGTCCTTGACCACCAGGGTCACGTCCAGGTCCTTGCCGTGCAGCTTCAGGCGCTCGGGCAACCAGTAGCCGTTCTGTTCGGTGTAGCTCAGGTACTGCACCTGCCAGCCATCCTGGTCGAGGCTGGCCAGGCGGCTGTCGCCATCGAGGGTCAGCTTGCTCTTGCTGTCGGGGGCGGGCAGGCCGCGCACCCACCAGACCAGATGCGAAACCGGCAGCTGCCAGCCCAGTTGTTCTTCCAGCAGGGCTTCCGGGCTGGTGGCTTCGTAGCGGCCCTGGTTGGCCACTTCCAGCACCACGCCACCCGGGCGGCCGGTAAGGCGCGCGGCGCCACGGCCCAGCGGGCCGGCCAGGCGAATGTCGTAATAATCCTGGCGTTGCAGCCAGAACAGCGTACCGCTGCCGGAATCGCGCGGGGCGCGGATGCCGACCTTGCCGTTGATCTGCCAGCCATCGAGGCTGCTCAGCTGCGCTTTGTGGGCGCGCCACTGTTGCGGGTCGCCGTGGCCCTGCAGGGCCTCACGGCTACCGAAGCCGGCGCAGCCGGCCAGCAGGGCGATCAAGGTAAAGGTGATGCAATGGCGCAGGAACATGGCGTTAAAGAGTCTCGGATCCGGTCAGGCGCAAGAGGGTCTTGCGCAGGATAGGGCTGTCGGCCTGGGCTTCGAAGCCCTTGGCCCATACCTGGCGGGCTTCGCGGCGCTTGCCGTTGGCCCACAGCACTTCGCCCAGGTGGGCGGCCACTTCGTGGTCGGGGAAGTTGGCAAAGGCCTGGCGCAGGTAGGTTTCAGCTGCGTCGAGGTTGCCCAGGCGATAGTTGACCCAACCCAGGCTGTCGAGCACTGCCGGGTCATCGGGGGTCAGCTGGTGGGCTTTGTCGATCAGCGCCTTGGCTTCGGTATAGCGGGTGGTGCGGTCGGCCAGTGTGTAGCCAAGGGCGTTCAGGGCCATGGCGTTTTCTGGCTCGCGGGCGATGATGGCGCGCAGGTCTTTTTCCATCTGCGTCAAATCGTTGCGCTTCTCGGCCAGCATGGCGCGGGTGTAAAGCAGGTTGAGGTCGTCCGGGTAGCGCTGGATGGCTTGTTGCAGCACCTGGTTGGCCTGGGCGTCCTTGTTGTTGTTGCTGTAGCTTTCCGATTCGATCAGGAATAGCTGGATGGCGTAGTCTGGCTGGGCTTCGCGCGCGTCGGCGAGCAGGCGCGAGGCCTCGGTGCCGCGGCCGTTGGCGATCAGGATGTCGGCCTGGCGCAGTTGTGCCGGCAGGTAGTCTGGGCCCGGGCCGACCAGGGCGTATTCACGCAGAGCGCCAGCAGGGTCGTGGCGCTCCTCGTGGATGCGGCCCAGGTTCAGGTGCGCGGCGTCAACGTAGCTGTCGCGCTCGACCAGCTCCTGCAAGTAGCCTTCGGCTTCATCCCAGTCTTTGTTCTCCAGGCACACCAGCGCCAGCGAGTAGCGCAATTCGTCATCATCGGGGTATTGCTGGACCAGGCTGATGAACTCGCCTTTGGCATCGGCGATACGGTCCTGTTCGACCAGGGTGCGAGCGTAAGTCAGGCGCAGGCGTTTGTCGTCCGGGTTGTCGCGAATCGCCCCGCGCAGCAGTGGCAGGGCCTCCGGACCTCGGTCCAGGGCCTGCAGCAGACGGGCGCGCAGCAGGATCGGGGCGACTTCGCCGTTTTGTGCCGGGTGCGACTCGAGCAGTTCCAGGGCTTCTTCGGTCTTGCCGTCCTGGTTCAGCAGCAGGGCCTTGCCGAATATCAGCTGGCCGTTGTCGGGGTATTTCACCAGCAGGCGTTCGAAACTGTGTAGCAGGCCGTCGCGGGTGCTCTGGTCGGTTTCGGCTGCGGACAGGGCGAGGAAGTCGAAGTGGGTGTCGCCCTGGCCCTGCAGTACCTTTTCCATGTAGGTCATGGACTCGTCATAGCGACCGGCGCGGGCCAGCTGGATGGCGGCGGCGCGCTGGGCGTCGAGGTTCTGCGGGTCGTTGCGCGCCCAGACCAGTGCATTCTCCAGTGACGGCTCGTCGGCGCCGAGGTACTCGGCAATGCGGTAGGCGCGCTCGGAAACTGCGGGGTCCTGGGTTTTTGCCGCCTGATCGGTGTAGTTGGCCAGGGCGATGTCGAAACGGTTGCGCTGACCGGCCAGCTCTGCCACCAACAGGCTATAGAGTGTGTCCTGCTTGAACGAACCATACACCACGGGCTTTTCCGCCTCGCCCTTGCCAGCTTCGGCGACGGGAGGCTCGGCCTTTTGCGGGGCCAGGCTTTGGCAGCCCTGGAGCAGGGCGAAGGCAAGCAGCAATGCGTATGGTTTGTTCATAGAAAGGCTTATAGGAGGACTCACCGGCGGTCGGAGCATGATGACACAAGCGCGGAGGCAAACCCACCTGCGAAGGTCGTGGTTTACAGGCTGGGTGGTGCAGAGTGGGACAGCGGGGTGGGGGAGAGGTTCGCTGGGGCTTGTGCTTGAGGTTTGGCGCTGCTTTCAAAGGGTTTGGTAATGATCGGCAACATATAGGAATGCCCTAAAGAGTAACAGTGCGAGAAAAAGCGCTAGGCACACAATGACAAGTCTTCTGATTGTTTTCTTCGTGTGGCTTGGTAATTGGTTTGCTTCTTTGGTATCTATTAAGCCTTTGCGAGCATAGGCTTTCGGGAAGGTTGGCATTAAAGATATTGTTCCGAATCAAAAAAACTTTCCCGGTAAAGCCAAGTCCGGCATATGTTTTTCTGCTCTCACTGATTAACTTGCAATTGGGTAGCATTGACTCAATGTGTTCAGTCAGGCGATGGGGTAAATATAGGGTTATCGACATGGATATGAAGATCGCGGTGATAAGAATGGCGAACACCACTCCTAGAGACTGTCAGGTTTCGAATCGGGGCAAGTCGTATCGGCATGAAGTCATAGATAATGCGACAACGTCAGTGCAATGAACAAGGTGATGTGAATAACCCAGAGGGTTAACAAAATGCGCTTTTCGCGGAGGGGGAAATTTTTTATTTCCTCAATTTCAGCGTAACCCCTGTAAATGAAGATTTTGGGTATGGCCAACAGTGTTGCAATCTGGCCGGTTCTTATTGTTTTGCCCAAGAGTCCGGCGTGCTGGTAATTTTTGATGTTGTCAGATACGAGGCGGGAGGTGGGCAGGAAAGATTCAAAATGCTCGGTGTATTTGTATGAAATAATAATTTGCGCGCTAGCGGCAATTAGCATTGCTGTAATCAGGAACGGCGCGATCAGTCCTGGCTCTATGTTAGTCATTTTGAGAGCTCGTGACACAAAAAGTTACCTAATACCTCGCCTTTTTCTCCTGCGAAATCACCGGCTAACTTCGCCCCGGCAGCGCCACCGATGACCGCGCAGGTGAGTGCCCCTAGTCCGGCAGTCCCTATTCCTAGTGCCGCACATACTGCGGGTGCAACAATACTCCCTCCTAGGTAACCGCCTACAGCGCTACCAGCCAGACCTCCAGCTAATGATGCAGAGTTTACATATGAAGCTCGCTGGCATTCGCTTTCTCTGCCCAGAATACAAGGCTGGTGAATCTCTAGCCCCGTCGCTGCTACGTCAAGCGCTATGCCAATATAGGTTCCCTTTTTGATCAGGTTGGCAGCCTTGCCCACCCCGGCAACCTTATCCGCATATCGCTGATTTGCAAATACGCGTCAAAAGCCATGTTTACCGCTCCTTGGCAAGGATGTGGGTACGGAATGTTGATGTGACGACGGGACTTGCCCCGTCAGTGATTGGCAAGGCTAGGCGCGGAAAGGGGGGAGGGCAACAGCTGGGCATATATTTGGGAAATGGACTACAAGCTTGTGGATAAGTCCTCTGGAAATATTTAGGAGTTTTCTCGCTTTGGTCGGCTTAGTTGCCTGGGCGATATTCAAACTGGCCGGCCAATTTCGCGACCAGCAGGCTATCGAGCGTGCCTTTCTTGAATGAACCATGCATTACGGTTTTTCCAACTTGCTCTTGCTCTTGCTCTTGCTCTTGCTTCTAAGTGCGCGATAGTTCAGGCGACGCAGATTGCGACTTCAGGAGGCCGAGCGCAGGGATTGCGGAGGGAGGTGACGGGCATGGATGCCCGTCAAGCGCTGGGCCCCAGGATGGGGCCTGCAGCGCGGTCCTCCCGGGAGCAAGCCTGGAGCGAGGGGACCCCGGAGCGCAGCGTAGGGGCCGGATGATGGGAGCCGACGGTTTTGGTTACTTTGGCCACGACCAAAGTAACCCGCCGGAAGGGCGGAAAGGTGACTTGGCGCCTATATCGTGAATGAATGTCTACTCGATGTGAAAGCACAACACAAAAGCCCAAAGCCCAAAAGCTTAAGCGGCGGTTTTGATCAGGCGTACAGTCCGTTTGCGATGGCGACGCCAA
>NZ_JBICLK010000074.1:0-53945 GCF_043105275.1 Pseudomonas sp. TYF_14
GTCGCCATCGCGAATGGACTGTTCGCTGAGGCAAAACAGACGAATTTGCTTCTTGCTTCTTGCTTCTTGCTTCTTGCTTCTTGGATGTGGGCATTCACATCGAGTAGGTATTCATTCACGCAGGTGGCGCACAGTCACCTTTCCGCCCTTACGGCGGGTCACTTTTTGTCAAACGCGACAAAAAGTAACCAAAAAACGCTGGCTCCTATCATCCGGCCCCTGCGCTGCGCTCCGGGGTCCCCTCGCTCCGGGCTTGCTCCCGGGAGGACCGCGCTGCAGGCCCCATCCTGGGGCCCAGCGCTTGACGGGCATCCATGCCCGTCACCTCCCTTCGCAAGCCCTGCACTCGGCCTCCTGAAGTCGCAATCTGCGTCGCATGAACTATCGCGCGCTTAGAAGCAACAGCAAAAGCAGAAGCAGAAGCAAAAGCAGACGCAGAACGACGCGCTGGCCTCAGCGTGGCTTCAAATCGAGCCGCCGCAGGTGGCACGTCACTTCCTCGCGGTCGTGGTACAGCTGCTTGCAGGCAATCGACACCCTGATCTTGCGTGCCTTGAATGTTGCCTCCATACGGTCGAGCAGGCGCCGTACTTCGGCATAACGCTGCTTCATCGGCAACTTCAGGTTGACCACCGCCTCGCGGCACAGCCCCTCACCCAGCCAGGTTTCAATCAGCGAGGTGGTACGCGCCGGCTTCTCGACGATATCGCACACCATCCAGTCTACCGGCTGCTTCGGCTGCCAGGTAAACCCATCGGCCATCAAGTGCTGGACCAGGCCGGTGTCCATCAGGCTTTCGGCCATAGGCCCGTTGTCGATGGCTGTCACCAGCATGCCACGGCGCACCAGCTGGTAGGTCCAGCCACCCGGCGAGGCTCCCAGGTCGACGCCGGTCATGTCATCACCCAGGCGCTGCTCCCACTGCTCACGCGGGATGAACTGGTGCCAGGCTTCTTCCAGTTTGAGCGTCGAACGGCTAGGTGCCTCGCGAGGAAACTTCAGGCGCGGGATGCCCATGGGCCACAAGGCGCTGTTGCTGGCCGATGCAACGCCGACAAATACCCGCCGGCCGCTGATGAAGGTCAGCAGCAAGCGTGGGCGACCGGGGTCGTCGACCAGGCGGCCGGCCTTCTCCAGGGCCTTGCGCAACGGCACTTCGAACTTTCGGCAGAAGGTGGACAATTCCTTGCCTTCGTTGCTGTCCAGCACCTCCAGCCAAAGGCTACCGAACACCGGGAAGTCAGCCAACTGCGCCAGCAGTACGCTGATGCGGTCACTTTCCGGCAGTTCGACGTAACCGCCACGTGCCCACTGCCGCGGGAAAATCAGCTGGTTGAAACGCAGCTCCCCCATCAAGCGCTCGGCACCGCCCTCCTCGCTACAGACAAACTCGGCACTGGCACTTTGCGGCTTGCCTTTGGCATAGCCGGCAACACCCAGGCGGGCGGCATGTTCGCTGATTTCGGCGCAAACCTCGCCCTCGAAACCGGGCCGGCAATGCATGAACAGGGTATTCATCTCTCACTCCACTACGGCTGGCGCACCACAGGCGCCGGCAGGGCGGCGATGATAAAGGAAGTTCGGAACCTGCGACACGCCCCGCCGGTCCAGAAAAAGGTCAGGTAGCGTAAACCGGTCTAACCTGACCATTCAGCCAGGTCCGTGCCGTGCGGACCGATACAGAGCGGTGCTGCCGGCAAACCGTGAATATTTGCCGGGCACCGGTGCAGAAGGAGTTGGCAATGCCCTCGCTCGATAGCCTGAACACCCTCAAGCCCCTCAAGGTCGGCGACAAGACCTACCACTACTTCAGCCTCACCGAGGCCGCCCGCCAGCTGGGTGACCTGCAGCGCCTGCCCATGTCGCTGAAAGTGCTGCTGGAAAATCTGCTGCGCTGGGAGGATGGCGCGACCGTCACCGGCGACGACTTGCGCGCCATTGCCCAATGGCTTGGCGAACGGCGCTCCGACCGCGAGATCCAGTACCGCCCGGCGCGGGTGTTGATGCAGGACTTCACCGGCGTGCCCGCCGTGGTCGACCTGGCGGCCATGCGCGCCGCCATGGCCAAGGCTGGCGGCGACCCGCAACGGATCAACCCGCTGTCACCGGTCGACCTGGTGATCGATCACTCGGTAATGGTCGACCGCTACGGCACGCCGCAAGCCTTTGCCGAAAACGTCGACATCGAAATGCAGCGCAATGGCGAGCGCTATGCCTTTCTGCGTTGGGGCCAGAGCGCCTTCGACAACTTCCGCGTGGTCCCCCCGGGCACCGGCATTTGCCACCAGGTCAACCTGGAATACCTGGGCCGCACGGTGTGGACCCGTGAGGCCGACGGCCGCACCTATGCCTTCCCCGATACCTTGGTGGGCACAGACTCGCACACCACCATGATCAACGGCCTGGGCGTACTCGGCTGGGGTGTCGGCGGCATCGAAGCGGAAGCGGCCATGCTCGGCCAGCCGGTATCGATGCTGATCCCCGAAGTGATCGGCTTCAAGCTGACCGGCAAGCTGCGGGAGGGCATCACTGCCACTGACCTGGTGCTGACCGTGACACAGATGCTGCGCAAGAAAGGCGTGGTGGGCAAGTTCGTCGAGTTCTACGGGGACGGCCTGGCCGAGTTGCCCCTGGCCGACCGCGCAACCATCGCCAACATGGCACCGGAATACGGCGCCACCTGTGGTTTCTTCCCGGTCGACCAAGTCACCCTGGACTATCTGCGCCTCTCGGGCCGCCCCGAAGCGACCGTGCAACTGGTCGAGCAGTACTGCAAGGCACAGGGCATGTGGCGCCTGCCCGGCCAGGAGCCGTCATTCAGCGACACGCTGGCCCTGGACATGGACGACGTCGAAGCCAGCCTGGCCGGGCCCAAACGGCCGCAGGACCGCGTAGCGCTGGGCCAGGTCAGCCAAGCCTTCGACCACTTCATCGAACTGCAGCCCAAACCGCTGGCCAAAGAAGTTGGCCGCCTGGAAAGCGAAGGTGGCGGCGGTGTGGCAGTGGGCAACGCCGACCAGACCGGTGCAGTCGACTATAGCCATCAGGGCCAGACCCACACCCTGCGCGATGGGGCCGTGGTGATTGCCGCGATCACCTCATGCACCAACACGTCCAACCCCAGTGTGATGATGGCTGCCGGACTGGTGGCGAAAAAAGCACTGGAAAAGGGCCTGCAACGCAAACCTTGGGTCAAGAGTTCGCTGGCGCCGGGCTCCAAAGTCGTCACTGACTACTTCAAGGCAGCCGGGCTCACGCCTTACCTCGACCAACTGGGTTTTGATCTGGTCGGCTATGGCTGCACCACCTGCATCGGCAACTCCGGCCCGCTGGACGAGGCGATCGAAAAAGCCATTGGCAGCGCCGACCTCACCGTGGCCTCGGTGCTATCGGGCAACCGCAACTTCGAGGGCCGCGTGCACCCACTGGTCAAGACCAACTGGCTGGCCTCGCCCCCGTTGGTGGTGGCCTACGCCCTGGCCGGCAGCGTGCGCCTGGACCTGACGCGCGACCCGCTGGGGTCAGGCAAGGACGGCCAACCGGTCTACCTGCGGGATATCTGGCCGAGCCAGCAGGAAATTGCCGAGGCCGTGGCCAAGGTCGATACGGCGATGTTCCACAAGGAGTACGCCGAAGTGTTTGCCGGTGATGCGCAATGGCAGGCCATTGAGGTGCCACAGGCCGCCACTTACGTGTGGCAGGCTGACTCCACCTACATCCAGCACCCACCGTTCTTCGACGGCATCGGCGGGCCGCCGCCACAAATTGCCAATATTCACGGCGCACGGGTGCTGGCGCTGCTGGGCGATTCAGTGACCACCGACCACATTTCCCCCGCCGGCAACATCAAGGCCGACAGCCCGGCCGGGCGCTACCTGCGGGAACAAGGTGTGGAGCCACGCGACTTCAACTCCTACGGTTCGCGGCGTGGCAACCACGAAGTGATGATGCGCGGCACCTTCGCCAACATCCGTATTCGCAACGAGATGCTGGCAGGTGAAGAAGGCGGCAACACCTTGCATGTGCCCACTGGCGAGAAGCTGTCGATCTACGACGCGGCCATGCGTTACCAGCAGGAAGGCACCCCGCTGCTGGTGATTGCCGGCCAGGAGTACGGCACCGGTTCGAGCCGCGACTGGGCTGCCAAGGGTACCAACCTGCTGGGGGTCAAGGCCGTGCTGGCAGAAAGCTTCGAGCGTATTCACCGCTCCAACCTGGTGGGCATGGGCGTATTACCGCTGCAATTCAAGGCTGGGCACAACCGCAAACAGCTGGGGCTGACCGGCAAGGAGCAGATCGATGTACTGGGGCTGGATGGCGCGCATATCCACCCTGGCATGAGCCTGCCCTTGCGCATTACCCGCGAAGATGGCCAACAGGAACAGATCGAGGTGCTATGCCGGATTGATACCCTGAACGAGGTGGAATACTTCAAGGCGGGGGGGATTCTGCATTATGTGTTGCGCCAGATGATCGCCGGGTGAGTCTGGCCGAAGATTCGTTCCGTTCTTGAAACCGAGCGCCGCGGGGGCGGCGCTCGATCTCTGCAATCAATGAATCAAATATCCATTCAATAAAACCAGCCGCTTGCCGATACCTGTCGAAAGCCCTGCGGACTATCACCCATGCGTAACAACCAGCCGATTACCCAGAGAGAACGGACTTTCCCAGCCCAGCAGCGGTTGATCTCCACTACCAACGCCAAGGGTGTGATCACCTACTGCAACGATGCCTTTATCGAAATCAGTGGTTTCACCCGCGAGGAGCTGACGGGCGCACCGCACAACCTGGTGCGCCACCCCGACGTACCGCCTGCCGTGTTTGCCCATATGTGGCAAACCCTCAAGCAGGGCCAGCCGTGGATGGGTATCGTCAAGAACCGCTGCAAGTCCGGCGACCATTACTGGGTCAACGCCTATGTCACCCCCATTTTCGATAACAACCAGGTTGTCGGCTTCGAGTCGGTGCGGGTCAAGCCCACCGCCGAGCAGATCCGCCGTGCCGAGGCCCTGTATCAGCGCATCAACCAGGGCAAGCCACCGGTACCGCGCCGCGACAAGTGGCTGCCAGTGCTGCAGGACTGGCTACCGTTCATCCTGATCAGCCAGGTGGGCTTCCTGATCGGCAACTGGCTGGGTCATTCCTGGGGCTTTGCCTTGGCCGCAGGGCTTTCGGTACCACTGGGCCTGCTCGGCCTGAGCTGGCAGCAGCGCGGCCTCAAGCGCCTGCTGCGCCTGGCCGAGCAAACCACTTCCGACCCACTGATCGCGCAGATGTTCACCGACAGCCGTGGCGTGCAGGCGCGCCTGGAAATGGCCATGCTCAGCCAGGACGCACGCATGAAAACCTGCCTGACGCGTCTTCAAGACAGTGCCGAACACCTGAGCGACCAGGCACGCCAGTCCGATGCCCTGGCGCACAAGAGCTCTACGGGGCTGGAGCGCCAGCGGGTGGAGACCGAGCAAGTCGCCGCCGCGGTAAACCAGATGGCCGCCACCACTCAGGAAGTGGCCAACCATGTACAGCGCACCGCCGATGCCACCCAGGAAGCCAACCGCCTGACCAGCCAGGGCCGGCAGATTGCCGGAGAAACCCGCGAGGCCATCGAGCGCCTGTCGGCGGCAGTGGGCGAGACCGGCCAGACGGTTACGCAACTGGCCAAAGACAGCGACGAGATTGGGGGCGTGGTCGACGTGATCAAGGGCATCGCCGACCAGACCAACCTGCTGGCGCTGAACGCAGCCATTGAAGCGGCGCGCGCCGGTGAAATGGGCCGTGGCTTTGCCGTGGTGGCTGATGAAGTGCGACAGTTGGCCCAGCGCACCGCCGAATCCACCGGGCAGATCCACGGCCTGATCGCCAAGCTGCAACAGACCGCCAGCAACGCAGTGCTGACCATGGAAACCGGCCACCGCCAGGCACAGGAAGGCGTCGACCGGGTAATGCAGGCTGACGAGGCGTTGGTAGGCATCAGCGAAGCGGTGGCCAATATCACCGACATGGCCACCCAGATTGCAGCTGCAACCGAGGAGCAGACCGCAGTGGCTGACGAGATCAGCCGCAACATCAGCACCATTGCCGAACTGGCCGACCAGACCGCCGAACAGGCGCAGCACTCGGCACTGCTGAGCGAAGAACTGACCAGCACGGCGGGTAGCCAGTATTCGCTGGTGGAGCGCTTCAACCGCTGAAGCTCGAGACTTCCGCTGGGGATGGCACCGGCTCTGCCGGTGTTCGCGGGTGAACCCGCTCCTACAACGGCTGTGCCGAACCACCGATGCTGTGCCGGGCCGTCGATGCCTGTGTCGAACCACTGATGCGCGTCCAGCCCGGTCCATGTAGGAGCGGGTTTACCCGCGAATACGGTAGCGGCAGCAACGGTGAACGGCGGGTGGAAATTGGCGAGCAGGCCCGCCCCTTTAGCAGGCAAGCCCGCTTGCTGTGTTACCAGTCCAACCGCAAGCGGCTCTCGAAGTAGCGCTCTTTGCCACTCAGCGGGTCCTCGAAACGCAGGCTCTGCGCCAGCAGTTTCAGCGGCCGCTGGTAGTCATCCTCTTCGTTGAGCAATTGCGGATAGAACGGGTCATTGCTGATCCCTGCCCCCAAGGCCGCCATGTGCACACGCAACTGATGGGTCTTGCCGGTCACGGGCGACAGCCCATAGCGCCATCGCTCACCGTTCTTCTCCAACACCTCGGCCAGGGTTTCACTGTTGGCCTCACCCTCCACCTCATGCATGCGGAAAAATGGCTCGCCATGCACCAGGCGGCTTTTGTGCACCAGCGGAAAGGCATGCTGTGGCATGGCAGCGGCAATGGCTTGGTAACGCTTGTCGATACGCCGCTCGGGGAACAGCCGCTGGTAGGCGCTGCGGCTGTGCGGGTTGGCGGAAAACAACACCAGCCCGGCGGTGTGCCGGTCGATGCGGTGCAACGGCACCAGGTGCGGATTGTCCAGGCGACGGATCAGGCGGCGCAACAAGGTCTGCTCGACGTATTCACCGGTCGGCGTCACCGGCAGGAAATGCGGTTTATCGGCCACCACCAGGTGCTCGTCCACATGCAGCACCACCTCCTGCACCGGAATCGGCCGTTCGTTCGGCACTTCGCGGAAGTAATGCAAACGCATGCCACGCTTGTAAGGCAGGTCGGCGGCAACTGCCTGCCCCTTGGCATCCAGCACCCGGCCACGGGCAAAGCGGTCAAGCCACTGGGCGCGGTCGATGGCCTTGAAATGGTCACACAAGCAATCGAGCACCGTCACCCAGTTACCAGGAGGCAGGCACACCGTACTGGCTTGCTGGCGGGCGGGGTCGAAAGGCGTGGTCATGGCTGGGCTCGAAACGTTCATGGCCGCGCATTATCGCCCAACCCCGCCCCCTCAACCAGCCTGGGCCATCGCCTCGCAGCGATCCTTCAGCCAGCGCAGTACTTGCACCGGCTCCCAGCGGCCAGGGTCGTAGAGTGCATAGAGCAACCCCTGATAGCCCACTACATCCAGCCCCCGGTGGTAACCGGCCCGCTGGAACAAGGCCTCGATCTCGGCGAAGCAGGTATTGAAGTGGACTTTGCCGAACGGCGTGCAGTCGCCCGTCACCAGGCCTTCGAGGCGCAGTTCCAGAACGGCGTCAGCCACCCGATCCACGGGCATGCGGTTGACGCTGTACTTGAGTTGCTCGACATTGAGCATGGCTTCACCTCGACACTGTATTTATATACAGCATACGAACATCCCCTTGCTGCCGTCAATGCGCTTCATTGCAGCCCCGCCAGGTAGCCGCTGCCTTTGCGCATGGTCAGCACCTGCCTGCGCGGCGTGCCGCGCGTCACCGACAGATGCACCCATCTGTCGAATTCCAGGATCAGCTGATCGAAGGGCACCGCACTTTTGCTGATTCGCCGGACGGTCTCGCGCGGGCTGACCTCGATCACCGTGAAGTCCGCCGCCAGCCCTTGCACGTGCTGGCTATCGGAGGCGCCACCGATCAACCGATTGACCCTTTCGCTGCGATACCCGCTGCTGATGATGATGGGCGCGTCAAACAACGCACGTACCTGTTCCAGCGCACCACACAGTAATTGCAGGTTGGCCCTGGCTTCGAGGGGCGGTGCATTATCGAACCCCTCGCGGGCGGCGAGCTGGGAAACGGTCATTTCATCGAGGGTGAAATGTGGAGTGATCAACATGGCGAGCTGTTCCGATGATGGAGAAGGTTACCGGCGATGGTGCGCCTCCACCGGATCATCAGCTCGCTTCACAGATCATGGAGCAGGGTTGCAACTCCTCTGCAGCCATCATTGCCCAAGAAAGGCCACCACTTGTTCGGTATCGAACGGCCAGTGCAACTCGGCGCCGTTGTCACAGCGCCGCAGCACCGGAATGATCAGGCCATAACGCTCGAACAAAGGCTCGCTCTCGGCGATGTCGACCAGCTCTACCAGCAGGCCATGATCGACCAGAGGCATCAACACAGCCTCGGCCACTTCGCAGAGGTGGCAGCCGAGGGTGCCGAACAGTTGACATTCAGGCAGCATGTGGCAGGTCCCGGGTTGGCATACACAGAAGCCTATTCTAGGCGCGCCACGCCCACCCTGCACCTGACCTGGCTCAATCCTGGCTGGTAGCACCGATCCGGTGCAGCGACAGGTCCGCGCCCTGGAACTCCTGCTCATGGCTCAAGCGCAGGCCATGCAGCGCACGAATGGCTCCGTACACGGCAAATCCACCGGCCAAGGCCACCAGCACGCCCATCAGGCTGCCCAGCAACTGGCTGACCAGGCTGACACCGCCCATGCCACCCAACGCCACCTGGCCGAACACGCCACAGGCGATGCCACCCCACACGCCACACAGACCATGCAACGGCCATACGCCCAGGACGTCGTCGATTTTCCAGCGATTTTGCGCGGCGGTGAAGGTCCAGACAAACAGCGCCCCCGCCACCAGGCCGGTGGCGAGCGCACCCACCGGGTGCATCAGATCGGAACCTGCGCAAATCGCCACCAGCCCGGCCAGCGGGCCGTTATGCAGAAAGCCCGGGTCGTTGCGCCCGGCCAGCAACGCCGACAGGGTGCCACCCACCATCGCCATCAGCGAGTTGATCGCCACCAGGCCGCTGACGCCCTGCAAGGTCTGGGCACTCATGACGTTGAAGCCGAACCAGCCGATGATGAGGATCCACGAGCCCAGCGCCAGAAAGGGAATGCTCGACGGCGCAAACGCCACCAATCGGCCCTCGCGGTAGCGCCCACGGCGCGCCCCCAGCAGCAGCACCGCCGCCAGCGCCAGCCAGCCCCCCATGGCGTGTACCACCACAGACCCGGCAAAGTCGTGGAACGGTGCGCCGAAGCGTGCCTGCAGCCAAGCCTGCACGCCCAGGTTGCCGTTCCACACCACGCCCTCGAAGAACGGATAGACGAACGCCACGATCAACGCTGTGGCGCACAACTGCGGCACGAACCGCGCCCGCTCGGCAATGCCCCCGGAGATGATCGCCGGAATCGCCGCCGCGAAGGTCAGCAGGAAGAAACACTTGACCAGCGCGTAGCCATGGTCGACAGCCAGCGTTGTCGCCGGCTGGAAGAAGTTGACCCCATAGGCGATCCAGTAGCCTATAAAGAAGTAGACCAGCGCCGAGATGGCGAAGTCGCTGAGGATCTTCGACAAGGCGTTGACCTGGTTCTTGTGGCGCACCGTGCCCACTTCAAGGAACGCGAAGCCGGCATGCATGGCCAGCACCAGAATGGCGCCCATGAGAATGAACAGGGTGTTGGAACCGTGGACCAGAGAGTCCATAGCGCTGTGCATGTTTTCCATGAAATAGGCAGACCTGCTGAAAAAGGCACCAGGACAGTTCAAGAACCTGCATCCCTGCACCGAATCGGTGCCAGCCCCTACCCTGTTCAGGTGAGCGGGGTGAAGCCTGCGTGGTTTTTTCTTGGGTTTGTCGTGGATTGGGTTAAGGTTTATCGGTATCCGCTGCGCGGGCGCCCTGAATCGGCGCATAACCGGTCACAGGCGCTCCGCAACGTGGCAAAAACATAGCAAGGCCCATACCAGCAGCCGCACTTGAACCTTCCATGCGTGCTGTCACTCGAAGTACCAACACTCATCGACAGGGAGAGACCCATGGCCAGCAAATCGGCAAAGAATGCACAAGAGATATTGATGGCTGACTTCCAGGCCTTGGTGCGCGACACCGAGAAGCTGCTGGCCGACACCGCCAACCTGGCCGGCGACCAGGCCGACGAATTGCGCGAGCAGATTCACGAGCGCCTGGCCCAGGCCCGCGAAACCCTGCAACTGACCCAGGACTCGGTACGTGAACGCGGTCAGGCAGCGCTTGGCAGCGCCGAGCAGTACGTGCAGGAAAACCCGTGGCGGGCAATCGGCATCGCGGCTGGCGTCGGCCTGTTGATCGGTCTGCTGGCCAACCGGCGCTAAGGGGAACCCATGGAGAATGACGCCAACGGCGCCAGCGCTTCGGGCAAGCGCCTGGGCGCGGCCATGCTGGGGCTGCTGCACAGTCACATCGAGCTGTTCGGTATCGAGTTGCAGGAGCAGAAGGGCCGTACCTTGAGCCTGCTGCTGTTCGCCGGCCTGGCGCTGGTGTTCGCCCTGCTGCTGCTGACCGCGCTGTCCGGGCTGCTGCTGGTGCTGCTGTGGGACAGCTATCGACTGGCCGGTATCATTGGTCTGTGCGTGTTCTATGGCATTGCTGCACTGTACTGCGGCGTGCGCCTGAAGGCGGCGGTGTTCGACGAATCATCGCCCTTCGGCGCCACCCTCGACGAACTTGCCAAGGACAGGGAGCGCCTGTTGCCATGAGCCTGCCAGAACTGCCAAACACGCGTAACCCGCGCGAACTGCGCAAGGCGCTGTTGCGCCTGCGCATGGAAATGCACCGCCAGGAAATCCGTCATGAGTCCGGTCAGTTGCTTGAACCGCTGCGCCGCGTGCGCGGTATGGGCAGCTCGCTACATGAAGGCCTGGGTATCAAGCATGCGCCACTGTGGGGCATCGGTGCCGTGGTGGCGCTGGGCTTTCTCACCGGCAAAGGCGTACGCAGCGGCAACCTGACACGCCTGATACGGTTGGGCAGCACCCTGTTGCCACTGGTACGCCTCTACCTGCAAGGCAGCCGCCGCCCCTGACCAGGGTTCGCCCCGGCAGAAGCAGCCTTGTGCTGCGAAGAGGCCCGTTCCATCGATACGAATGCATCAAAGGGCAGGCCTCTTCTTCGCAGCACAATGCGCTTCCTGCAGGGTATGCTGCTGCCTTCGAACGACAGGAGACCGCGCCTTGGACTGGCACACCTTGCTTACCCGCGAACGGCTGGGCAAAGCCCTGTACAGCGCCGATGAACTCGGGCGCAGCCCCTTCCACAAAGACCATGACCGCATCATTTTCTCCGGTGCCTTCCGCCGCCTCGGCCGCAAGACCCAGGTGCACCCGGTATCGAGCAACGACCATATTCATACGCGCCTGACTCATTCGCTGGAAGTCAGCTGCGTCGGCCGCTCGCTGGGGATGCGCGTCGGCGAGACCCTGCGCGACAACCTGCCGGACTGGTGCGCCCCCAGTGACCTGGGGATGATCGTGCAGTCAGCCTGCCTGGCCCACGACATCGGCAACCCGCCATTCGGCCACTCCGGCGAAGACGCCATTCGCCACTGGTTCCAGCAGGCGGCCAGGCGTGGCTGGCTGGACGACATGAGCGATGACGAACGGGCCGACTTTCTCAACTTCGAAGGCAATGCCCAGGGCTTTCGCGTGCTCACCCAACTGGAATACCACCAGTTCGATGGGGGGACCCGGCTGACCTATGCCACCCTCGGCACCTACCTCAAGTACCCGTGGAGCGCCCGCCACGCCGACGCCCTGGGCTACAAGAAGCACAAGTTCGGCAGCTATCAGAGCGAACTGCCCCTGCTCGAACAGATCGCCCGCAAACTCGGCCTGCCGCAGCTGGAACACCAGCGCTGGGCGCGCCATCCACTGGTGTATCTGATGGAGGCTGCCGATGACATCTGCTACGCGCTGATCGACCTGGAAGACGGCCTGGAAATGGAGCTGCTGCAATACGCAGAAGTCGAGGCGCTGTTGCTCGACCTGGTCGGCGAAGACCTGCCAGAAACCTACCGCCAGCTCGGCCCACGCGATTCTCGTCGGCGCAAACTGGCCATCCTGCGCGGCAAGGCCATCGAACACCTGACCAACGCCGCCGCCCACGCCTTCGTCGAGCAGCAGCAGGCGTTGCTGGCCGGGCAACTGGCGGGCGACCTGGTGGAACACATGCATGGCCCAGCCAAACGCTGTGTACTGCAAGCCAAGGACATGGCGCGCAACAAAATCTTCCAGGACAAGCGCAAGACCCTGCACGAAATCGGCGCCTACACCACCCTGGAGATTCTGCTGAACACGTTCTGCGGTGCGGCCCTCGAGCAGCACGGTGGACGTACGCCATCGTTCAAGAGTCGCAGGGTGCTGGACCTGATCGGCAACAATGCGCCAGACCCGCATGCCTCGTTGCACAGCGCCTTCCTGCGCATGATCGACTTCATCGCCGGCATGACCGACAGCTATGCCAGCGAAATGGCCCGGGAGATGACCGGGCGCTCCAGCCCGACCTGAAACGCGTCGGTGCAGCGCGGGCTCGGCCAGGCGCTGCACCACGCTTGCAGGAAACTTCCTACACCAACGGGAGCCACACTAAACGGCACGAATAAAAACCAATGAAAAGTTACCAAAATCGCTTTGACAGCGAGTTAAGCACACCTATTCCGTAGCCCATTTTGCTTTATCTTGTAAGCCGTTTCCCATATAAGCCTAACAGCCATTCCTCGCACGCCTGACGACTTCCAACTGCGATAAGGTGACCACTGTCACCCTCAATCGACCGCAGGGAAGTTGAACATGCACTCCATATTTATCGTTGACGACCATCCGGTGATTCGCCTGGCCGTGCGTATGCTGCTGGAAAACCAGAATTACAAGATTGTCGGCGAGTCGGACAACGGCGTAGACGCCATGCAGATGATCCGCGAGAGCAACCCCGACCTGGTCATTCTCGACATCAGCATCCCCAAGCTAGACGGCCTGGAGGTGCTGGCCCGCTTTCAGAGCATGGCCCTGCCGTTGAAGGTTCTGGTGCTGACTGCACAGTCCCCGGCATTGTTTGCCGTACGTTGCATGCACTCGGGCGCAGCAGGTTATGTCTGCAAACAGGAAGACTTGAGTGAACTGCTCAGTGCAATCAAGGCCGTACTGGCCGGTTATAACTACTTCCCAAGCCAGGCAATAAAAAACAACCAGACCACCGACAGCGACCTGCAACTTTTCCGCCAGGTAAATGACCGCGAACTGATGGTGCTTCAACTTTTCGCCCAAGGCCGCAGCAACAAGGAAATTGCCAAGGGCATGTTCCTCAGCAGCAAGACTGTCAGTACCTACAAGAAGCGCCTCATGCACAAACTGCAAGTCAATACGCTGGTCGATCTGATCGAGATGGCCAAGCGCAACGCGCTGGTCTGAACGTGGTCATGGCCCGAGTTATCAATCGCCTGCTGCTCGTCCTGCTGCTGCTCAGCGGCGCGACACAGGCTGGCCATCGCGAAGCCGCGTCCTTTACGCTACTGGCGCGCTCATCGGCCCGCCCCGTCCAGCCCGTGCTCACGCCCGAACAACGGCAATGGCGCGAAGGCCGGCAGGAACTGGTGCTGGGCACGTCGGCACCCGACTATCCACCGTTCGATATCACCGGTGGCGGCAACGACTACCAGGGCCTGACCGCCGAGTATGCAAACCTGATCGGCAAGGCCTTGCAGTTGCCAGTGAGGGTGCTGCGTTTCTCCAGCCGGCAGGCGGCGGTGGAGGCGCTCAGGCACGGTGATATCGACCTGCTGGGCAGCGCCAATGGCTACGAAGCGGCCAGTGACGGCCTGGCACTGTCGCGCCCCTATGCCGTCGACCAACCTGTACTGGTAACACGTGAAGACGAAAACCGGGCACTGGACACGGACCTTGCCGGCATGCGCCTGGGCATGCTCTACCACTATTTGCCCAGACAGGAAGTACTCACCGCCTACCCCAAGGCCGAGCTGCTGGCCTTCGGTTCTTCCAGCCAGGCACTGAATGCTGTCGCGTTCGGGCAGGCCGACGTGTTCATCGGCGATACCATCTCCACACACTACCAGCTCAACCGTGGTCATCTGCCCCGCCTGCGCATGGCCAACTTCGGCAAACACGAGGCCATCGGCTTCGGTTTTGCCTTGCGTCAGCAAGATACCGTGCTGCTGGACCTGGTGAACACCATCCTGGACAGGCAAAGCCCGGCCATTCGCTCCAGTATCTTCAAACGCTGGAGCGCCGGCAGCGACCTGTTGCTGAGCGATCGCCAACTGCAATTGAGCGCGGCCGAGCAGCAGTGGCTGGAGAAGCACCCCGTGATGCGCGTGGCAGCCGATGACGCGGCTGCACCACTGTCCTACTTCGATGATTCGGGGCATTTCCGAGGCATCACCGCCGACCTGCTGGAACTCATTCGCCTGCGCACCGGGTTGCGTTTCGAAGTGCAGCGCGCCAGTGGCATTGCCGACATGGTCGCCCGCCTCAAGGATGGCCGGGCCGATGTCATCGCCGCACTGGCCAGCGCCGGCAAAGCAGGGGACGACCTGCAAATCAGCCGCCCCTACCTCGAAAGCGCCTATGTGCTGGTCAACCACAAGGACAACAACGCATTGAGTTCACTGGAGCAGTTGCAGGGGCATCGCATCGCCATTACCCGCTACAGCACCATGAACGCCATGCTGTCCCGGGACTACCCAAAGATAAGCTGGGTCGAGACCGAAAGCGCGTTCTACTCCATGGCGTTGCTCAACAGCGGGGCTGTCGATGCGGTGATCACCACCCTGATCGACGCCAATCACGCCCTGGCCAGCAACCCAGAACTGGTCATCCGCACCTCGGTCGGCAGCGAACCCGCTAACTTCGCCATGGCCACCATTGCCCCGTCACCGGCGCTGTTGTCGATCCTCGATAAAGCTTTGCTGAGCATCTCACCGGAAGAGCTGGGGGTAATCAACAACCGCTGGCGTGGCTTTGGCAGGCATGAGGATGACAACTCCAAAGGCTACAGCCGCCTTGCCCTGCAGGTGGTGCTGGCCACGGCCGTGCTTTTGTTGCTGGCCCTGCTCTGGAATGCCCGCCTGCGCCTGCAGATTCGCCAGCGCCAGCGCGCCGAACGCGCGCTGAACGACCAGTTGGCATTCATGCGCGCCCTGCTCAACGGTACGCCCCACCCCATGTATGTGCGCGACCGCGAGGGATGCCTGAAAAGTTGCAACTACAGCTACCTTGAAGCCGTGCAGGCCCGCTCCGATCAGGTGATCGGCAAAAAACTCAAGGACAGCCTGTTTGCCGATTCCGAGCAGGCTCGGCAGATCCAGGCGGATTACCAGAAAGTCATGGCGGCGGGCTCACCACTG
Source organism: Pseudomonas sp. TYF_14 (assembly GCF_043105275.1). NCBI lineage: Bacteria > Pseudomonadati > Pseudomonadota > Gammaproteobacteria > Pseudomonadales > Pseudomonadaceae > Pseudomonas > Pseudomonas sp. TYF_14. The sequence continues at coordinate 15,486 of NZ_JBICLK010000074.1, forward strand.
ATCAAGGACCGTCCATTACGGATCAAGGGCCGGGACCTGACCATCTACCACTGGATCCTGCCGTACCGCGACTCCCTGGGTGAGGTGCAGGGGATCATCGGCGGCTGGATCGACATCAGCGAACGCCGCCAACTGGTCCTGGAGCTGCGCCAGGCCAAGCAGCAGGCCGACGATGCCAACCGCGCCAAGAGCACGTTCCTGGCGACCATCAGCCACGAAATCCGCACCCCGATGAATGCCGTGATCGGCATGCTGGAACTGGCGGTCAAGCGCGCCGACCAGGGCCGGGTGGACCGCAGCGCGCTGGAACTGGCACACCATTCGGCCAAAGACCTGCTAGGCCTGATCGGTGACATTCTCGACATCGTGCGCATCGAGTCCGGGCACTTGTCCCTGGCCCCGGAGGTGGTCGACCTGGCGGCGCTGGTCGAATCGGTGGCGCGCATTTTCGATGGTCAGGCGCGGCAGAAAGGCCTGGCCCTGGAGGTGCAGATCGCCCCGGCCGCACGCTGCCATGTCCTGCTTGACCCGCTGCGCTTCAAGCAGGTGCTGTCCAACCTGGTGAGCAATGCCATCAAGTTCACCGAGCACGGTCAGGTGCGCATCAGCGTCAGGCTGCTGGATGACGGAACCAGCACACCAGCCGTACTGGAGCTGGAGGTGCGCGACAGTGGCATCGGCATCCACCCCGACGACCTGCAGCGCCTGTTCAACCCGTTCATCCAGGCCAACCCGCACAGCCAGGGCGCCCGCGCCGGTACCGGGCTGGGCCTGGCCATCTGCCGCAACCTGTGCGAAATGATGGGCGGCAGCCTGTCCATGAAGAGCCTGGAGGATGTCGGTACCCAGGTGCGCCTGAAGATGCCGCTGCAACGGGTGGATGGCGCAGAGCAGCCCAAACCGCTGCCCGAGCAGCTCGACGTGCCCGACCCACGGCTGAACGTGCTGGTCATCGATGATCACCCTGCCAACCTGCAACTGATGGCGCAACAACTTGGCTACCTGGGCCTGGAGCACGCCAGCGCCCGCGATGGGCAGGAAGGCCTGGCGACCTGGCGGGAAGGCGACTTCGATGTGCTGGTACTCGACTGCAACATGCCGCACATGAACGGTTACCAGCTGGCGACTGCCGTGCGCGCCGAAGAACGCCATGGCAAGCGACCACCCTGCACCATCCTCGGCTATACCGCCAACGCGCAGCCGGAAGTACGCCGCAAGTGCCTGACCGCCGGCATGGACGACTGCCTGCTCAAGCCCATCAGCCTGAGCACCCTCAGCCAGCGCCTGGCTGGCATTCGCCCGCGCCGCCAGCAACGCCCCCGACGCAAGCTGTACCAGCTGGACGGCCTGGCCGCCGTGGTCGGGCCTGACCCGGTTGACCGTCAGCGCTTCCTGGAAACCTTGCATCAGAGCCTTCAGGCCGACCTGGCCAGCCTGATGGCGCTTCACCCGCAACACGACAGCGGCGCCATTGCCGAGCAGGCCCACAAGGTGCTCAGCGCCGCGCGCATGCTGGAAGCCCCTGACCTGATGGCGGCCTGTGAAGCCCTCGAGGCCAGCGACTTGCCCACTGCCCAGGTGCGCCTGCGGCGCCAGGCACTGGCACGGCATATGTGCCGAGTGGAACGTGCCCTGGCCAAGGAATTGGCCACAAGCACGGATACTCAGGCAGGCAACCACACGTGTTAACTGGTAGACTGCGCGGCGTTATTACCTAAGAGGATTGTTTCATGGCCACAAACCGCTCCCGTCGTCTGCGCAAGAAGCTGTGTGTCGACGAGTTTCAGGAATTGGGCTTCGAGCTGAACCTGGAATTCAAGGAAGATCTGGATGACCAGGCAATCGATGCTTTCCTCGACGCGTTCCTGGAAGAAGCCATGGACGCCAACGGCCTGGATTATGTAGGCGGTGACGATTTCGGCCTGGTGTGCTCGGTCAAACGCGGCTCGGTCAGCGAAGAACAGCGCGCTGCCGTTGAAGCCTGGCTCAAAGGCCGCAGCGAACTGACCAAGATCGAAGTCAGCCCGCTGCTGGATGCCTGGTACCCGGAAAAGCCTATCAACAAGGCTGAGTGATACTTGTCAGCTTCGGGCTGAAAGGTTGATTGCTGAAAAGGCCACCCCATTCGGGTAATGCCGGTCAGTTAAGCCAAATGGGGCTGCTTTGCAGCCCTTCGCGGGCAAGCCCGCTCCCACAGGATTGCGCAAAATCTCAAGCTTGCGCTGTACCTGTGGGAGCGGGCTTGCCCGCGAAGGGCCGCAAAGCGGCCCCAGTTAATGAGGATGAAACCTTAACTGACTGGCATTACCCCACTCGGGTGGCCTTTTTTATTGGCGATGCTTTTCCGTCGAACGTGACGCATCGCGGCTGCGCTTGGGGCATAATGCGTACTGTTTACGTCGTGGGGCCATCATCTCTTACAGCCCCAAAGCCCTTTTCCCTCGCCGCAGGGTATTCACTCGCTATGATCAAAACGCTTCGTCCCCTCATACTTGCCGGCCTGCTGTTGCCACTTGCCTTGCCCAGCCACGCCGCCGTCAATACCACCCTGCCTGCCAAAGTGCAGCAGGCGCTCAAGGCCAACAAGCTGCAGGACACAGCACTGTCGCTGGTGATGCTGCCGCTGGACGGCCCCGGCACCCCGACCGTGTTCAATGCCGATGTGTCGGTGAACCCGGCGTCGACCATGAAACTGGTCACCACCTACGCCGCCCTCGAACTGCTTGGCCCGACCTTCCAGTGGAAAACCGAGTTCTACACCGACGGCACCCTGAGCAACGGCGTGCTTAACGGTAACCTCTACCTTAAAGGTGGCGGTGACCCCAAACTGAACATGGAAAAGCTGTGGCTGCTGATGCGTGACCTGCGCGCCAATGGCGTGCGCACCGTCACCGGTGACCTGGTGCTGGACCGCAGCCACTTCGTGCAACCCAACCTGCCGCAGTTCAACGACGACGGCGGTGATGAAAACAAGCCGTTCCTGGTCAAGCCCGACTCGCTGCTGGTCAACCTCAAGGCCCTGCGCTTCGTGGCGCGCAATGATGGTGGCAAGGTCACCGTCGCCGTCGAGCCACCGATTGCCCGCATCCGCATCGACAACCAGGTCAAGCCGGTAGCCTCTAAGAAATGCACCGGTGATGTGCGCTACAACCCGGTGCCCCAGGCCGACGGCATCAGTGTAACGGTCAGCGGCCAACTGGGTGACGGCTGCAACTCGCAAACCTACCTGTCACTGCTCGACCATTCCACCTACGCCGCCGGTGCCGTGCGCGCAATCTGGAACGAACTGGGTGGCAACATCCAGGGTGGCGACCGCATCGAGAATGTGCCCAAGAGTGCTCGCCTGCTGGCCCGCGCCTTCTCGCCAGACCTGGTGGAAGTGATCCGCGACATCAACAAGTACAGCAACAACACCATGGCCCAGCAGCTGTTCCTGAGCCTTGGCGCGCAGTTCCGCACCGATGCCGATGGCGACGACGCCCGTGCTGCCCAGCGCGTGGTACGCCAATGGCTGGCGAAAAAGGGCATCACCGCGCCGCATCTGGTGATGGAAAACGGCTCTGGCCTGTCGCGTGCCGAACGGGTCAGTACCCGGGAAATGGCCGAGATGCTGAAAGCCGCCTGGAAGAGCCCTTATGCTGCCGAATTCATGAGCTCGATGCCGCTGGTGGGCATGGACGGCACGATGCGCAAGCGTCTCAAGCGCACCGCGATGGCCGGCGAAGGGCACATCAAGACCGGCACACTGAACACTGTGCGGGCGATTGCCGGCTTCAGCCGCGACAGTAACGGCCATACCTGGGCGGTAGCGGCGATTCTCAACGACCCGAAACCGTGGGGTGCCTCGCAGGTGCTGGATCAGGTGTTGCTTGACCTGTATCGCCAGCCGAAGCTGGCTGGCAGTACAGCGGCCAACTGACGCCACCTGCCACACACCCGGGCCCGCTTGCGCGGTCGATGCAGGAGCGGCTTTGCGTCCCGAAAGGGCCGCAAAGCGGCCCCCACGCCGACCGCGCGCACGGTTTTATACCGGCTCCCCCTCCACCCGGTCCCGCCCGGCCTGTTTGGCCGCATATACGCCGGCGTCGGCGCGCAACAGCAAGGCATCGGCGCCTTCGCCCGACCGCCAGCCCGCCACACCGAAGCTTGCAGTCACCTGGCCCACGCCTTCCACCGGTACATTGCGCACCCCTTGCCATAACTCCAGCGCCAGCAGCCGGGCCTGATTGGCATCGCTGCCCGGGCAAAGCACCATGAACTCTTCCCCGCCCAAGCGGCAGAACACATCGGTACGCCGCAAACGCTGAGCGATGCGCTGGCACAGGCTACGCAGCACCCGGTCGCCGACGGCATGGCCGAAGCGGTCGTTGATGCGCTTGAAGTGATCAATGTCGAGCATGATCACCGCCAGCGGCAAGCCATCGCGCTGGGCCCTTTCCAGTTCGATCTTGAGCCGCTCCTGGAAATAGCGACGGTTATGGATACCGGTCAGCGAGTCGGTGACCGACAGCGCCCGCAACTCTTCCTCCACACCCTTCAGGTCGGAGATGTCAGTCAGGTAGCCATGCCACAGGGTGCAGCCCTGCTCGCCCACTTCCGGGGTCGCCTCGCCACGCACCCAGCGCAGTCCGGCCCGTGGCAGGCAGACTCGATACTCCTCGCGCCAGGGTGACAAGTGTTCGGCTGAATAGCGCACCGAGCGGCGCACGCGTTCCAGGTCATCGGGGTGGATACGTTCGAACACCGCCGAGGCATCCTCACGCAACTGCATCAGGTCGATCTCATAAATGTCATACAGGCCCATGCTGGCGTATGGAAAACACGAATGGCCGTTGGCATCCAGGCGATATTGGTAGATGCCGCCCGGCACCTCGGCACTGAGCTTTTCCAGCAACCGGTCACGCGCTGCCAACGCCTCATGCACCCGGCGCCGCTCGGTCACGTCAATGCAGATGGCCAGGTAGCCAACCCACAACCCCTGTTCGTCGAGCATGGCAGTCACCAGCATGTTGGCGACCAGCTGGCTGCCATCGGCCCGTAGCAAGGTCCACTCGCCAGGCTCGGCCCCGTGCTCCTGCACCGTTTCAGCGAACATCGCCTGGCCGCCAGCAATGGCGCGGCCAAAACGCAAGCTCAAGGCCTGGGCACGCAGGTTCAGCTCCTCCGGCAGTACCAGGTCTTCAAGGCGCAACCGGCCGATCGCTTCGCTGGCCGCGTAACCGAGCATGCGTTCGGCACCGGCGTTGAACGTGCTGACCACCCCCTTGAGGTTGGTGGCGATGATCGCCACCTGGGTCGCGGCATCCAGCACACTGCGCAGTTGGTTGTGGGTGCCACGCAACGACTGCTCGCTGACCTGCAACTCGGCAGTACGCTGAGCGACCAGGGCCAGGGCGCGCTGACGCTGGCTGAACAGGCTGTAGAGCAGCACGCTGAGCAACAGGCTCAAAAGTCCGCCCAACAAACCGACCGCCATCACCGCCGAGGAGCGGTTCGCCTGCGCGAACGCCTGGCTTGGCTGAATGCTCAGCTGGAAATGGTGATCGGCCAGGCGCAACAACTGATTGCTGGCCAGGGCCAAGGGCGCGACCGGATTTTGCGAGTCGAACAACACGACGGGGCCTTGTAACCCGGACGGGTCCGTGATGCGCACGACCAGGTTGTCATCAACCGCTACCGGTCGACCGTCGCTGACCAGCTCGCGCATGCTCAGCAACGCCATCACATAGCCCACTGCCGCACCGCGGGGGTCGGCATCGGAAAATACCGGCGCCACCATCAGCAGGCCGCGCTCTGCCGACTGGGTATCGAACAGGGCCAATGGCTCGGACACCGCCATGCTGCCCGGCGCCAGCGCCCGCGCCAGGGCCGCCTGGGGCTCGCTTTGACCAGCGAGGTCCAGGCCGTAAGGCAACCCGGGCCGCTCGCTCGATTGGGTATAGAGCACCGGGAAGTAATGGTCGCGCTGCGAAGCCGGGCGCCATTGGCCTTGCGCGTCCTGGTCACGGATCACATAACCTGGGCCGGTATGGGCACTGGCCAGGCGCTCGAATTCGGCGCGTTGCGCAGCCTCGACGCGCGGCGCCCAGGCATAGGCCAAGGTGCGTTGCAGCAGTGGTCGGGCATAGCCGTCGAATTCGCGCGGGGTGATCTCGCTGGAAAAACTGAAGAACCGCCGCAGCCCGTCCAAGCGCTGCTGCTGTTCGTCAAAGCGCTCGGCAATACGGCTGGCGCGCTCGCTGGCCAGCAGCTCGAAGCGCTGGCGCAGCTGCTGTTTGTAGAAGGTGTGCGCGGCAAATGCCAAGGCAGCGGTCAACAAGCCGCCCGCCACCAGTGCAATCAGCGCCATCGCCCAGGCGGACGCCCTCTCTGTGCACAAGCCAAGCAACCGCGCACGCACGCCACACTTTGACATACACCCATCTCGTCACGTCAGCGTCCTGCGGATTATCTTGCCCTGCCCTCAGTTATAGCTATTGGCCATTAGCCGTGCAATGTACCTCGTCGCCTCAACGAAGCTGCAAACGCCAGGCGCGATGGATACGGTTGTTACGGGCGAAGTCCGGGTCCAGGGTCTGGGCGCTGATTTCTTCCACCACGTAACGCGCCATCAGGTGCTCGTCCAGCTGGAACTTGCGGAAGTTGTTGGAGAAATACAGCACGCCCCCCGGCGCCAGACGGGCCATGGCCAGGTCCAACAGCTGCACATGGTCACGCTGCACGTCGAATACGCCTTCCATACGCTTGGAGTTGGAGAAGGTTGGCGGGTCGATGAAGATCAGGTCGTAGCTGTCACGGTTGCCTTCCAGCCAGGTCATTACATCGCTCTGCTCCAGGCGGTTGCGCTCGGAATAGCCATTGAGCGCCAGGTTACGCCGTGCCCAGTCCAGGTAGGTTTTCGACAGGTCGACGCTGGTGGTGCTGCGCGCACCGCCCTTGGCCGCGTGCACGGTGGCCGTGGCGGTGTAGCAGAACAGGTTGAGGAAGCGCTTGCCGGCAGCCTCGCGCTGGATGCGCATACGCATCGGGCGGTGGTCGAGGAACAGCCCGGTATCCAGGTAGTCGGTGAGGTTGACCAGCAGCTTGACGCCACCTTCGTTCACTTCCTGGAAACGGCCCTCGGTAGCCTGACGTTCGTACTGGCGCGTGCCGCTTTGCCGCTCGCGACGCTTGAGCACTACACGCTGCGGCGAAATGCCCAGCGCCTGCGGGATGGCAGCCAGTGCGTCGAGCAGACGGGCCTGAGCCTTGTCCGGGTCGACCGAACGTGGCGCGGCGTATTCCTGCACGTGTACCCAGTCCTGATACAGGTCGACCGCGAGGGCATATTCGGGCATGTCGGCATCGTACAGCCGGTAGCAGTCGATCTGCTCGCGACGGGCCCACTTGCCCAGTTGCTTGAGGTTCTTCTGCAGGCGGTTGGCAAACATCTGCGCCCCTTCCGAGAGCCGCGCGGGCTCGCTGGCCTGCGGCACCTGCTGTCGGGCTTCGGTGCCTTCAGGTTGCGCTTCGCGGCGTTCACCGGTGACGAACTGGTCCGGCTGCACCTTGAACAGCAGCAGCTTGCACGGCAATGCGCCGTTCCAGAACGCGTACTGCTTATGGCTACGAATACCCATGCGTTTGCCCAGTTGCGGCGCACCGGTGAATACCGCTGCTTCCCAGCCCATGCAGGCCTGGCGCAGGCGCTCACCCAGATTCTGGTAGAGGTACAGCAGGCTGGCTTCGTCACCCAGACGCTCACCGTAGGGCGGGTTGCTGATGACCAGGCCTTTCTGGTTCTGGTCCGGGCGTGGCTCGAAGGTGCTCACTTCGCCCTGGTAGATCTTCACCCAGTCGCCCAGGCCGGCACGCTCGACGTTGTTGCGGCCCGGCTGGATCAGCCGTGGGTCAGCCTCATAGCCACGGATCCACAGCGGTGGCTTGGCCAGGCCGGCCTGCGCGCGCGCCTGCGCTTCGTCATGCACCTTGCGCCACAGCGCCGGCACATGGCCGAGCCAAGCACTGAAGCCCCAGCGTTCGCGCTTGAGGTTGGGGGCGATATCGGCGGCGATCATCGCGGCCTCGACCAGGAAGGTACCCACGCCGCACATCGGGTCGGCCAGCGCACCACCTTCGGCAGCAATACGCGGCCAGCCAGCACGGATCAGCACCGCTGCCGCCAGGTTTTCCTTCAGCGGCGCGGCGCCTTGCTGCAGGCGGTAGCCACGCTGGTGCAGGCTGTGCCCAGACAGGTCGAGGGACAGAATGGCCTCGCCGCGGTCCAGGCGCAGATGCACACGCACGTCAGGGTCGATCTTTTCCACGGACGGGCGCAGGCCTTCGCGGTTACGCAGCTTGTCGACGATCGCATCCTTGACCTTCAGCGCACCGAAGTGGGTATTGTCGATGCCAGAGCCATGGCCGCTGAACTCCACAGCCAGGGTACCGTCGGCTGCCAGGTGGTCGGCCCAGTCGACCGCGTGCACACCGTCGTAAAGGTCGTCGGCGTTCTTCATCGAGAAGCGCTTGAGCACCAGCAATACGCGGTTGGCCAGACGTGACCAGACACACAGGCGGTAAGCAGTTTCCATGTCGGCGGCGCCGCGAATGGCCGAGGTGTGCTCGCGCACCTCGTCAAGGCCGAGGCCCTTGGCCTCTTCGGCGAGCAGGCTTTCAAGGCCTTTGGGACAGGTGAGGTAAAGTTCGAAACGGTCCGACATGAGTATTCCAGCGCCTTGGGCTATTTGACTGACGGGGCGACGCATCGCCCCGCGATGTTTGCCCGTACACCTTTCCAGCAGGCGTGCGGGTGGCCTTCTGCGACACACAACGTGCTGCAGAAAAGCCGGGCCGCCTGACCGATCCGTGCCTGGCCCAGTGGCAAGGACAGCTTAGATCATCAGGCAGTACGCGTAATTCTGGCGATCTCCGGGCCAATGTGACCCTTCGTCGCATTTCAAATTATTTCTGTCATCCGCAAACAACGCTGGCGAAATGACGTCAAAGATCGGCAAACCCCGATCATTGAAGGGCTAAACACCAAACAAGGTTGAGTCGCATTTATTTACTTATCCCCTCACCCTTGGAAAGGTTACGTGCTTATGACAAATCGGTCATTCACACCGTGACTCGCATTCGATAGAACTGGTCTCAGGCCGCTTCGCAACGAGGCGGCACTTTCAGCTCGCCACGCCGGCAGCGAGCGCAAACCGGCAGAACGACTCTGCCCGGCCTCGGAGAGGCCGACGGGACATTACAGTCAACAAGTGAGGGCAACACCCTATGAGAAGACTTAAGCGTGATCCGTTGGAAAGAGCATATTCACGTGGCTACCAATACGGGGTCACCGGCAAATCCCGCGAACTTTGCCCCTTCAATCTTCCTTCTGTTCGCCAAGCCTGGATCAACGGCTGGCGTGAAGGTCGCGGTGATAACTGGGACGGAATGACTGGCACCGCTGGCATCCATAGACTCAACGAAAATCACGCCGTTGGCTGAACGAGGACACTGAATTCGATTTACCATGCACGCCCCATCCGGGCGGCGGGCGAAGGCCCAGGGGCCCCTTGAAGGGGCCCTTTTTTATGCCTTGGCAAACCTCATCAGCTGCACCCACCCGCCCCCCCACAGGGGCGGGCTGGTCACCGCGGCATTGCCGCGATAGCATCCACCGCTTCGCGAATCAGCGCCGGCCCTTTGTAGATGAAGCCCGAGTAGATCTGCACCAGGCTCGCCCCGGCCGCGATCTTCTCGGCAGCATGGCGGCCTTCGGTAATGCCCCCGGCGGCAATGATCGGCAACTTGCCGCCCAGCTCACCTGCCAGCACCTTGACGATATGGGTGCTCTTCTCCAGCACCGGTGCGCCCGACAGGCCGCCCGCCTCGCCACCGTACGGCAATGCTTCGACACCTTCACGGCCCAGCGTGGTGTTGGTGGCGATCACCGCATCCATGCCCGACTCCATCAGCGCAGCGGCCACCAGCGCCGTTTCTTCGTCGCTCATGTCCGGCGCGATCTTGATTGCCAGGGGCACGCGCTTGCCATGTGCACCGGCCAGTTGTTCGCGGCGCTCGGCCAGGGCGTCGAGCAACTGCTTGAGCGAGTCGCCGAACTGCAGGCTGCGCAGGCCCGGGGTATTGGGCGAGCTGACGTTGACCGTGATGTAGCTGGCGGCGGTGTAGACCTTGTCCAGGCAGATCAGGTAGTCATCGACAGCACGTTCGACCGGGGTATCGAAGTTCTTGCCGATGTTGATGCCCAGCACCCCCTTGTAGCGCGAGGCGCGTACGCGCCCCAGCAGGTGATCAACGCCCAGGTTGTTGAAGCCCATGCGGTTGATGATGGCCGTGGCTTCCGGCAGGCGGAACAACCGTGGCTTGGGGTTGCCAGGCTGCGGACGCGGGGTGACAGTGCCGATTTCGACAAAACCGAAGCCCAGCTGGGCGAAGCCGTCGATGGCCGCGCCGTTCTTGTCCAGGCCAGCCGCCAGCCCCACCGGGTTGGCGAAGTTCAAGCCCATGACCGAAACCGGCAATGACGCCGGTTGCTTGCACAGCATGCCGTTGAGGCCCAAACGGCCACCGGCGCCGATCAGGTCCAGGGACAGGTCGTGGGAAGTTTCCGGGGAAAGCTTGAACAGCAGCTGGCGGGCCAGGGTATACATGGGCGGGCAAGGCTCAGGGTGAGTGAGGGGGCGATTATAGCCAGCGCGGGGCTGGCAGGACAGCAAATCGTGGAGCGCTTGGCACATCGGTTGCACCCGTTCGGCCCACAGCCTTATCAGTAAGGGCGAGGACTCTTGTGAACACTGTACCCCGAGCAACGCCCCTGGCCTGGGTCAACGGCAGCGACGCGCCGGAAAAAACCAGCCTGAACATCGGCTACATGGCCCTGACCGACTGCGCCTCGGTCGTGGTCGCCGCCACCCAGGGCTTCGCCCAGCAGCACGGCCTTACCCTCAACCTCCAGCGCCAGGGCTCGTGGGCCGGGCTGCGCGACAAGCTGGTCAGCGGCGAACTGGACGCCGCCCATTGCCTGTATGGCCTGGTCTACGCCGTGCACCTGGGCATTGGCGGCGTACCTGCCAGCGACATGGCCGTGCTCATGGGGTTGAACCAGAACGCCCAGGCTATCAACCTGTCCCCTGCCTTGCAGCGCAAGGGCGTGACCAACCCTGAGGCACTGGCGCGCCTGGTGCACCAGCATGGCGCACGCCTGACGTTCGCCCAGACCTTCCCCACCGGCACCCACGCCATGTGGCTGTATTACTGGCTGGCCAGCCAGGGCATTCACCCGCTGCGCGACGTCGACAGCGTAGTGGTGCCACCGGCGCAGATGGCTGCACACCTCCAGGCCGGGCGCATTGACGGCTTCTGCGTTGGTGAGCCCTGGGCCGCCGACGCGGTGGCCAAAGGCCAAGGCTTCACCCTGGCCACCAGCCAGTCGATCTGGCCGGATCACCCGGAAAAGGTCCTGGCCTGCGCCCGCGTCTTTGCCGAGCAATACCCCAACAGCGCCCGTGCGCTGATCAAGGCGATCCTCACCGCCAGCCGATTCATCGAGCAAAGCCCGGAAAACCGCCGCAGCACCGCGCAACTGCTCAGCGCAAGCGCTTACCTGGACACCCCGCTGGACAGCATAGCCCCCCGCCTGCTCGGCCATTATGAGGATGGCCTGGGCAACCAGTGGCAAGACCCACACGCCCTGCGCCTGTTCGACCAAGGCCGGGCCAACCTGCCCTATCTGTCCGATGGTATGTGGTTCATGACCCAGTTCCGCCGCTGGGGCCTGCTGCGCGAAGACCCCAACTACCTCGGCGTGGCCCGGCAGGTCCAGCAACTGCAGTTGTACAGCGAGGCCGCACAGAGCCTGGGCATCGCTTGCCCAGGCCAACCGATGCGCAGCAGCCTGCTGATCGATGGCTCCCGCTGGGACGGCAGCGACCCCTTCGGCTATGCCCGCAGTTTCAGCTTGCATGCCTTGGGCGACCTGCCCGATGCCCGTGTCGGCGCGTGAGGGGGGACGAACATGTTGCGCATCCTGCTGATCGACGACACCCAGAGCAAGCTCGGTCGCCTGAGGGCTGCGTTGAGTGAGGCCGGCTTCGAGATCATCGAAGCCCCAGACCTGACCATCGACCTGCCCGCCTGCGTCGAAACGGTGCGCCCGGACGTGGTGCTGATCGATACCGACTCGCCAGACCGCGATGTGATGGAACAGGTAGTGCTGGTCAGCCGTGACCAGCCGCGGCCCATCGTGTTGTTCACCGACGAGCACGACCCCGGGATGATGCGCCAGGCGATCCAGGCAGGGGTCAGTGCCTATATCGTCGAAGGTATCCATGCTGCGCGGCTGCAGCCGATCCTGGACGTGGCCATGGCCCGCTTCGAAAGCGACCAGGCACTGAAGGCACAGCTGCTGGCGCGCGACCAGCAATTGGCCGAACGCAAGCGCATCGAGCAGGCCAAGGGCTTGCTGATGAAAATGAAGGACTGCAACGAAGAGCAGGCCTACACCCTGATGCGTCGCCAGGCCATGAGCCGGCAGCAGAAGCTGATCCAGGTTGCCGAACAGATCATTGCCATGCATGAGATGCTCGGCTGATGCGCTGAAAATTCCGAGCAAGCCGCCCCGGAAGTTGGCCCATCTCTTGCTGAACAAATCTCACCGGTAGCCAACGGCGGTTACCCCACTTGAATCCCGACAAAGACGTCGCTCTCCCCTCCACACCCATGGAGCGGGTAGCGGCGTCTTTTTCGTTCCGTTGTACTACCGAGTGAGGTGTTCGATGAGTGCCAGCTTCTGGAAATCCGGGCATGTGCCCACGCTGTTCGCCGCGTTTCTGTACTTCGACCTCAGCTTCATGGTCTGGTACCTGCTGGGCCCGTTGGCGGTGCAGATTGCTGCCGACCTGCAACTGAGCGCACAACAACGGGGCCTGATGGTGGCCACGCCGATCCTGGCCGGGGCAATCCTGCGCTTCGCCATGGGCGTTCTGGTCGACCGCCTGTCGCCCAAGACGGCTGGCCTGATCGGCCAGGTGGTGGTCATCGTCGCCCTGGCCGCAGCCTGGCACCTTGGCGTACACAGCTATGAACAGGCCCTGCTGCTAGGCGTGTTCCTGGGCTTTGCCGGTGCGTCCTTCGCCGTCTCGCTGCCGCTGGCCTCGCAGTGGTACCCGCCACAGCACCAGGGCAAGGCCATGGGCATCGCCGGCGCAGGCAACTCCGGCACGGTGTTCGCGGCCTTGCTGGCACCGGCACTGGCAGCCGGCTTTGGCTGGAACAATGTGTTCGGCTTTGCGCTGATCCCGCTGTCACTGGCGCTGGTGGTGTTCGCCCTGTTGGCGCGCAATGCCCCACAACGGCCCAAGCCGAAAGCCATGGCCGACTACCTCAAGGCACTGGGCGACCGTGACAGCTGGTGGTTCATGTTTTTCTACAGCGTGACCTTCGGCGGCTTCATCGGCCTGGCCAGCGCCCTGCCCGGCTATTTCAGCGACCAATACGGCCTGAGCCCGGTCACCGCCGGCTACTACACCGCCGCTTGTGTGTTCGCCGGCAGCCTGATGCGCCCGCTCGGCGGCGCCCTGGCTGACCGTTTTGGCGGCATCCGCACCCTGCTGGGCATGTACGGCGTCGCCGCCATCTGCATTGCCGCAGTCGGCTTCAACCTGCCCTCTGCCGCAGCCGCACTGGCGCTGTTCGTCAGCGCCATGCTCGGCCTGGGTGCCGGCAATGGCGCAGTGTTCCAACTGGTGCCACAACGCTTCCGCCAAGAGATCGGGGTAATGACCGGCCTGATCGGCATGGCCGGGGGCATCGGCGGCTTCCTGCTGGCGGCCGGGCTTGGCACCATCAAGCAGCACACTGGCGATTATCAACTGGGGCTGTGGCTGTTCGCCAGCCTGGGCCTGCTGGCCTGGTTCGGCCTGCACGGGGTGAAACAGCGCTGGCGCACCACCTGGGGCTCGGCTGCAGTCACCGCAGCACGGGTCTGAGGCACGCCGATGAGCCTGCAACTGAGTTTTGCCCAAGCCAGCGCCACCGGGCCGCGCGCGGAAAACCAGGACGCCCTGCGCCTGGTCACGCCGGCACCAGAACTGGCCGCCAGCAAAGGCTACCTGTTCGCCCTGGCCGACGGCGTCAGCCAATGTGCCGACGGCGGCCTGGCGGCGCGCGCCAGCCTGCAGGCACTGGCCCTGGATTACTACGCCACGCCGGCCACCTGGAGCGTGGCCCAGGCCCTCGACCGCCTGCTGCTGGCGCAAAACCGCTGGTTGCGCGCCCAGGGCAGCGGCCAGCCGTTGCTGACCACACTTAGCGCGCTGGTGTTGCGCGGCCGGCGCTTTACCTTGGCCCATGTAGGCGACTGCCGGGTGTACCGCTGGCACGAGGGGAACCTGCAATGCCTGAGCGAAGACCATGTCTGGGACCAACCGGGCATGCAGCATGTACTGAAACGGGCGCTGGGCCTGGACCAGCACCTGCTGGTGGATTACCTGGAAGGCGAGCTGCAACCGGGCGAATGTTTTCTGCTGCTCAGCGACGGGGTCTGGGCCAGCCTGGGCGAACAGCACATCCAGGCCGTGCTGCGCGAGCAAACTGACCTGCAACTGGCCGCCGACACCCTGGTGGCCAGTGCCCACCTCAGCGGCAGCAAGGACAACGCCAGCGCCTTACTGGTGCAAGTCGAACAACTGGGCACGGCCAACCTGGGCGATACCCTGGCGCAACTGCAACAATGGCCAGTGCCCGGCCCGCTGCGCGAAGGCCAGGTGATCGACGGCTGGCAGGTCGAAACACTGCATGCGCACAGCCGCCAGTCCTTGCTGTACAAAGTGCGCGATAGCCAGAACCAGCCTTGGCTGCTCAAGACCCTGCCCACTGCACGCGAACAGGAACCGGGGGCGGCGCAAGGGCTGTTGCTGGAAGAGTGGTTTCTGCGCCGCATCGCCGGCCGGCACTTCCCCGAGCTACACGCCGCCAGTCAGCGCCAGCACCTGTACTACGTGATGCGCGAATATCCCGGCCAGAACCTGGCGGCGTTGCTGGCCGAACAGGGCCCGCTGCCCCTGCCGCAATGGCTGGAAGTCGCACGGCAACTGCTGCAGGCAGTCGGTGTGCTGCATCGGCGCAACTTGCTGCACCGCGATATCAAGCCAGACAACCTGCACCTGGGCCGTGATGGCCAGCTGCGCCTGCTGGACTTCGGCCTGGCTTATTGCTCGGGCCTGTCCGAAGACCCGCTGCACGAGCTGCCCGGCACGCCCTCGTATATCGCCCCGGAAGCATTCGATGGCCACCCGCCCAGCCCGCGTCAGGACTTGTATGCAGTGGGCGTGACCCTGTACCACCTGCTGACCGGACACTACCCGTACGGCGAGGTAGAGGCCTTCCAGCGCCCGCGCTTCGGCCAGCCGGTCAACGCCGCGCGCTACCGACCCGACCTGCCGGAATGGCTGCAGCACAACCTGCTGCAGGCCGTGGCGAGCGACCCGGCGCAGCGCTTCGAAACCGCCGAACACTGGTTGCTGCTGCTCGAGCGCGGCGACCGCCAGGAACTGCCCAGTCGACCCCGGCCGCTGCTGGAACGCGAGCCGCTGAAGGTATGGCGCACCCTGGCCCTGTTGTCGTTGCTGATCAATCTGATACTGCTGTTCACCCTGCTCAAGGGCTGAACGCGCCTTGCCGATGAGGAAACGCTGATGAATGCAAAAGTATGGCTGGTCGGTGCCGGCCCTGGTGACCCTGAACTGCTCACCCTCAAGGCAGTGCGTGCGTTGCAGCAAGCCGCCGTGGTCATGGTAGACGACCTCGTCAACCCGGCAGTGCTCGAGCATTGCCCGCAGGCCCGGGTAATGACCGTGGGCAAGCGCGGTGGCTGCCGCTCTACACCTCAAGCGTTCATTCAGCGCCTGATGCTGCGCCACGCGCGACAGGGCCGTTGCGTGGTGCGGCTCAAGGGCGGCGACCCTTGCATTTTCGGCCGTGGCGGTGAAGAGGCGCTGTGGTTGCAAGGGCATGGCATCGAAGTGGAGGTGATCAATGGCATCACCGCCGGCCTGGCCGGGGCCACCCAATGCGGGATTCCCCTGACTTCACGGGGCGTGAGCCGAGGGGTGACGCTGGTGACGGCGCACACCCAGGACGATAGCGAGCTGAACTGGGCGGCCTTGGCTCAGGGCGGGACAACGCTGGTGGTCTACATGGGAGTGGCGCGGCTGGAACAAGTGCGCCAAGGATTGCTGGCGGGGGGCATGGCGCCGGGAATGCCGGTGGCGATGATCGAAAATGCCTCGTTGCCGCAGCAGCGGGAGTGCAGAAGCGATGTGCAGGGAATGGTGGAAGCTGCGCGGGCGTTTGGTTTGCGTAGCCCGGCAATCCTGGTGATTGGGGAGGTGGTTGGGGAGCAGCAGGCTATGGGGCGGATTGCAATCGCAGGCTGACCGCAGGAGCGGCCTTCAGGGCCGGTTAAACCCAGGCAAAGAAAAACCCGGCCGAGGCCGGGTTTTTCATGAAGCTTCAAACCAATTACTTGGCCTGGGCTTCTACCTGAGCTTCAACGCGACGGTTGACAGCACGGCCTTCTTCGGTGGCGTTGTCAGCAACCGGACGGGTTTCGCCGTAGCCAACCGAGTCAACACGGCTGGATTCTACGCCGTACTGCTGGGTCAGCACTTGCTTGACAGCGTTGGCACGACGCTCGGACAGCTTCTGGTTGTAAGCGTCTGGACCCACGGAGTCAGTGTGACCTTCAACCACGGTGGTGGTTTGTGGGTACTGCTTCATGAAGTCAGCCAGGTTTTTGATGTCGCCGTAGCTGTTAGGCTTGACGACCGACTTGTCGAAGTCGAACTTGACGTCCAGCTCAACGCGAACGACTTCGGCAACAGCCGGGCAGCCGTCGGCGTCAACGGTAACGTTGGCCGGGGTGTCTGGGCACTTGTCGACGTTGTCGCACACGCCGTCGTTGTCGGAGTCGGAGCAGACTTCAGCAACTGGAGCAGGAGCAGCTTCAGCTTGCTTCGGGCTACCGCCGAAGTTCAGGCCAACACCAACGCTCGGGGCCCACTCGGTGTCGCCCTGGTCGATGTTGTACTGAGCTTCTACGCCGGCACGGGCATAGAACATGTCGGTGATGTACCACTTGGCGCCAGCGCCAACGTTGGCGAAGGTGGAGTGGTCACGACCGCCACGGCCGGTCTGGCCCAGCGACTGGTGCGAGAAACCAGCGGAAACGTACGGACGGATGGCGTCGTACGGGTTGTTGAAGTGGTAAACGGCGTCCAGGGCGGTGTTCGAGCCCTTGATGTTCTTGCCGTCTTCGCCACGAGCGTTGTGCACTTCGTCGTAGCCCAGACGCAGCTCAACGTCGTCGGTCAGGAAGTAACCGATCGAGCCGCCGAACAGGTTGCCGTCGTTCTTGAAGTCGCGCTGGCTGTCGAAGAATTCTTTCTTGTAGAAGATTTCAGTCTCGACGGCGCCTTGACCTTGTGCCATAGCGCCAATCGAAGTGGCGGCTACAAGCGAACCAATGGCCAAGCCCAAGGTGTTTTTCAGTTTCATCCGTTAAATCCCCATCTGGTGATAGTTAAGCAGTCCCACCACAAACAAGAGGGACAACTCGACGGCGAGTCTAGCAGAACTCGCCGGTTCGTTAGAGATATTTGCACGCCACTAAGTTTCATCAAGGCCGGCAAATTTCTCCCGAAGCTTGTCTAGCGCGCGCTTGTAACGCATTTTCGTCGCGCTCAGGCCCATGTGCATGATGTCGGCAATTTCCTGAAATTCCAGCTCTGCGACAAAACGCAGCACCAGAATTTCCCGGTCAATCGGGTTCACATGCACCAGCCACTTGTCCAGCCCGCCTTTTTCTTCCGGCTTCGGAGCCTTGTCTTCGGACGCCTCTTCAACAGGGTCCAGACTCAAGGC
Organism: Pseudomonas sp. TYF_14; assembly: GCF_043105275.1. NCBI lineage: Bacteria > Pseudomonadati > Pseudomonadota > Gammaproteobacteria > Pseudomonadales > Pseudomonadaceae > Pseudomonas > Pseudomonas sp. TYF_14. Next base: position 33,402 of record NZ_JBICLK010000074.1, read on the forward strand.
ATCCATCAACCGACGTTTGCGGCGCTCCTTGCGGTACTGGGTAATGCACTCGTTGTAGGTGATGCTGTAGAGCCAGGTCTTGAACTTCGACTTACCCTCGAAGTTCTTCAGCCCGTACAGCACTTTCAGCATCACTTCCTGACAGACATCGTCCGCGTCACGGTCGTTCCCCAGATAACGCGCACAGACGTTGAACAGGGTCCGTTGGTAGCGCCGCATGAGCTCTTCATAGGCGCGGGTAACGTGGTACAGCTCCTCATGCGAACGCGCCACCAACTCTTCGTCTGTGAGCTCGCGGGGGTCATAGCGCATGGGCGGCGAATGAACTTTATTCAAAACGGATCTGGCCGACAGTCAGGTCAATGTCGCCGCGCGACCCCGTGGGTCGAATTTCGCGGCGGCATACATTAACAGCTTTTGTGCGGTTAGCGGCTATTGACGCGCTGTTCAAGCAGCTCGCGGTTAGCCAGTGACACCAGTTCGCCATCATCGGTCAGCAGCGTCGTCTTCACCGTACCGATCTCCTCGATATGCCCTTCGACCTCTCCAATCCGCACCTGCTGGCCGACTTGGTACAGCTCGCGCACGTAGATGCCGGCCAGGATCTGCCCGGCAATTTCGCGACTGCCAAGGCCCATGGCCAAGGCAACGGCCAGACCAACGGTAATCAGCCCGATAACGATGACGTGGTTCAGCAGGTCGGTTTTCACTTCAAGCTGGCTGATGGCCACCGAGATGCTGATGATGATCACCAGGCCTTGGGTAATACGCCCCAGGCCCGCCGAGTATTCCAGGCCGATACCTTCGGCAGCGCCACGCACAAGGCCGTTGGCCACCTGCGCCAGCAGTACGCCGGCCAGCAGCACCAGGGCCGCGCCGAACACCTTGGGCAAGTACAGGGCGAGCATGTCGAGGGTTGCCGAAACCCGCTCCAGGCCCAGCGATTCGGCGGCCGATACCAGAAAGATGAGCAGCACGAACCAATAGACGATCTTGCCGATCAGGGTCGAGATCGGCACCTGGATGCCGCCCCGACCGAGCATTTTGGTGAGGCCGGTGCCGGCCATCAGGCGGTCCAGGCCAAATTTGGCCAACAGTTTGGACAGCAGCGTGTCGAGCAGCTTGGCCACCACGAAACCGAGCAGCACCACGACCAGCGCGCCGAACAGGTTGGGGATGAAGTTCGCTACCTTGGTCCAAAGGGCAGTCATCGCGGTGACCAGGCTCTGGGTCCAGAGATCGAGTTCCATATTCAATCGGCCTTATCTGCTTTGCTGCCATTGGCAGCGTTGCGGGAAGAGTGTCGACGCACCGGCGCAACATGCGCCGAGCCATTGTTCACGGCAATCAGCAGCGCCTGGCTCCAGCGGCCAAGCAGGCTGAACAGATCACCCGCGCCAACCTGGCGGTTGGCGGTTTTCAGCACGCGACCCAGGCAAGCGGCGTCGTCCCGGTCGTCCCGGTCATTGCCGGAGGGTGACGCCTTGAGCAGGTCGCGCAGGGATTCTTCAAACGGATCGTGCATGGGCACCTCGCGCAGTGTCAGCAAGAGACGAGATGGCCGGGCGACGGGTCACACATCCTGTTGGCACGAAGGTTTCAAATTGCACAGCTATACCCACCGCAACCGCCGGAACAGCCACCACTGCCCCACGGCCAACCCCAGCACGACGATGCAGGCGAACAGGAAGCCCAAAGGGTTTTCCGCCCCGGGGATGCCGCCGACATTGATGCCCAGCAGCCCGGTGACAAAGCTCATGGGCAGGAAGATGCAGGTGATGATGCCAAAGCGGTACATGGTGCGGTTCATCCGCTCGCTGCGCCGCCGGTCCTCGCTTTCCAGCACCAGCGCAGCGCGTTCGCGGGCCAGTTCCAGCTCTTCGAGGTAGCGGATCAGGCTGTTGTTGAGTTCATTCCAGTAATCGGCGTCGGCATTGGCGAACCAGCTCCATTTGCTGCGCGACAACTGCGCGTAGATTTCCCGTTGCGGGGCGAGAAAGCGGCGCAAGCCAGCGGCACGGCGGCGGATCTGCTGCAGGCTGCCCTGCTCCGGGGCATACCGCTCGTCGGATTCGACCTTTTCTTCCTCCAGATCGACGAGCTCGGCCAGGTCGCTGACCAGGCCCTGGACCTTTTCGGTCAGCAACTCGCCCATCAACAGCAACAGTTCCGAGGCCGATTTCGGCCCCCTGCCTTGTTCCAGCAGCTGGAGAATTTCATCGCTGGCGCGCAACGGCCGCAGGCGCAGCGAAATAACCCGCTGCGCCTCGGCGAAGATGCGTACCGAAACCATGTCTTCGGGCTCGGCACCCGGGTTGAGGTTGACCCCCCGCAGGAACAGCAACAGCTGTTCGTCCGCCATGGGCAGCAGGCGCGGCCGGGTGTTTTCTTCCAGCAGCAGCTCGCAGGCGAACTCGCTCAGGCCGCTGTCGTGCAGCAGCCAGGAACGGGTTTGCGGATGGCTGCGGTCCCAGTGCAGCCACAGGCTCTGCTCCGGTTGCAACTGCAGGTCGTCCAGTTCGGTACGGGCAATCGAGCGCGCGCCACCTTTGCCATCGAGCACCAGGGCATGCACCAGCCCCCACTGCGCGTTGTCTTCCTCGAACATCAAAGCTCCATCAGCGCGTGCGGCGCATTACTCCGGCATTTTCAGCGGTTTCGGCGAGACCAGCACGCCATTGTTGTCGGCATACACATACTCACCCGGGCGGAAGGTTACCCCGGCGAAGGTCACCACCACGTTGAGATCGCCAATACCCCGCTTGTCGGTCTTCATCGGGTGGCTGGCCAGGGCCTGCACGCCAACGTCGGTCTGGATCAGCACGTCGACATCACGCACGCAGCCGTAGATCACCAAGCCTTCCCAACCGTTTTTTGCGGCTTTTTCGGCGAGCATGTCGCCGAGCAGCGCACGGCGCAGCGACCCACCGCCATCGACCACCAGCACTTTGCCCTTGCCGTCGAGTTCGACCTGCTCCTTGACCAGCGAATTGTCCTCGAAACACTTGATGGTAACGATCTGGCCACCGAACGAATCGCGGCCACCAAAATTGCTGAACATCGGCTCCAGCACTTGTACCAGGTCCGGGTAGGCGTCACACAGGTCGGGCGTTACGTAATGCTGCATGGGAAGCTCCTGTCAGTCACAACGAAAGCGGGTATCGGCCAAGGCTACACCTTGGAGGCTGTCGTAGTCATCCGGGACCGGGCAGTCATTTGTATTCATCCTGTCTCGGCCCTTCCATGCGTGACCCGTTCCTGCACAGGAACGCGCGTTATCCAGGTGTAGGAGCGGGTTTACCCGCGAATACGGTGGCGGCGTCAAAGGTGAACGGCCGGTGGAGATTGGCCAGCAGGCCCGGCCCTTTCGCGGGTAAACCCGCTCCTACACGACGGCCTGTGTCCCACCCCCGATGCGCGTCCACCACCAATCTGTGTAGGCGCGGATTCACCCGCGAAGAGGCCATGACAAGTACAGCAAACTCAGCTGGCAGGCACAGGTTCCGCAACGACAGTGGACGCATGCACCGGCAGCAGCGGGTTGTGCAGCCAGCGCTCCACCAGCGGCCACACCTGCACCTGCGCAGCCTTGCTCACCAGCATGTCGACATGCCCAAAGGCCTCGAAACCTTCTTCACGACCCAGCCGCAGGAACTGCTTGCGCTCGCCGCCCAACTGCTCGAACAGCTTGCGACAGGCCCACACCGGGTCCTGGAAGTCCCCTGCACCGGCCACTGCCAGCAGCGGTACATCCACTTCAGCCAGCCCTGCCCACCAATCGTTCTGCTTGTCGCCAAAGCGCCCGAACAGGCCGTGCCAGCGCATGCTCTCCAGGGCGAGGCCTATCGGTTCGTCTTCAGGCCCACGCTTGAAACGTGGCCCGGATATCTGCCCCCAACGCTTGAGCACCAGCTTCGCGCCCCAAGCCAGCGGCGGCACTTTCAACGGCCAATAGACACGGCTGATCTGGGTACCGAACAGCGCCACGCTGGCCAACTGCTCGGCAGCCAGAAAACCACCGCCCAGCGCAGCTACCAGGGTGGTGCCACCCAGGGAATGACCAACCCAGTGCGGCGCCTGGCCCGATTGCTCGCGCACGAAGGCGTTGATCAGCGGCAGGTCATCACGGGCGTAGGCGGCAACGCTGTTGTGTTTCCAGTCATGGTTACGCGGCGACAGGCCGTGGCCTCGCATTTCCGGGATCCAGACATCGAAACCGGCGCGCGCAAGGTAGGCACCCAGGCCAACCCCTTTGGGCGAATACCAGAAGCGCCGATTGGAAAAACTGCCGTGCAGGAGAATGACCGGCACGCCCTGGGCCTGAGCCTGGTCGGCCAGTCCCAGACGGGTGATGGCGAGCTCGACGCTGGGGTCCGGGCCATTGCCGGCCTTGATCCGATACACGTCTTCGCTGAGATCGCCGCGGCGCTCGGCACTGAGCAGGGCCACGGGGAATAAAGTGCTGCTGCTTTGCATAAGGTTGCTTGGTGCACAAAAAAGGGCGGGGTCCATTGCTGGAGCTCGCCCTGGAAAAAACCAGGCAGGAGGGCGCCAGACGCCCCCCCGCGTTTACTGCATCAGGCCGCGCCTTGGCCTTCGGCCAGGAAGAACCAGGTCTCGAGTACCGAGTCCGGGTTCAGCGACACGCTTTCGATGCCCTGCTCCATCAGCCACTTGGCCAGGTCCGGGTGGTCCGATGGGCCTTGGCCGCAGATGCCGATGTACTTGCCAGCCTTGTTGCAGGCGGCAATGGCGTTGGCCAGCAGCTTCTTCACCGCAGGGTTACGCTCATCGAACAGGTGGGCAATGATGCCCGAGTCACGGTCCAGGCCCAGGGTCAACTGGGTCAGGTCGTTGGAGCCGATCGAGAAGCCGTCGAAGTATTCCAGGAACTCTTCGGCGAGGATGGCGTTGGACGGCAGTTCGCACATCATGATCACGCGCAGGCCGTTGTCGCCGCGGGCCAGGCCGTTTTCGGCGAGCAGGTCGACGACCTGGCTGGCTTCGCCCAAGGTACGCACGAACGGCACCATGATCTCGACGTTGGTCAGGCCCATCTCGTTGCGCACACGCTTCAGTGCACGGCACTCGAGCTCGAAGCAGTCACGGAACGATTCACTGATGTAACGCGAAGCACCGCGGAAGCCCAGCATCGGGTTTTCTTCTTCCGGCTCGTACAGCTTGCCGCCGATCAGGTTGGCGTACTCGTTGGACTTGAAGTCCGACAGACGCACGATGACCTTTTTCGGGTAGAAGGCCGCCGCCAGGGTGCTGATACCCTCGACCAGCTTCTCGACATAGAAGCCGACCGGGTCGTTGTAGCCGGCAATGCGCTTGTCGACGCTGTCTTTCAGGTCGGCAGGCAGGCCCGCATAGTTCAGCAGCGCCTTGGGGTGCACGCCGATCATGCGGTTGATGATGAACTCCAGGCGTGCCAGACCGACACCGGCGTTGGGCAGCTGGGCGAAGTCGAAGGCGCGGTCCGGGTTGCCGACGTTCATCATGATCTTGAACGGCAGTTCCGGCATGGCATCGACCGAGTTCTGCTTGATGTCGAAGCCCAGCTCACCTTCGAAGATGAAGCCGGTGTCGCCTTCGGCACAGGAAACGGTCACGCCCTGGCCGTCTTTCAGCACCTGGGTAGCGTTGCCGCAACCGACAACCGCCGGGATACCCAGCTCACGGGCGATGATCGCCGCGTGGCAGGTACGGCCACCGCGGTTGGTGACGATGGCGCTGGCGCGCTTCATCACCGGCTCCCAGTCAGGGTCGGTCATGTCGGAGACCAGCACGTCACCCGGCTGGACCTTGTCCATTTCCGAGACGTCGTTGATGACGCGAACCTTGCCGGCGCCGATACGCTGGCCAATGGCACGGCCTTCGACCAGCACGGTGCCTTTCTCTTTGAGCAGGTAGCGTTCCATGACGTTGGCGCTGGAACGGCTCTTCACCGTCTCAGGGCGGGCCTGGACGATGTACAGCTTGCCGTCGTCACCGTCCTTGGCCCACTCGATGTCCATCGGGCGCTGGTAGTGCTGCTCGATGATCATGGCCTGCTTGGCCAGCTCGCTGACCTCGGCATCGGTCAGGCAGAAGCGTGCGCGCTCGGCGCGGTCGACTTCGACGGTCTTGACCGAACGGCCGGCCTTGGCTTCGTCGCCATAGACCATCTTGATCGCCTTGCTGCCCAGGTTGCGGCGCAGGATGGCCGGGCGGCCGGCCTGCAGGGTGTTCTTGTGCACGTAGAATTCGTCAGGGTTGACCGCACCCTGTACGACGGTTTCGCCCAGGCCATAGGCGCCAGTGATGAATACCACGTCGCGGAAGCCCGACTCGGTGTCGAGGGTGAACATCACCCCGGCGGTGCCGGTTTCGGAGCGGACCATGCGCTGCACACCGGCAGACAAGGCAACCAGCTTGTGATCGAAGCCCTGGTGCACGCGGTAGGCGATGGCGCGGTCGTTGAACAGCGAAGCGAACACTTCCTTGGCCGCGCGGATCACGTTATCGACGCCGCGAATGTTGAGGAAGGTTTCCTGCTGGCCGGCGAACGAGGCGTCCGGCAGGTCTTCAGCGGTAGCCGAGGAACGCACGGCAACGGCCATGTTGTCGTTGCCGGCGGCCATTTCGGCGAAGGCCGTACGGATTTCCGAATCCAGGCGTGGCGGGAATTCGGCTTCCATGACCCACTGGCGAATCTGCGCGCCGGTCTTGGTCAGGGCATTGATGTCGTCAACGTCCAGCGCGTCGAGCGCGGCGTGAATGCGGTCGTTCAGCCCACTCTGCTCGAGAAAGTCACGGTACGCCTGAGCCGTAGTGGCAAAGCCGCCCGGCACCGACACGCCGGCACCGGCGAGGTTACTGATCATCTCGCCCAGGGATGCGTTCTTGCCCCCCACATGCTCCACATCATGGACGCCGAGCTTATCGAGGGAAACTACGTACTCTACCAAGGTGATCTCTCCACTAACTGTGTTGGAAAAGCTCAAAAGGCGCCCGCCTGTCTTCTATGACTTGGCCGGGCGTTTGTGGCCTGTACCTGGAAAATAGGCGCTGCAAATGTGGCAGAATGTCGACAGCCGCATTCGGCAAACCGAACTTATCATATCCAAGAATCGCCATCAGCTTAAGGCCCAGATCGCAAATGAAACGAACCGCGTTCTTCATCTCCGACGGCACCGGTATCACTGCCGAAACCCTGGGCCAGAGTTTGCTCGCGCAATTCGAGAGCATTCCCTTCAACAAATTCACCCGCCCTTACATCGACTCGCCGGACAAAGCGCGGGTCATGGTCCAGCAAATCAACGCTGCGGCCGAGCGGGATGGGGTCCGCCCGATCATCTTCGACACCATTGTCAACCAGGACATCCGCGAGATCCTGGCGACGTCGAATGGCTTCATGATCGACATCTTTTCTTCGTTTTTATCCCCACTTGAGCAGGAATTGATTGCCCATTCGTCGTATTCCGTGGGCAAATCCCACTCGATTGGTGGCAATTCCAACTACATGGAACGCATCGAGGCGGTGAATTTCGCCCTGGATAACGACGATGGTGCACGCACCCACTACTACGACAAAGCCGACCTGATTCTGGTTGGCGTGTCGCGTTGCGGCAAAACCCCAACCTGCCTGTACATGGCCATGCAGTTCGGCATCCGTGCCGCCAATTACCCGCTGACCGAGGACGACATGGAGCGCCTGCAGCTGCCGGCGGTGCTGAAAAAGCACCACAGCAAGCTGTTCGGCCTGACCATCGACCCCGACCGCCTCACCGCCATCCGCCACGAACGCAAGCCCAACAGCCGTTATTCCAGCTTTGCCCAGTGCGAATTCGAAGTGCGTGAAGTGGAAAGCCTGTTCCGCAGGGAGAACATTCCCAATATCAATTCCACGCATTTTTCGGTGGAAGAGATTTCCGCCAAGATCCTGGTCGAAAAAGGCGTGGAGAGGCGGTTCAAGTAACGCCCCCCCCTGTAGGAGAGGGTTCACCCGCGAAAGGGCCAGCCCAGGCATACAAAAAAGCCCCGGCATCACTGCCGGGGCTTTGTTTTACCTCACCACAAGGCTCAGGACGGCACCACCGCTGCCTGCCCGCTCATGGCCAGATCGACCAGCTCGCGGTTGGCCACCGCGTACATCGCATAGTCAGTGCCGGTGGCATTGCGCAGGTCGTCGAGCATGGCGCGCCAGCGCTCCACCATTCCCCGATGCTGCTCTGACCACAGCGCCACGCGGGCATCCATGTCTTGCGGTGCATCGGCCATCTGCAGGACTGAAATGGTGATTGCCCGCTGCTGCAAGTCGATATCGTCGCGGAATGCCTCGCGCGCCAGCGCCTGCCAGTTGTTTTCCACCGGCAGGTTGCTGATTTCCTGCAGGTACCAGGTCAGGTCCAGCGCGCTGCCCACGGCGAAGAATGCCTTGGCCACCTGCGCAGGCTCATGGCCGGTAACGTCGGCCGCTTCAATGATCGGCAGCAGGGTGTACAGGTGGCTGGTACCCGCCACCATACGCGCCAGCAACTCCGGCACACCGGCGTCGACAAAGCCCTGGTAGCGCACCATCCAGCGTTCGCGGGTGGGGCCCTCTAGCAGCTCATCAAGCTTCAGACCCAACTGCGCAATCTTCGGCCCGAAGTGCGCGGTATCGCGCCCGGCGTCCTGTTCGTTGCGGCGGCTACGCAGGAACCAGCGGGTGGCTCGGCGGCCCAGTCGCATCAGCTCGTCCATCAGGGTGAGCTGGATCTCTGCCGGCACCTGATAGTCCAGCGCCTCGATCTGGCGGAACCAGTGCGGCAGGTGGAAGATATCGCGCACGATCACGTAAGCACCGGCCACGTTGGCCGGGCTCATGCCGGTCGACTCCTTCAGGCGCTGGACGAAGGTGATACCCATGTTGTTGACCAGGTCGTTGGCGATCTGGGTGCTGACGATTTCGCGCTTCAGGCGGTGGCGGCGCATGGCCTCGGCGAACTTGCTGACCAGGGACGGCGGGAAAGCGGTTTCCATGTCACGGGTCAGGTAGTCGTCGTCCGGCACCAGCGACTTGAGCAGTTGCTCCTTGAGGTCGATCTTGCTGTACGAGATCAGCACCGACAGCTCGGCGCGGGTCAGGCCCTGGCCGGCAGCCAGGCGTTCGGCCAACTGCTCTTCGGACGGCAGGAATTCGATGGCACGGTCCAGCTTGCCCCGCGCCTCGAGGTCGGCCATCAGGCGCTTGTACTCGGCAATCCGCTCGCGGGCGCGGCGGGCGGCCAGCGAAAGCGCCTGGGTCTGCTTGTAGTTGTTGCCCAGCACCAGGCCGGCCACTTCGTCGGTCATGCTGCCCAGCAGCTGGTTGCGCTGCTTCTCGGTCATGTCGCCACCCTGCACCACTTCGTTGAGCAGGATCTTGATGTTGACCTCGTGGTCGGAGCAGTCCACGCCGCCGGCGTTGTCGATGAAGTCGGTGTTGGTGGCGCCGCCGTTCAGGCCGAACTCGACGCGGCCGAGCTGGGTCATGCCCAGGTTGCCGCCCTCGCCCACTACCTTGCAGCGCAGTTCGTTACCGTTGACCCGCAGCGCATCGTTGGCCTTGTCGCCGACATCGGCGTGGCTTTCAGTGCTGGCCTTCACGTAGGTACCGATGCCGCCGTTCCACAGCAGGTCCACCGGGGCCTTGAGCAGCGCGTTCAGCAGCTCGGTCGGGGTCAGGCGGTCGGCTTCGATGGCGAAGCGCTCTTTCATCTGCGGGCTGATGGCGATGCTCTTGGCACTGCGCGGGAAGATCCCGCCGCCTTCGGACATGATGCTGGTGTCGTAGTCGCTCCAGGCCGAACGCGGCAGGTCGAACAGGCGCTTGCGCTCGGCAAAGCTGGTGGCAGGGTCGGGGTTGGGGTCGATGAAGATATGCAGGTGGTTGAACGCAGCCACCAGTTGCAGCTTGTCGGACATCAGCAGGCCATTGCCGAACACGTCGCCGGCCATATCGCCCACACCAATGACGGTGATCGGGTCTTCCTGCACGTTGATGCCACGCTCGCGGAAGTGACGCTGCACGCCCACCCAGGCGCCGCGCGCGGTAATGCCCATCTTCTTGTGGTCGTAACCGGCCGAGCCGCCCGAGGCAAAGGCATCGCCAAGCCAGAAGCCGTAGTCGATGGCAATGCCGTTGGCGATGTCGGAGAAGGTCGCGGTGCCTTTGTCGGCCGCTACCACCAGGTACGGGTCGTCATCGTCATGGCGCACCACGTTGGCCGGCGGCACCACGCCACCGTCCTTGAGGTTGTCGGTGATGTCGAGCAGGCCGGAAATGAAGATGCGGTAGCACGCCACGCCTTCGGCGGCGATCTCGTCACGGCTGCCGCCCAGCGGCAGGCGACGCGGCAGGAAACCACCCTTGGCGCCGACCGGCACGATGACCGAGTTCTTCACCTGCTGGGCTTTCACCAGCCCCAGCACTTCGGTACGGAAGTCCTCTTCGCGGTCGGACCAGCGCAGGCCACCACGGGCAACGTTGCCAAAGCGCAGGTGCACGCCCTCGACGCGTGGCGAATAGACGAATATCTCGAACTTTGGCACCGGTTTGGGCAGTTCGGGGATCAGCTTGGGGTTGAACTTGAAGCTGAAGTACGACTTGTTCTGGCCGTTTGCGTCGGGCTGGTAGAAGTTGGTACGCAGGGTGGCCTTGATCAAGTCCAGGTAGCGCCGCAGGATGCGGTCTTCGTTGAGCACCTGCACGTCATCCAGGGCGCTCAGGATGGCCTGTTCCAGGCGCTGCTGCTTGTCGTCAAGGTCGTCCTGGGTAAGCTTGCGCGCCAGATAGAAGCGGGTCTTGAACAACCGGGTCAGCTCGCGAGCGATGTCGGTGTGGTTGTTCAGGGTGCTGGCGATGTAGCCCAGATCGAAGCCCAGACGGATCTGTTTCAGGTAACGGGCGTAGGCACGCAGCAAGGCCACGTCGCGCCACGGCAAGCCGGCGGTGAGCACCAGGCGGTTGAAAGCGTCGTTCTCGGCGTCACCACGGACGATGTGGATGAAGGCGTCCTGCAGGGTGTCGTTGAGCTGCTGGATGTCCAGGCTCAGGCCTTCGCTGTAGGTGAAGGCGAAGTCGTGGATCCAGTATTCGCGGCCATTGGCATGGCGCAGGCGGTACGGGAACTCGCCGAGCACGCGCAGGCCGAGGTTTTCCAGAATCGGCAGCACGTCGGACAGCGCCAGCGGGGTGTCGGCGTGGTACAGCTTGCAGTGCAGGATGCGCTCGCCCACCTGGGTCAACGGCTGGTAGAAGCTCATTGCCAGCGGCTTGCTTTCCGACAGGTTCAGCACATGCTGCAGGTCGACCACCGCCGAGTGCGCGGCGAAGCGCTCGCGGTAACCGGCCGGGAAGCCTTTGGGGAAATCGGCGAGGATGTTGGTGCCCTGGGCTTCGCCGAAGTTTTCCACCACCAGTGCCGAGTAGTCGTCATGCCACGAGCGGCAGGCCTGGATGACTTCGCGTTCCAGCTGCTGCGGGTCGATGTCGATACGGTTCTTGGGGTCGACCCGCAGGATCAGTTGCACACGGGCCAGTACCGATTCGGAGAAGAAGGTCCAGAACTCGCAGTCGCTGGCCTTCAGGCGCTCCATCAGCACCTGCTGGATCTTCTGCCGCACTTCGGTGGAGTAGATTTCCCGCGGGACGTAGGCCAGGCAGTAGCAGAAGCGGCCATACGGGTCTTTACGCAGGAACACGCGGATCTTGTTGCGCTCCTGGATCTGCACGATTGCCATGACCGTGCTGAACAGCTCGTCGATCGGCGTCTGGAACAGGTCGTCGCGCGGCAGCACTTCCAGTACCTGGGCCAGTTCCTTGCCCAGGTGGGCCTTGGGATCGAAGCCCGAACGGCGCTCGACTTCGGCCACCTTCACGCGGATGTACGGAATGGCATGCACGCTTTCGCCATACACCGACGAGGTGTACAGCCCCATGAAGCGGTGCTCCTTGATGACCTTGCCGTCGGCGTCCAGCTGGCGGATCGACACGTAGTCCGGGTAGGCCGGGCGGTGCACGCGGCTGGGCAGTGCGGCCTTGGCGAACGACAGCAGCAGCGGCTCGTTGAGGTAGGCCACAGCGTAGTCTTCGATGCGCAGCTCTTCTGCGGTCAGGCCCACGCGCAGACGGCGCGGCAGGCCGAGGAACGACTGCTCGTCGTAGACCATCTGGCCGCCATCGGCGTCGCCCTTGACGGTGAATTCTTCATAGCCCAGGAAGGTGAAGTGGTTATCCAGCAGCCATTCGAGGAAGGCCTTGACTTCGCCTTTCTCGTTTTGGGCGGGGCCGAAGGCGGTTTGCTCCACCTGCGCTACCACTTCACGCAGCTTGGCCTTCATCGGTTCGAAGTCGGCCACCACCACCCGTACCTCGGCCAGCACCTGCTCGATCTCGCGGGTCAGCACCGTCAGCTCGGCGGCATTGGCGCAGCGGTCGATCTCCAGGTACATCAGTGACTCGTAGCGCACGCCTTCGCCCTGGGTTCCCTTGGGCAGCAGCTCCAACAGCTCGCCCTTGGCGCCACGGCGCACGCTGAGCACGGTGGTTTGCAGGGTGTGGATGCTGTAGCCACGGCGGTTGAGCTCGGTGCGCACCGAGTCGACCAGGAACGGCAGGTCATGGTGCAGCACTTCGACCACGGTATGGGTCGACTGCCAGCCATTGCGTTCGTAATCAGGGTTGTACACCCGCACTTGCGGGTATTCGGGGTCGAAACGCTCGATGATGCGCCAGGCTGACAGGGTGCAGCCGGCCAGGTCGGAAAGCCTGCGCTGGGTGAGTTCGTCCAGAGAGATGATGCCGAAGAACTGCTCGGCGAACAGCGCCACTTGTGGCAGGGACTGTTCGCTGATGTGCTGCGCCAGGGCCGCTTGCAGTTGATGCTGGAAGTCGGCTTTGCTGGCTGCGGTGAAGAACGCCATCTGTGGTACTCCGCTTGGGCTTTGTAATAATTGAAGCGTCGCTGCGTGCGCCGTGTACGGATCAACGATAGCCAACCCGTGGCATGACGGACGGTAAAAAACCAGACGTTGAACGTGCGCAGGCACGCCCAGGGCTCGCCGAAGCTTAACGACTGATCGGTCATCTACGCTTGCAGCGCTGCGACAATTTCGGTCAAGGGGCGGTAACTTTACGTTTATGCCTGTACGCAAGACTGTCAGAATTCCCTTCCGTTTCCTTTGACCCGAGCCTGCTCATGCAAATCAACACCGCCCTGCTGTTCGCCACCCCTTGCGATGACGAGGAAGACAACATGGCGACCCTGTGCTGCCACAGCGACAAGGGTCAGATGTTCCTGCTTACCCGTTACCCGGACGAGGACACCGTCGACCTGACGCTGGATGACGAGCCGTCGACGCTGGATGGCCTTAAAGTGACCCTGAGCGCCAAGCGCCTGCTGATCGAAGTGGCGGCCGGCGACCGGGACGCGCTGAAGGGGGATGAAGTACTGGAAATCAACCTGACCAGCGATTTGAGTGACATGGATGAAGTGAAGGAAACCCTGGAGAACATCCTGGCCGGTACTGGAACCTTGGTCTGCGAGCTTTGAACCCTGCCTAGTGGGAGCGCGGTCCACCCTGTGGGAGCGCGCCAGCTTTTAGAAATTGAGCAAGACAGTTGCCCCCACAATGATCAGGCCAGCGCCTGCTGCATTTCTTTGGCCTGCACCCGCAACGCCTCGCAAAACGGCTCCACCGCTGCCGATGCCGGCCGATGGTCCGGGCGTATGAGCATCACCTGATAGGGCACCGATACCCGTAACCTGCGGATCGGCAACCCGCCTTGCGCCGCCTCCAGCCCGCTCAGTGGGTTGATGATCGCCACCCCCAGGCCTTGCCTGACCATGGCGCACACCGAAGCGGCACTGGTGGTTTCGATGACCGTGCGGCGGTTAACCCCGGCCGCACGAAAGTGCTGATCCAGACGCTGGCGGTAGGTATCCAGGCTGGCCAGGTTGATGAAATCGACCTCATGGAAATCACTCAGCTCCAGTTCAGCCTTCACCTGCAGCGGGTGATGCTCGGGCAACACGCACACCATGTTGGCACTGAACAGCAATTCACCATACGCGCCGCGCGGTATCTGTTCGACTTCAGTCAGGCCAAGGTCATGCTGCTGGGCAACCAGTGACTCCTCCAGCAACGGCGACTCCTGCGCCAGAATGCTCACGCTCACGCCACTGTGCTGCTGGTGAAAGCGCTGGCAAGCCTTGGGCAACAAGGTTTGCGAGAACAGCGGCAGGCAGGTGATGGCCAGCCGGCCCTGCTCGAAGTTGCGGATGGCCTGGGCAAAGCGATCGATCCGCTCCAGCCCGACGTAGGCCCGCTCGACCTCTTCGATCAACAGCAGCGCCTGGGCCGTCGCCACCAGGCGCCCGCCCTCGCGCTCGAACAGGTTCAGGCCAGTCACCTGCTCCAGCCGCGCCAGTTCGCGGCTGACAGTGGGCTGCGAGGTGAACAGCAGGCGCGCCGCACCCGTGACACTGCCAGCGGCCATGATGGCGCGGAACACTTCGATGTGGCGGACGGACAGTTTCACGGCAGTACCCGGTGAGTCAACAATGGGTATATCAGATATGAATGACCAGCAGAAAAATAGCTATTTTTCTGAATTCCCGCTTTGATTCATCCTCGCGGCCTTCCTAATATGAGTAGCGCCACCATGACCGCACCCTTCACCCTTCTGGCCGAGGCGGTTCGCCAGCACGGCTCGCCGCTTTGGGCGTACGACGCCAGCACCATCGCCGAGCGTGTCGAGCAGTTGAACGTATTCGACACCGTGCGCTTCGCCCAGAAAGCCAACCCGAACCTGCATGTGCTGCGCCTGATGCGCGCCCATGGCCTGGTGCTGGACGCCGTGTCGCTGGGTGAAATGGAGCGGGCCTTCGCTGCGGGTGCGAGCGTGGACGGTGACCCTGCCGGCGTGGTGCTGACCTGCGACGCGCTGGACCGGCCAACACTGGAGCGAGTGGTGGCAGAGAAGATCGAAGTCAACGCCGGCTCCATCGACATGCTGCGCCAACTGGGTGAACGCTCGCCCGGCCACCGCGTGTGGATCCGCATCAACCCGGGCTTCGGCCATGGTCACAGCCGCAAGACCAATACCGGCGGCGAAAACAGCAAGCATGGCATCTGGCACGAAGAGCTGGACGAGGCGCTGGCGTGCATCAAGGCCCATGGCCTGCACCTGGTGGGCGTGCACATGCATATTGGTTCCGGGGTGGACTACCAGCACCTGGAACAGGTGGCCCGCTCGATGATCGAGCTGATCGGCCGCCTGGGCGTGGACATTGAGGCGTTCTCCATCGGCGGCGGGCTGTCCACGCCTTACCGCAGCACCGACAAACCGGTCGACCTGCAGCGTTATGCGCAGACCTGGGCGGTGGCGCGCAAGGAGATCGAAACGATGCTCGGCCACCCGGTGCGCATGGAGATCGAACCCGGACGCTTCCTGGTGGCGGAGTCGGGCTACCTGGTGGCCGAAGTCCGTGCCGTGAAACAGGTGGGGCGCAATACCTTCGTCATGATCGACGCTGGCTTCAACGACCTGATGCGCCCGGCGATGTACGGCGCCTACCACGGCATGACCCTGCTCGATGCCGATGGCCAGGCAGTAGATCGCCCGCGCCAGCCGACCGTGGTGGCCGGGCCGTTGTGTGAATCGGGTGACGTGTTCACTCAGGATGACCAGGCGCTGACCCCGCAGGACCTGCCCCAGGCACAGGTGGGCGACCTGCTGGTGATCCACGATGCCGGGGCCTATGGCGCGTCGATGTCGTCGAACTACAACAGCCGGCCGCTGCTGCCGGAGTTCCTGATCGAGAACGGTGCCCTGCGGATGATCCGCCGGCGGCAGACGGTGCAGGACCTGCTGAGCCTGGAGGCCGGGTTCTAACCACTGCCCTGCAAGCCTGCACGACTCTTTGTGGGAGCGGCCTTGCGTCGCGATTGGGCTGCACAGCAGCCCCACAAATGTAGCCGTGATGCCGAAACCCGGGCCGCTTTGCGGCCCAATCGCGACGCAAGGCTGCTCCCACAGGGTGTGTGCTCGCGGTCCTTGCATTAAGCCCCGCCTCTCGCGACAATGCGATCAATTCCCATTAATATTGCGGTCTTGACGCCATGGCAACGCTCGATCCCCAGGCCCTGCACCAGCTGTACAGCGAAAACAACAGCTGGCTGAAGGGCTGGCTGCGCGCCCGCCTGGGCAACGCCGCCGATGCTTCCGACCTGGCGCACGACACGTTCCTGCGGGTAATGACCGCGCGTAACCCGTTGCCGATCCGCGAGCCGCGCAGCTACCTCAGCGCTATCGCCCGCGCACTTCTGATCGACAAAGCCCGCCGTCGCATCATCGAAAAAGCTTACCTGCAGGCTCTGGCCCTGCGTCCGGAGCCGGTAGAGGTATCGCCGGAGGTGCGCTTGTCCATCATAGAAATGCTGGTGGCCGTGGACAGCCTGCTCGACGAACTCGGCGCCAAAACTCGCGCCATTTTCCTGGCCGTTCAACTCGAAGGCCTGACCTATGGCGCTGCGGCCGAACGCTTCGGCGTGTCGGTCACCACCGTGAAGAATCACCTGATCAAGGCCATGACACGCTGCCTGCTGGCAGTCGAAGGCTGAGGCCCATGGATCTCAAGACACTCGAAGCCGCTGCCACCTGGTATGTCCAGCTCAACGACGGCGCCCATAACGAGGCCCGCACCCAGGCCTGGCGACAGTGGCTGCAGGCCAGCCCCCTGCACGCAGCCGCCTGGGCGCGGGTAGAAAAGCTGCAGCAGCAATGGGCCATGGTACCGCCGCAGGCGGCGCTGTCCGGCCTTGGCGCGGCCCAGTCGCAGCGGCGTGACATGCTGAAGGTGTTGGGCCTGCTGGTGGCCATGGGTGGCGGCAGCTGGCTGGCGGCCGAGCAGGTGCCCTATCGTGCCTTGCTGGCCCAGCAAAGTACCCGAAGCGGTGAGCGCCGCGCCCTGCACCTGGAAGATGGTTCACAGCTGGAGCTGAACGTGGATACCGCGCTGGATGTGCGCTACGACACCAAGGTGCGGGCGATTCAGCTGTATCAAGGGGAAATTCTGGTGCGTCCGGTCAGCGACCGTCAGCAGCGCCCGTTCATCGTGCACACCGATGACGGCAGCTTATTTGCCCGCAGTACCGCGTTCAGCGTCCGCAAACTGGCGCAACAGACCCGTGTGGGTGTGCTTCAGGCCAGCGTCGACGTTCGCCCCCTGCGCCACCCTGATCGCGTGCTGCAACTGCACGCTGGCCAGCAAGTGAGTTTTGACCGGGATGTCGTCCCTGACGCCCATGCCCTCCCCGCCGACTCCACGGCCTGGTTGCAGGGCATGCTCAGCGTGAACGACTGGCGCCTGGGCGATTTCCTCGAAGAACTGGGGCGCTATCGGCCAGGCGTGCTGCGCTGCGCCTCGTCGATCCAGGCCATGAGCATTTCCGGCGCGTTCCGCATCGACGACACCGATATCGCCCTGGCCAACCTGCCGAAAACCTTGCCCGTGAAGGTGCGCTACTTAAGCCGCTACTGGGTGAGCGTGGAGCCCGCCTGAGCAACTGCGGAAAAACTTTCGCCGCAATCTTGCTGATTTCGATTCTCGTCCGTCCCTGACACAAGCCGCGACGACAGCGACTTTCTGCCATGACTCGGAAGGACCACGAAATGCCACACCTGCACCCTACCCCTGCAACCAAGCTGAGCCAGGCCGTGCGCCTGGTGCTGCTCGGCATGTCCTTGGCCAGCGCGCCCGGCCTGCTGCTGATGCCGGCCCAGGCAATGGCCCAAAGCCAGACCACCTACCATGTCCCCGCTGGCCCACTGGGCAACGCCATCACCCAGTTTGGCGTACAGGCGGGTGTGACCATTTCGTTCGACACTGCCCAGACACGTAACCTCGGCAGCGCGGGCCTGGAGGGCAGCTTCAGTGTGGAGGAAGGACTGGTGCGGCTGTTGGGCAACAGTGGCCTGCAGGCGCAACGTCAGGGCAATGGCGGCTATGTGCTGGTCCCTGCGCAAAACGGTTCGGCCATGGAACTGGCGCCGATGAACATCGACGCCAACCGGCTGGATGCGACCAGCGAAGGCACCCAGTCCTACGCCGCCCGTGCCATCACCATCGGCAAAGGCGTGCACACGCTGAAAGAAACCCCGCAGTCGGTCACCGTGATGACCCGCAAGATGCTCGACGACCAGAACCTCAACACGCTGGAGCAGGTACTGGACAAGACGCCGGGCATCACCGTGTACGACTCGCCCATGGGCGGCAAGTATTTCTATTCCCGAGGTTTCAACCTGGATGGCCAGTACCAGTATGACGGCGTGCCCCTGGACGTGGGCGGCAACTACGTGCAGGCCAACAGCTTTTCCAGCGACATGGCGTTTTATGACCGCGTCGAGGTGCTTAAAGGTGCGGCCGGCATGATGAAAGGCTCTGGCTCCTCCGCCGGGGGCGTCAACTTCGTGCGTAAACGGGGGCAGGAAAAAGCCGCCACCACCGTCACCTTGTCTGCAGGAAGCTGGGACAACTACCGCGGGCAAGTGGACGTGGGCGGCCCGCTTAACGCGTCGGGCACCGTGCGGGGGCGCGCCGTGGCGACGCTGCAGGATCGCCAGTACTTCTATGACACGGCCAAGCGCCAGGACCAGATACTGTACGGCGCCATCGACTGGGACGTCACAGCCGACACCACCGTGGGCTTTGGGCTGGCTTACGAGGATATCGATGCCACCCCATGCTACGCCGGCCTGCCACGCTACGCCGATGGCAGTGACCTGAAGCTGTCGCGCTCCACCTGCCTGGGGGCCAGCTGGAACGACTTGCAAAGCCAGCGTATTACCGGCTTTGCCGACCTCAAGCACCGCTTCAACGATGACTGGACCCTGAACTTCGCCTCGATCTACACCCACAACACCCAGGACATCGAATACGCCTACTCCGAAGGCACGGTACCGGTCGGCGCCAGCACCGCTGGCATGAACGTCCGCGCCGGCCGTTTCGACTACGATCAGGACGACTACGGCTTCGATAGCTATGTCGATGGCAAGTTCGAGGCGTTCGGCTTGCAGCACGAGCTGATCATGGGTGCCAACGCCAGCCGACAGAAAACCCATGATTACTTCGCGCTGATGCTGCTGGACGGCAAGCAGGACCCCTTCGCCCCCTCGCCGCACTCCCCACACCCGTCCAAGGGCGATTACCTGGTCAACCCGACCCGCGGCGGCAGCGTGCCAACCGACTCCACCACCACCCAGTACGGCACCTACGCCAACCTGCGCCTGAAGCTGGCAGAGCCGCTGACCCTGGTGCTGGGCGCGCGGGTCAGCTGGTACCGCAACAAGAGCGACTCCTATACCCAGTTCTACGATTACTGGGTGAATAACCGCAGTCAGGAAAACGGCCAGGTCACGCCGTTCGCCGCCGTGCTGTACGACTTGAACGACCAGTGGACCGCCTACGCCAGCTACGCCGATATCTTCCAGCCGCAGAGCGACAAGGTGAACGTCGAGCGGCAGTCACTTCAGCCCAAGACCGGCGCCAACTACGAGGTTGGCATCAAGGGCGAGCTGCTTGGCGGCGCGCTGAACACCTCGTTCAACCTGTTCCGCACTGTCGAGAAGCACCGCGCAGAAAGCGACTACAACGAAGCCTGCCCGTCAGGCGACGGCTATTGCTACACCGACAGCGGCAAGGTGCGTGCGCAGGGTTTCGAGGCCGAGATCAGCGGCTCGCCAATCGAGCGGCTGCAGCTGCTGGCGGGTTACACCTACACCCAGACCAAGTACCTGAGTACCATCGAAGACACCGACCCCACCGAGCTGACCTTCACCTCCAGCTTCATCCCGCGGCATATGCTCAAGGTGTGGGGTGACTACCAGTTGAGCGGTGCACTGGAGCGCTTCACCGTCGGCGCCGGCCTGAACAGCCAGAGCGAAAACTTCCGCACTACCGGCACTACCCGTGTCGAGCAGGCGGGCTACACCGTATGGAACGGCCGCGTGCAGTACCGCATCGACCCGAACTGGACTGTCGCCCTCAACGGCAACAACCTGTTCGACAAGAAGTACTACGCCACCATCGGTGCGCCGGCCTGGGGCAACTTCTATGGCGAACCGCGCAACTTCATGGTGACCTTGCAAGGGGCGTTCTGAAGTACTTCCCGGAGTGCGATCGGGCCGCTTTGCGGCCCTGTCTCGACGCGGGACCTTATAAAAAAAGCGACCAGGGTGGCGCTTCCACCCAGTAACCATGGCGCAACGAGAAGCAGACGGGTTGACGTAAAAGGCGATGAAAAACTTGGCAACGTCAACGATACCGCTTAATCAGAAATTTCCTACGCACCTATCGGAAGCGCAATGCTCCTTTGAGAAGTGATTCCTCGCTAGTGTCCAGCCTCGGGTCGAATGCAACGCTTGCATGCATTTGATGATCATCCCTGCTCGCTGGAGCTATACATGGACTCGTTGAAAGAAACCCTCGAACTGTGCAGGCGCATCACCTCCGGCTACCGCCCGGCCCTGCG
>NZ_JBICLK010000075.1:0-1244 GCF_043105275.1 Pseudomonas sp. TYF_14
GTTTTGGCGGCTTTGATGACCCGATCCGTCGAAACATGAGCATGTACAGCCGTCCCTTGCACCCAGGCCTTCGCTTTGAGCACCTTGGGGCCTCGTGGGCTTTTCGCAACCTGTCTGGGCTGGATGTTTCTGGCCAGCTCCAGCAGGCGCTGAGCCAGGTTTTCCATCGGAACAACGGGCATGTACTCGGATGGCAGGGCAATCTGCATGCCTTCGTAACCCCCTCTGATCTGCACCGCCAAGTGATAGATCGAGGCTTCCCAATTCTCGGGCAAGGCATCGCGGTGAGCCTGTTCAACACTTCGCTTGAGCAAGGCCAGAACGTTGTATGCCAGCACGGCAGTGGTGAATCCAAGCAAGGCGGCTCGCGGACTGCCGAGGGTTTCAATTTCACTTTCCAGAATTGCTTCCAACCGCTGGAACATCCCTTCAATGCTCCAGCGGCGCCGATAGAAGTCTGCGATCTGTTGCGCACTGATGCTCTCGGGCAGGTTGCTCCAGAACATCAAGCTGTTATCACCTGAGTCGTTTGGTGAATGAAGCGTTAACTCGACACGTCGCCAGCGGTGCCCGCCTTTTACTTCGATGGATTGCTCGCGCACAGTGCCTGTGGCGACGGGCATCGGTGCTTGCCACTCACCTTCCTGGATCAAGCGTGGATGCTTGGCCTGCTGGCGAATGACAAATGATGTCTTCACCTGTTCGCACGCCTCCATTACAGGCAGCGTGCAGTAGAGACGGTCAGCGATCCAAACCTGATTGGTCTTTGCTTCAGCCAGCAACGGCAAAACACAAACTCGTTCGCTTGCGTAGGCGTCCTCGCACGGCTGGAGGTCAATTACCTGATCCAGGTCGGGGTCGTAAACCACCACCGAAAACCCGGGGCGAGCCGCTCCGCGCTCTTGGCGCAACGCGCCAAGACGCTTTTCGGTAGAGGCCAAGTGGCTGCCATCGACCACCCGAACTTGCCAATCAGGAAGCATGGCTGAGCAGCCCAACTCATGGATTGTCGGCGCCAAGCGCTGCGCGCAGCCTGTCACCAGAGCACGCAACAGGGCAGGTTCGGTTCGACTGATCTTGTCGTACAGAGCTGCCAGGCTGACGGGAAGGTCGTCCAGTTGTCTTGCCGCAGCATGCAGCGATGGCTTCAAGCCCAATGAAACAAGCGACATCAACTTGATAATGGTCGAGAACAGCAGCTCGCGAGAATACTGCCGTTGGCGGTGCTCCTCGAAAACCTGATC
>NZ_JBICLK010000077.1:0-31745 GCF_043105275.1 Pseudomonas sp. TYF_14
TACTCACAAGCACCCACACGAATTGCTTGATTCAATTTGTTAAAGAGCGTTTGGTTAAGAGCTTTTCGTCTCAACCGAGGCGCGCATTCTACGCTTTCCTCAGAGCCTGTCAAGCGTTTATTTTGAAGTTTTTTGCGAGAAACTCGTTTAGCTTCAAACACTTGGCTCGCTGCGATCTCTCGTAGCGGGTGGCGAATCATACAGCACTTGGAAGCGCTGTCAACCATCATCTCAACCGCTTTCGATCATTCGATCGTAGCCCTTTCAGCACCTTCAGAATCGTATAACTCATTGAATTTCAAGGAGTTTGTCGTTCCGTTATCGCTGGAAGTGGGGCGCATTATAAGGGGATTCGAGAGGGCGTCAACCTTTAATTTCAAGAAAGTGAAATATAGGGGGAAAAGACCGTATCAAGGCTACCAGGTGTTCGCCACAACACATTTGGCGCCTGTGAGACCGAGCGCCGCCCGCGCGGCGCATCGCGAGCAAGCTCGCTCCTACATTTGTTTCGGGCCAGTTATGCCTGTGGGATTCGCGCGCGCACGCCTTGGTGCCTGTCTCGATATCGCGTTGTACAAACAAGGCGGTCGCGCGCGCCCGGCACAGGACGGACTGGCCCGAAACAAATGTAGGAGCGAGCTTGCTCGCGATGCGCCGCGCGGGCGGCGCTCGATCTCACAGACTCCAGAGAAACAAAGGCAGGCACCTTCCACAGGCAATGCGATCTCAAGACAGGCCCTTGGCAGCCCCACCCCACTCTCAAACCGCCCTACCCTGCTTCCTGGCAACCCTGGGAAGCGCCCGCGCAACAGCAGGTATCCGCAAGACCATCAACACAGCCCCAATAAACGCATAGATCGCCCACTCACGAAGGTCCGAGCGCACGATCCACAGGAAATGCAGCAAGCCCAACCCAAGCACCGCGTACACCAACCTGTGCAGCTTCTTCCACCGCGCCCCCAGCCGCCGTTGGCTGTACCGGTTCGAGGTGACCGCCAGCACCAGCAAACCCAGGAACCCCAGCGCCCCCACGATAATGTAGGGCCGCTTGCGCAGCTCCACCGCCAACTGCCCCCAATCCAGCCCAAGAATAAAGAACAGGTAACAGAGGATGTGCAGCACTATATAAGCGAACACCCATAACCCCAGCTGCCGGCGAACCACGATCCAGCCAGACCAGCCCGTCAGCTTCTGCAGTGGCGTCATGCTCAAAGTCACCAACAGGAAGGTAAGCGCCCCAAGCCCAAGGCGATCCATCATGATCTTCCCGGGATCAGGCCCCAGCAGGTTCATCGCCGCTTCATATAGCCACCACACCGGGAACAGGCAGCCTACGACAAAGATGGCCAAGCGAAACCAGGGGTAACGCATCAGTAGTTCTTCCGCAGATCGAGCCCGGTATACAGCGACGCCACTTCATCGGCATAGCCATTGAACATCTGTGTCTCCCGCACGTTGGGGCTGAACAACCCGCTGGGCAAACGACGTTCGCGCGCCTGGCTCCAGCGCGGGTGGTCGACTGTCGGGTTCACATTGGCGTAGAAACCATATTCATCCGGCGCCAGCCCTTCCCAGGTAGTGCCGGGCTGCTCCGCTACCAGGCTGATGCGCACAATCGACTTGATGCTCTTGAAGCCATACTTCCAAGGCACCACCAAACGCAACGGCGCACCGTTCTGGTTGGGCAGTTCCCGGCCGTACATACCCACTGCGAGAATTGCCAGCGGGTGCATCGCCTCATCCAGGCGCAACCCTTCTCTATAAGGCCAGTCGATCAAGGCGAAGCCAGAACGCTGCCCCGGCATATGCTGCGGATCCTTCAGCGTTTCGAAACGCACATAACGCGCACTGGAAGTCGGCTCGACCTGCTTGAGCACCTGAGCCAAAGGGAACCCCAGCCACGGAATGACCATCGACCACGCCTCTACGCAGCGCAGCCGATAGATCCGCTCCTCAAGCTGATAGGGTTTGACGAAGTCCTCCAGTGCATAGCGTCCGGGCTTTCCCACCTCACCATCCACCACAATGGACCACGGTTCGGTCTTCAGGCTGTCGCCATTGGCTGCCGGGTCGCCCTTGTCGGGCCCGAACTCGTAGAAGTTGTTGTAGTGAGTGGCGTCCTTGAACGGCGTAATCGCCTCGTCCTTCACCGTCACCGCCTGCCAGCGCGTGGCCGCGAGCTTGTCAGTGAACCAGGCCGGCGCGGCCCCAGCCTGCACATCGGCATAACGCGACATTTGCGCCGCGCCCACCCCGCCCGGCAATGCGCCTAGCGCCAAGCCAGCCAATGAGCCACCCAGCAGGGTACGACGGGAAAGGTAAATGCCTTCGGGGGTGATCTCCGACGCCTTGCACTCGGAAGACCTGGGAAGCTTGATAAGCATGAACGGCTCCATAGCACTGAGTAACGGATGTACCAGTAAGACTATGGAGCCGTGAGGTTATTCCAGCGTTAAGTGATTTTCACGCTTTGCGACGGCGCGCCTTCAGCAGGAACTGGATCGGCCCCGATGCTGCATAGGCAAGGAAGATCAACAGCAGGATACGCGGCGGGTCGCTGAACACGACGGCAAACACCAGCACCACCGCCAGGATCGCCACGAACGGGACGCGACCCTTGAGGTCCAGCTCCTTGAAACTGTTGTACTTGATGTTGCTGACCATCAGCATGCCTGCAGCAGCCACCAGCAGCGCGACCAGGAACGACAGCTTGGAGCCCTGGATGCCGTAGTCGCTGAACGCCCATACGGTGCCCGCCACCACACCTGCGGCAGCCGGGCTGGCCAGGCCGATGAAGTAGCGCTTGTCGGCGGTACCGACCTGGGTATTGAAGCGCGCCAGGCGCAACGCGGCGCCGGCCACATAGATGAAAGCAACCATCCAGCCGACCTTGCCCATGTCACCCAGCGCCCAGCCGAAGGCCAGCAAAGCCGGGGCCACGCCGAAGGCGACCATATCCGACAGCGAGTCATACTCGGCACCGAAGGCACTCTGGGTATTGGTCATGCGCGCAACGCGGCCGTCCAGGCCGTCGAGCACCATGGCCACGAAGATGGCGATAGCGGCAAAAGCGAAGTACTTGCTCGCCTCGCGCGGGTCGCCGGCACTCAGGGCGCTCTGTGCGCTCATCGAGCTGATGATGGAATAGAAACCGGCAAACAGGTTGGCGGTGGTAAACAGGTTGGGCAGCAGGTAGATGCCGCGGTGGCGCACCTTGCGGCCTTCGGCGTCATGCCCTTCTTCAACGTGCTCATCGACAGGTAGCAGGCTTTCGGCGTCGGAGGGCTTGTTCGGCTCTTCGGGACGTTCGCTCATGGAGGGTACCTTGCAACAGGATGGAAAATGTTCGACACGGGCCCGCGAAACAGGTTCTGACAGCGAGCCACTGGTCTGCTTTATACCAGAAGCTGGATGCCAGAACGAAAAAACGCGGCCGAAGCCGCGTTTTTCATCTTTCGATAAGACTTAGTTCTTGGTCTTGTCGACGATTTTGTTAGCCGAGATCCACGGCATCATCGAGCGCAGCTGCTCGCCGATGATTTCAATGCCGTGAGCGGCGTTGTTGCGGCGCTTGGCGGTCATCGATGGGTAGTTGGTAGCACCTTCGGAGATGAACATCTTCGCGTACTCGCCGTCCTGGATGCGCTTCAGGGCATTGCGCATGGCCTTGCGGGATTCTTCGTTGATGACTTCCGGGCCAGTGACGTACTCACCGTATTCGGCGTTGTTGGAGATCGAGTAGTTCATGTTGGCGATGCCGCCTTCGTACATGAGGTCTACGATCAGTTTCAGCTCGTGCAGGCACTCGAAGTAGGCCATTTCCGGCGCGTAGCCAGCTTCGACCAGGGTTTCGAAACCGGCTTTGACCAGCTCGACGGTACCGCCACACAGAACAGCCTGCTCACCGAACAGGTCGGTTTCGGTTTCGTCCTTGAAGGTGGTTTCGATGATACCGGTACGGCCACCACCCACGCCCGAAGCGTAGGACAGTGCGACGTTCTTGGCGTTGCCGGAAGCGTCCTGGTAGATAGCGATCAGGTCAGGGATGCCGCCGCCTTTGACGAACTCGGAGCGAACGGTGTGGCCCGGGGCTTTCGGCGCGATCATGATCACGTCGAGGTCGGCACGCGGAACAACCTGGTTGTAGTGGATCGAGAAGCCGTGAGAGAAGGCCAGGGTAGCGCCCTTCTTGATGTTCGGCTCGATTTCGTTCTTGTACAGAGCGCCCTGGAACTCGTCCGGGGTCAGGATCATGACCAGGTCAGCCGCAGCGACAGCGGTAGCAACGTCGGCAACTTTCAGGCCGTGGGCTTCAGCCTTGGCAACGGTAGCCGAACCTTTACGCAGACCGACGGTAACGTCTACACCGGAGTCTTTCAGGTTGCACGCCTGAGCGTGGCCCTGGGAGCCGTAACCGATGATGGCGACTTTCTTACCCTGGATGATGGAAAGGTCGCAGTCTTTATCGTAGAAAACTTTCATGAAAATACCCCTGGTTATATCTCGGCCCCTGCGGAGCCATCGCTAATTTTTTGGATTTAGATGCTGAGCACTTTGTCGCCACGGGCAATGCCGGTAACGCCGCTGCGCACGGTTTCCAGAATCGATGCAGTGCCGATCGCCTGGATGAAGCTGTCCAGTTTGTCGCTGGTACCGCTCAGCTGCACGGTGTACACGCTGGCGGTCACGTCGACGATCTGGCCACGGAAGATATCCGTGGTGCGCTTGATCTCGGCACGCTGGGCACCGGTGGCCTTGACCTTGACCAGCATCAGTTCACGCTCGATGTGAGCGCTTTCCGACAGGTCGACAAGCTTGACCACTTCGACCAGCTTGTTCAGGTTCTTGGTGATCTGCTCGATCACTTCGTCATGGCCAACGGTGGTCAGCGTCAGACGCGACAGGGTCGGGTCTTCGGTTGGCGCTACAGTCAGGCTTTCAATGTTGTAGTTGCGCTGGGAGAACAGGCCGACCACGCGGGACAACGCACCTGGTTCGTTTTCCAGCAGCAGGGAAATGATGTGCCGCATATCAGGTACGCTCCGTCTTGCTCAGCCACATGTCACGCATCGAGCCATCCTTGATCTGCATCGGATAGACGTGCTCACTGCGGTCAACCGCGATGTCGATGAACACCAGACGGTCCTTCATCGCAAACGCTTCTTCCAGCTTCGGCTTGAGGTCCTTCAGGCTGGTGATGCGGATACCCACATGGCCATAGGCCTCGGCCAGCTTGATGAAGTCAGGCAGCGACTCGACGTACGAGTGCGAGTGACGACCGTTGTAGGCCATGTCCTGCCACTGGCGGACCATGCCCAACACACCGTTGTTCAGGTTGACGATCTTCACCGGCAGGCCGTATTGCATGCAGGTGGACAGCTCCTGGATGTTCATCTGGATGCTGCCTTCGCCGGTCACACAGGCCACGTCCTGATCCGGGAAGTTGAGCTTGACGCCCATCGCCGCCGGGAAGCCGAAGCCCATGGTGCCCAGGCCACCGGAGTTGATCCAGCGGTTTGGCTTGTTGAAGCGGTAGTACTGCGCGGCAAACATCTGGTGCTGGCCCACGTCGGAAGTGACGAAGGCATCGCCATTGGTCACTTCGCACAGTGTCTCGATGACTTTCTGCGGTTTGATGACGTTGCCATCGCCCTTGTCGTAAGGGAACAACTCGCCATTGCCACGCCATTCGTCAATCTGCTTCCACCAGGCATCCAGCGAAGCCTTGTCAGGCTGCTCGCCGATTTCCTTGAGGATGCCGAGCATTTCGCTGAGCACGCTGTCGACCGGGCCGACGATTGGCACGTCGGCCTTGATCATCTTCGAGATCGACGCCGGGTCGATGTCGATGTGGATGATCTTGGCGTTCGGGCAGAACTTGGCCGGACCGTTTACAACGCGATCGTCGAAACGCGCACCGACGGCAAAGATGACGTCGGCATTGTGCATGGCCATGTTGGCGGTGTAGCTGCCATGCATGCCGAGCATGCCGAGGAACTGGCGGTCGGTACCCGGGAAGCCACCCAACCCCATCAGGGTATTGGTGACCGGCAGGTTCAGCGACTTGGCGATTTCAGTCAGGGCTTCGGAGCCACCGCCGAGGATCACACCGCCACCGGAGTAGACGACCGGGCGCTTGGCCGCCAGAAGCATCTCGGCAGCCTTGCGGATCTGGCCGGAGTGACCGCGGACCGCCGGGCTGTAGGAGCGCAGCTTGACCTTTTTCGGGTAGACGTATTCGAACTTCTCAGCCGGGTTGGTCATATCTTTTGGAATGTCGACCACGACTGGGCCTGGACGACCGGATTGCGCCAGGTAGAAAGCTTTTTTCAGAACTTCAGGGATCTCGGTCGGATTCTTGATCATGAAGCTGTGCTTCACGATCGGCCGCGAGATACCGATCATGTCAGTTTCCTGGAAGGCATCGGTGCCCACCATGGTGCTAGGCACCTGGCCGGACAAGATGACCATCGGAATCGAGTCCATGTAGGCGGTGGCAATACCGGTAATGGCATTGGTCGCGCCAGGACCGGAGGTTACCAGCACCACACCGGCCTTGCCGGTGGCGCGAGCGTAGCCGTCCGCCATATGGGTGGCCGCCTGCTCGTGACGAACCAGGATGTGTTCCACTTCCGGTTCTTTGAACAGTGCGTCGTAAACATGCAGGAGAGCACCACCAGGGTACCCGTAGATGTGCTTAACGCCTTCGTCACGCAAAAAGCGGACGACCATCTCAGCGCCAGATAAAAGCTCCACGTTGTTCACCTCTAAAACGCCAGAATACCGCCCTCACTGGACGGGTCTTAATAGGTTTACTGCCAAGCAGAGCATGAGCGAACGTCAGCACTGACTGAGCAAGTATTGGGAAATCCCCAGAGTGTTGCGGGGGTTTCCCACCCAGCGCGAGGTAACGCGTTGCGGGGTGTAACAGGTCGGCGCGGGTGTGCACCTCATGATCTGCTTAGCGGGTCTGCTTCTGGCAGTCCCTCTACAGCGGAAGTTGGATTCTTGTGATTCGGCGCCAACAAGTCAAGAAAAATTATTGCCAATTTTTCCCCAAGATGAATTCCTGCCACCACTAAAAATCGCTTCAGCAGCAGAATTAAGAAGATTTCCAAAAAAAAGGGCCACAATCTGCGGCCCTTGACGGAAAAACTGAAGAAATCAGGCGGAAGGAGCGATCAATTGGTCAAAAGCTGCCAACAGGCGGCGTAGCTCACGACTTTGCTCCGGCCGGTCGGTAAACACGGTTTCGGCCATGACAAGGATGCTCGATGCGTTGGGCAGCGGGTGGCCCAGCTCGATGATGATCTTCATGCGTGGCAGGAAGATCCATTGCAGCCACTGCTCAAAACTGAGGGTATCCACGGCGAACGGCACCGTACTGGCCAGTGCCTCGTCGCTTGGCGGCTCGTCATCCCACCAGCCTTGCACCTGCAGCTCGCGCTCGATCAAGAGCAGGTGGTCGGCAATATCCAGCACGCGTTGCTCGATCATCACGAATTGACCCGCGCCTTTTGCCGGGCCAGCGCAGCGCCGGCGCTGTCACCCTGCTTTTCACGGGCCTGGGCGATCGTGTTCCAAAGCTCTGCCTGCAGGCTTGGGCGACCGTTGGCGTAGGTCAGGGCGCGGCGCGCCAACTGCTCGGCCTGCGCCGCATCACCTTGCGAGAGGCGCACCTGGGCCAGGCGATACAGTACCTGCGGCTCACGCGGAGCAATGCGCTGGGCACGCTCCAGGCTCGAGGCAGCACCGTTGAAGTCGCCACTGCCCTGCTGCGTCTTCGCAGTGGTCAGCAGTGCCAGCACAGGACCGTCCAGCTGCTCGTCGGCCGACAGGCCACCGGCGGCGGCGCTGCGCGGAATACCGGTTGGCGCACTGGCGCTTTGCGGGGTGCTGTTCATCGCAGCGATGTCGAATGGTTCGTCGGCAATCGGGTTGGGATTGGTGGTCATCGGCGCCGAACTGACAGGCCCTGCACTGATCGGCCCCGGGGTGATCGGCGAGGTACTGATCGGCGCAGCGCCATTGCCCGCCGGGAATGTCTGGATGCCCGATGCGCCTGCGCCCTGCGGGATCATCACGGTGACACCGGAATCCTCCGGCAGCGTCTGCGCCTGGGCGGTGCCGGTGTTATAGCCACCCGCCGAGCGGTTGGCCGTCACGCGTTCGCTGTTGGACACGCGGGTGCTCGAGTCGACCACCGGAATATTGCCACGCGGGACGCTGGAGCACCCCTGGAGCACAGCCAACGCCGTCACGGCAGGAAACAGCCACTTGTTCACGTCACACCTCATCAATGCAGCCTGTGCTTAATTCATCCAGCCCTTGACCCAGTCCATTACCGATTCGACTGGGTCCTGCTCGCCGCCACAGGTTGCGCCGGCCGGCGGCTCACTCCCGCGAATATACGGCATCTGCACCGCTCCCGGACAGCTGGCATCAGACCCATGGCCTGTGTAAGGGTCGATCCAGGCCTGCACCACGTTATCCGGTTGCGGCATATCCAGCGGCAGCGGGTCGGCTTTCTTCATGAAGCTGGTCCACACCTGCAAGGCGCCGGTGGCGCCGGTAAACGGTGTCTTGCCGTTATCGTCACGGCCCATCCACACCACGGCCAGCAGATCCTGACTAAAGCCGGAGAACCAGCTGTCACGCGAGTCGTTACTGGTACCGGTCTTGCCCGCCAGGGTCAACGAGCGTGGCAAGGTGTTGTACACCGAACGCCCTGTACCTTCGCGCATTACACGCTGCATGGCGTTCTGCACCAGGTAAATGGCACCCGGGTCGAAGGTTTGCTGGATCTGGAACGGGTAGCGCTTGAGCGGCTCGCCCTCGGCGGTGAGCACGCTGCGGATACCGCGCATCGGCGTGTTGAAGCCGCCGTTGGCGATGGTCTGGTACATGGTTGCGACCTGCATCGGCGACATGCCACCCGCCCCCAGCAACATGGCCGGGAACGCTGGCCAGTCGACATTCACGCCCAAGCGACCAATGGTCTTGATCACGTTCGGCACACCCACTTCCAGGCCGAGCTTGGCGGTCGACAGGTTGTAAGAGTTGGCCAGCCCCTGGTACAGGTAGATCGTGCCATGCGGGCGGCGGTCATAGTTTTGCGGGCGCCAGACCTGGCCGTCAGCCCCTTTGACCGAAAATGGCTCGTCCTGCACCCAACTGGTCAGGGTGTACTTGCTCGGCTGCTCCAGCGCAGTCAGGTATACCGACGGTTTGACCAGGGAGCCGATCGGCCGTACAGCATCGATGGCCCGGTTGAAGCCGGCAAAACCTGCCTGGCGGCTACCGATCAGCGCTTGTACTTCACCGGTCTCAGGGTTGGTCACGACCATTGCCGCTTCGACATCGTCTGCCCCCTTGCGGCCCGCCAGGCGCTTGAAGGTCTCGCTCATCGAGGTTTCGGCCTTCATCTGCAGGATCGGGTCGAAGCTGGTAAAAATGCGCAGGCCTTCTTCGGTCAAGTCTTCGTCGCGATAATCCTGGCGCAACTGTCGCTTGACCAGGTCGAGGAAGGCAGGGAACGAGCTGTCGGCCAGGCTGCCACGCTTGGTCACGCCCAGCGGCATTTTCTTCGCCGCATCGACTTCTGCCTGGCTGGCCACGCCCTGCTCGGCCACCAGGTCGAGCACCAGGTTGCGGCGAGCCAGGGCACGCTCGGGGTGACGCCGCGGGTTGTAGTAGGACGGGCCTTTGACCATGCCCACCAGCAGGGCGATCTGATGCAGTTTCAGCTCAGACAGCGGCTGGCTGAAGAAGAACTGACTCGCCAGACCAAAGCCGTGCACCGCGCGTTGACCGTCCTGGCCGACGAATACCTCGTTGAGGTAAGCCTCAAGGATTTCGCGCTTGTCGTAGTGCAGTTCGAGCAGGACCGCCATCATCGCCTCGGTCAGCTTGCGGCTGAGGCTGCGCTCGCTGCTGAGGTAGAAGTTCTTCACCAACTGCTGGGTCAGGGTACTGCCACCCTGGCGCATCGAGCCGGACGACGTGTTTACCCACATGGCCCGGGCGATGGACTTTGGCGACACACCGTAGTGGCTGTAAAACTCGCGGTCTTCCGTGGCCACCAAGGTTTCGAGCAGATATTTGGGTACCTGATCGATCTTGATCAGGATGCGGTCTTCGAGATTTTTCGGGTAGATGCCGCCGATCATCAGCGGCTCCAGCCGCACCACGTCAAGCGCTTTGCCATTGGCACCGGAAAGGCCTGCAACGTAATCGCCAGAGAAGCGTACACGGACGAACTGCGCCGGCTCCATGCCCTCGTAGAACTGGAAGCCACGGGTATTGAGGTCGACGGTATTGCCGCTGACGGACGCAGCGCCCGGGCCGTTGGCCGCGCTTTCGCGACGGTAGCCGAGCGCATCGAGCTCGGTGAGGAAGTCGTTCTTGCTCAACTTCTGGCCGGTGAACAGCTCCAGCGGTCGGGCATACACCTTGGCCGGGATGGTCCAGCGCTTGCCGGAGAACTTTTCCTGGACGACGGCATCGAGGTAAACCGCGAAGCCGGCGACGATCACCAGGCCAACCAGGCTGAGCTTCAAAGCCCAGCCCAGCCAGGCGCGGGAGCGGCCGGTCGGGCGTTTCTGAGGGGTGCGGGGATTTCGGGTTCGGGTCATGGCGGCGGATTATACGCACTTTATAAAGGCTGGGCAGACGGCCCGGCGGTAGGCAGGGACGGCACCATTGACCATAATGGCGCATTCGAATTCCCTTGCCCCGGAAGGATTTGCCGTGAGCCAAGCTCTTATTACTGCGTTGCAGAACCCTGCCCTGTACCCTCACCCCGTGGAGGGGTTTCAGCTCATCGAGACGCATATCTCCTGGGTCCTGCTCACTGGCGAATACGCCTACAAGATCAAGAAACCGATGAATTTCGGCTTCCTGGACTTCACCGGACTGGACCAGCGCCAGCATTTCTGTAACGAAGAATTGCGCCTGAACCAACGCCTGACCGAAGGCCTGTACCTGGAAGTGTTGCCGATCACCGGTAGCGTCGACGCACCGCAGATCGGTGGCGAAGGTGAAGCCATCGAGTATGTGCTGAAGATGCGCCAGTTCCCCCAGGGCCAGATGCTCAACACCCTGCAAGCCAATGGCGAACTGAACGCCACTCACATCGACCAGATGGCCCGACAGATTGCCGAGTTTCACCTGCAGGCCCCACGTGTGCCGATGGAGCACCCGCTGGGCACGCCAGAGAGCGTGATGGCCCCGGTGGAGCAGAACTTCGAGCAGATTCGCCCATTCCTCAGCGACAAAGCCGATCTGCAGCAACTTGACGCCCTGCAGGCCTGGGCCCGCAGCAGCTTTGAGCGCCTGCAAGGGCTGCTGGAAAAGCGCAAGGCCAATGGCTTCATCCGTGAGTGCCACGGTGACATTCACCTGGGCAATGCCACCTTGATCGATGGCAGGGTAGTGATTTTCGATTGCATCGAATTCAACGAGCCTTTCCGACTGACCGACGTCTACGCCGACACCGCCTTCCTGGCCATGGACCTGGAAGACCGCGGCCTGAAGTGCCTGGCCCGGCGATTCATCAGCCAGTACCTGGAACTGACAGGGGACTACGAAGGCCTGGAACTGCTCAACTTCTACAAAGCCTACCGCGCGCTGGTGCGGGCCAAGGTCGCACTGTTCAGCATGCCGGCCGACGCTAATGGCGTGCAGCGTGCCACCACCCTGCGCACCTACCGCAACTACGCCAACCTGGCCGAAAGCTACAGCGCCATCCCCTCGCGCCTGCTGGCCATCACTCATGGCGTTTCGGCGGTGGGCAAAAGTCACGTGGCCATGCGCCTGGTCGAGGCCCTGGGTGCAGTGCGCGTGCGTTCGGACGTAGAGCGCAAGCGCCTGTTCGGCGAACAACAGCAGGCCGACGCCGGCCAGCTGAGTACGGGCATATACGACCAGGACGCCAGCGCAGCCACCTATCAGCGCCTGCACGAGGTGGCAGCGACCGTGCTGCGCGCCGGCTTCCCGGTGGTGCTGGACGCCACCTACCTCAAGCGTGAGCAGCGTCAGGCTGCGGCAGACGTTGCCAGCCAGACCGGCGTGCCGTTCCTCATCCTCGACTGCCACGCGCCAGAGGCGGTCATCGCCAGTTGGCTGGAGCAGCGCCAGGCAGAAAACAGCGACCCGTCGGATGCCACGCTGGAGGTGATCAAGGCCCAGCAGGCCAGCCGTGAGGCGCTGGATGCGCAGGAGCTGGTGCACAGCACCCGCGTCGATACCCAGGCTGCCGGCAGCATGGATCAGGTGATCGAGCAGATTCGCCAGCGGTTGCCTGGCCTGTAAGTTCGTCATCTTTCTGTGCCTGCCCGCGAAGGGGCAGGCACAGGCCGCTCATCACCCGATGGCAAAAAGCCGCATATTTCCCAACGCCCGCTACACTCCTCTCAGACCTGCTCGCGATTTATCCCCCATTCCCGTTCAGCCATCGCAAGGAGGCTCGATGAACGATGAATTGCAGCATCTGAAGAACCTTGGCAAGACGTCTGCGCAGTGGCTGCATGCAGCCGGCATCCACAGTGCATCGGATTTGCGCCGCCTGGGCGCGGTGGGTGCGTACCAGGCCGTGAAGACACGAGGGTTCCGTGCATCGAAGGTGCTGTTGTATGCCATTGAAGGCGCCCTGCTGGACATGCACTGGAACGATTTGCCGCTCGAACGCAAGGAAGCACTCAACCAACAATTGGACGCGAAAAACCCTGCGCAAAAAAAACCAAAATAGTCGGGGTAAAGGGATTGACGTCTAAATGAGAATTGTTATGATTATCACAGCTGGTCGCGAGACTGGTTGGATAAGCTAAGAGCCCCTGGTTCGGACTCTCAGATTATCTCCTCATCAGGCTAATCACGGTTATTGACCCGGCAATTTGCCGGGTCTTTTTTTTGCCTGTGCTTTTTCAGGATCAACGCCGCAGCTGCGCACAATAATCCTGCTCCGGCATCGCCGCCGTGTACCACACATAATCAGCCTCGCCAGGCTCGACTCGCTCGCCCACCTCAGCCAGCAGCAAAACCTTGCTCTCCCCCGACACCCCCAGGTCAGCCAGATGCAAGGGTATGCCCAGGTCCTTGCGCACATGGTAAGCCCCGGCAAACAGCAGCGCCGGCTGCGGTGCCGCCTGCAAGCGCTCGGCCATGCGCCGGTCGCGCTGCTGCTGAACGGCCAGCATCGCCGGTAACTGGTTTTCCGGCAGCATCCCGCAATGCCCGGCGCGCACCTGTTCCAGCAAGGCAGCCTTTACCGCGGGTGCATTGGACTTTTCGCCCGGCACCGGCGCCGGCTGTCGATAGGCCTGACGCATCTCGGCGGGCGAAAGGTTGGCGGCCAGCAACGTCACCCGATGCTGCAAGGCTTCGGTGACAATCGGCCCGTACAACTGCCAATCCCAGCCCTCCTGCCAGGCCAGTGCCTTGGGCAAGTCTTCCGGCAAAGGCTGCCCCACCAGCTTGTCCACCCGCGATTGCTGGCTGGGCTGCAGCATCTCCAGCAACAGGCTGCCCTGAGTGCGCTGGCCTTGAAGAGCGCGCAGCAGCCACAGTTGCAGCGCGTGATGGTCAGGGTTGTCATGCTTCTCGCCGACAAGCACTCGGGGCGCATCAGCCAGGCGCTGCACCAGCGTTTCAGGGCTTATGACCTGCTCATTGGACAGGTCGACAATCGTTCCCAGCTCGGCATGCGTGCGACCTTCACTGCTCTGCCAGGCGGGCAACGGCGGCAGGCTGGCCTGACAGCCGCCTATCGCCAGTACCAGGCACAGCGAGAAACCGGACAGCAGCGGGTGTCGCATCGGCAGTTACTCCATGTCATCCACACTTTAAATGGCCTGCACCGGGGGCGGGCCGGTCGCAAGACAAGGCCACTTTCACAAAGGCCATGCACGCGTTGAGAACATCAACGGGTGATGATCAGCGGGTGCCCGCGCTCGGGGTGCGCCTGCACCAATACGTCAATACCGTACACCGCCTTCAGTGCCGCTGGGGTCAGTGCCGCTTCGGGCGTGGCAAACGCATGGCAGCGCCCCTGCTCCAGCAACAGGATACGGTCACAGTAACGCGCCGCCAGGTTCAGGTCATGCAGGATCACCAACACTGCAGCACCGCAGTCGGCGAAACGGCGTACGGCTTCCAGGGTGGTGTGCTGATGCAGCGGGTCGAGCATCGAGGTCGGTTCGTCGAGCAGCAACGTGCTGCCCTCCTCGCCCGGCCATAGCTGCGCCAGCACGCGGGCCAGGTGCACCCGTTGCCGCTCGCCACCGGAAAGCGCCAGGTAGCTGCGCTCTACCAGGTGCCAGGCATCTGCCGCCCGCAACGCCGCTTCGACAATTTCCGCATCGCGCCGCTGACCGGTGCCATGAGGCATGCGCCCCATGCCCACCACTTCCTCCACCCGAAACGAGAAACCCAAACTCGACACCTGTGGCAACACTGCCAGGCGCCTTGCCCGTTCCTGCCCGGCCCAATCGGCCAGGGGGCGGCCCTGCAGCGTTACCCGCCCGCGGTCGGGCGCCAGTTCACCGCACAGCACACTCAGCAGGCTGCTCTTGCCGGCACCGTTTGGGCCAAGCACACCCACGACCTGCCCCGGAGGCAACTGCAGGTGAATGTCGTGCAGCACCTCATTGCTGCCCCTGCACAGATACAGGCCCTCGACTTGCAACATCAGCCGCGCCCTCGCATCAGCAGGAACAGGAAGAACGGCGCACCGATGAAGGCCGTGACGATACCAATCGGCAGCTCGGCAGGCGCCAGCAGCAGCCGCGCCGCCAGGTCGGCGAACAACATCAGCACACCGCCGGCCAGCAGCGAGGCTGGCAGCACCACACGGTGATCGGGCCCGGCCAGCAGGCGAACCAAGTGCGGCACTACCAGGCCAATGAAGCCGATCAACCCGGCTGCTGCCACTGCCGCCCCCACCCCCAGCGCCGTGCAGAACACCAATTCACGCTTGAGCCGCTCCACGTCAACGCCCAGGTGGCGCGCCTCCGACTCACCCAGCAACAGGGCATTCAGCGCCTTGGCCCGGCGCGGCAGCCACACCGCTACGCCTGTCGCCACCAGCAATAATGGCCACAGCCGCTCATAGCTGGCGCCATTGAGGCTGCCAAGGTTCCAGAACGTCAGCGTGCGCAAGGTGGCGTCATCAGCCAGGTAAGAGAACAGCCCCACGGCCGCGCCCCCCAGCGCGGTCATGGCCACGCCAGCCAATAGCATCGTGGCGACGTTGGTCTGGCCATCGCGGCGCCCCAGGCGGTAGACCAGCGCAGTTACCCCAAGCCCGCCGACAAAAGCGCAGAACGACAGCAGATAAGGCGCGAAAGCATCCGGCATGCCGCCAAACCAGGCGCCGCCGACAATGGCAACCGCTGCCCCCACTGCGGCGCCGGCGGCAACCCCTACCAGCCCGGGGTCGGCCAGCGGGTTGCGGAACAGCCCCTGCATGGCCACCCCGGACAGCGCCAGCACCGCGCCCACCGCCAACCCCAACAGGGTGCGCGGCAGGCGGATCTGACCAAGGATCATCTCGGCCTGCTGCAGGCCATCCCCGGAAACGGGCAGCCCCAACAGGCGCAGGCCAGCGCGCAGCGTATCGAACATCGGCAGGCTGACTGGCCCCAGCGCCAGTGAAAGCCAGATTGCCAACAGCCACAGCAGGCTCAGGCTAATGAACAACGCACGTGGCGAGACCCGCTGTTTCATTGTGCGAAGCTGGCCTGGGCAGCCGGGTAGAAGGTGGCTGCCAGCGACTGCAAGGTCGCCGGTAGCCGAGGCCCGAGCCCGCCGACCAGCAGCGTCGGGTCCAGTGAGACCAGGCGTTTCTCACGCACGGCCCGCGAGGCAGCCAGCGCGGGGTTTTCTTTCAACAGCGCCTGCAAGGCCTGCTCATCGGCCAGCGCCCGGTCGGAAAACACGATCACATCCGGGTCAAGCGCCGCCAAGGCTTCGTTGGAGAAGTTCTTGTAGCCTGGGTGCGCGGCCAGGTTACGCCCACCCGCCTGGTCCAGCAGCCAGTCACCGGCAGTGCCTTGCCCGGCGATCAGCGGCTTGGCCCCGGCATGGCCGACCAGCAGCAACACCCCGGGAGCCTGCTGCCCGGCCTGGGCCAGCTTGACGTTGGCCTGCAACGCATCAAGCCGCTGGCGGTAGTCCGCAGCAAGCGCGGACGCTTGCTGCTCTGCACCGAGCAACTGCCCCAGGTGCCTGAGGTTTTCATCCACTGCCGGCAGCTCGGCCTTGCTGGAGAACAACTCGACCCGCACGCCGGCCTTGCGGATTTGCGCCAGTACCGGTGGCGGCCCCATTTCCTCGGTGCCCACCAGCACATCCGGGCGCAGGCTGAGGATGCCTTCGGCCGACAGTTGCCGCTGATAACCCACACTGGGCAAGGCTTTCAACGAGGCCGGGTGCTGACTGGTAGTGTCCACACCGACCAGGTGCCCTTCACCTCCCAATGCGGTTATCCACTCGCTCAAGGCGCCACCCGCGCTGACCCAGCGTTGCGGCAGCTCGGCTGCCAAGGCTTGGGTAGAGAGCACAAGGCCTGCACACAGAGCGAGAAAAGCAGCTGGACGGCGCATCATCGGGTTCCTTCTGAAGACGGGCTACACGCCTTGTGGCGAGCGGCGGAACTGCGCACCATAGGCAGCCGGGCGCAGAGAATGCGATCAATTTGATAATTATTCGCATTGGAGCGTCAAGCCATCGCGTGTTTCACGGGTCATCCTTGCCATGCACTTCCTTTGTACATCCCTCGGCCTGGCCGAGGGCCAAAGCCGCGCCTTCAGCGTAGACGGCCTCGAACTGTTCGGCGTGCGTCGCCAAGGCCAGGTGTACCTGTACCGCAACCGCTGCCCGCACCGGGACATCCCGCTGAACTGGGCAGAGGACGCGTTTCTGGATGACAGCGCCAGCCTCATCCACTGCGCCCATCACGGAGCCCTGTTCCTGATAGAAAGCGGCGAATGCGTGGCAGGCCCCTGTGAGGGGGAGCAGCTGCAGCCCCTGGGCTGCCACGAAGACAGCCAGGGCATCTGGTTCAAGGGGTCAGCAGCACCGGCAAGCGGCGATCGATGACGATACCCTCGGCGTCCAGCCGAGTGCCATAGGCCAGCACCTCCACCCCGTCCGCTACGGCAGCGCGCAGCGCCTGGGCGTAGGCCGTATCGATTTCTTCAGCCGGGCGCACAGCGTCGATACCGGTCAGGTTCACGCAATACAGCTGCACGGCCCGCACGCCCTGCCGGGCCAGCTTTGCCAGCTCGCGCAGGTGTTTCGCACCGCGTTGAGTCACCGCATCAGGGAAGGCCGCAACAGCAGTGTCGGGGTAGCCCAGCGTCACACTCTTGACCTCGACATAGGCCGGGGCACCCTCGAACTCCAGGCGAAAGTCGATACGGCTGCCTTCTTCGCCATAGGCCACTTCACGCTTGAGTGCAGTGAAACCGGCCAGTTCAGTGATTGTGCCGGCGCGCAGGGCCTCTTCGACCAACGCATTGGCCCGCCCGGTATTCACGCAGGCCAACCGCCCCTGGGGGGTTTCGCTGATTTCCCAGGTCCCTGGCAGCTTGCGCTTGGGGTCGTCGGAGCGGCTGAACCACACCTGCCCACCTTCACGCATGCAGTTGAGCATGGAGCCGGTATTCGGGCAGTGGATAGTCATCTGCTCGCCGCTGGCCAGTTCGATATCGGCCAAAAAGCGCTTGTAGCGACGCAACAGGCGGCCCTGCTCGAGTGAAGGAGAGAAACGCATCAGCCTTGCCAGCTCTGCAGGCCACGGGCAATACGCTGCACCGCTTCTTCCAGGCGCGGCAGGCTCTGGGTGTAAGCGAAGCGCACATGGTGCCCGGCCAGGTGGCGACCGAAGTCCAGGCCCGGCGTGAACGCCACGTGCTGGGTTTCCAGGAAGTGCCGGCAGAATGCAAACGCGTCCCCCCCAAAAGCGCTGATATCGGCATACAGGTAGAACGCACCTTGCGGCTCGACGGCAATGCGGAAGCCCAGTTCACGAAGGGCGGGCAGCAGGTAGTCGCGACGGCGGGCGAATTCGGCGCGGCGCTCCTCGAAAATGGCCAGCGCCTCGGGCTGGAAACAGGCCAGCGCGGCATGCTGCGCCATGCTCGGCGCACTGATGTACAGGTTCTGCGCCAGTTTCTCCAGGTCGGCGACCGCGCCGGGCGGGGCCACCAGCCAGCCAAGGCGCCAACCGGTCATGCCGAAATACTTGGAAAAACTATTCAGGACGAATGCCGAGTCGTCGACTTCCAGCACGCTCGGCGCGTCCATGCCATAGGTAAGGCCGTGGTAGATCTCGTCCACGACCAGATGGCCATGCCGCTCATGGGTGGTTCTGGCCAGGCAGGCCAACGCCTCGCGCCCCAGCACGGTACCGGTCGGGTTGGCCGGCGAAGCGACCAGGGCTCCGACGGTGTCCATGTCCCAGTAGCGCTCAACCAGGTCGGCAGTCAGCTGATAGTTCACATCCGGGCCCACCGGCACCAATTGGGCCCCGCCCTCGACCAGGCGCAGGAAGTGGCGATTGCACGGGTAACCCGGATCGGCCAGCAGCCAGTGCTTGCCCGGGTCCACCAGCAGGCTGCTGGCCAGCAGCAGCGCGCCGGAGCCACCTGGGGTAATAAGGATGCGTTCCGGGTCGATGTTCAGGCCATAGCGCTGCCCATAAAACCCGGCAATTGCCTCACGCAGTGCCGGCAGACCGCGTGCGGCGGTGTAGCGAGTGTGCCCGGCGGCCAGCGCGGCCTGGCCGGCCGCGACGATGGGTGCGGCCGTGGTGAAGTCCGGCTCGCCGATTTCCAGGTGGATCACGTCGTGCCCGGCCGCCTGCAGCTCGTTGGCCCGGGCCAGCAGTGCCATGACGTGGAAAGGTTCGATGGCGCGGCTGCGCGCACTGTAGGGTTGGGCCATGACCTTCTCTCAATTGGGTCTAAACTGGAGATTCTACCTCTGCACACCACCGAACGTACCGCTCAGGCCGGTGTCAACTAGCAGGATCGGGCGGGGTAGCGCACCCCCGATCTATCTGGTAAGTTCGGCGGCTCGCAGTCGCAGGGCCGGCGGTCGCCGGAGATGGAGCATCCTGCGCATTGGATCAGATGAGTGAGAGGCGGTCTATTCATGTCCACCCTAGAAAAGCAAAAAGCCAACCAGAATCTTTATGGGGTTGCACCCTATCAGGAGACCGAGGGTGAGGAGTACATGGGTGAGCCCATGCGCAAGCACTTCACCAAGATCCTCGCTGGCTGGAAGCAAGAGCTGATGGTCGGCGTCGACAAGACCGTTGACCATATGAAAGAAGAAGCAGCCAACTTTGCAGATCCCGCAGACCGCGCATCCCAGGAAGAGGAATTCGCCCTCGAACTGCGCAACCGCGACCGCGAGCGCAAGTTGATCAAGAAAATCGATAAAACCCTGCAG
The DNA here is from genome assembly GCF_043105275.1 of Pseudomonas sp. TYF_14. Lineage (NCBI taxonomy): Bacteria > Pseudomonadati > Pseudomonadota > Gammaproteobacteria > Pseudomonadales > Pseudomonadaceae > Pseudomonas > Pseudomonas sp. TYF_14. The sequence continues at coordinate 19,456 of NZ_JBICLK010000077.1, forward strand.
AAGATTCAGGACGAAGAGTACGGCTGGTGCGAGTCGTGCGGCATCGAGATCGGCTTGCGCCGCCTGGAAGCCCGCCCTACCGCCGACCTGTGCTTCGACTGCAAGGAAATTGCCGAGAAAAAGGAAAAAACGGTCGGCAAAGGCTGATCTTTCTTCCACCTGAACGGGGCGCATCATGCGCCCCGTTTCATTTATATGCCCAGCCTGACCATGACCGACTCCAGCTACATCGGGCGCTTCGCCCCCACCCCCAGCGGCTTCCTGCACTTCGGCTCGCTGGTCGCCGCCCTCGCCTCCTGGCTCGATGCCCGCGCCGTCAACGGCCGCTGGCTGCTGCGCATGGAAGACACCGACCCGCCCCGGGAGATGCCCGGCGCCCGCGATGCCATCCTCCAGACGCTGGAACGTTACGGTCTGCACTGGGATGGCGAGGTGGTATTCCAGAGCCAGCGCCACGATGCCTATGCTGCCGTGGTAGACCGCCTGTTCAACATGGGCCTGGCGTACGCATGCACCTGCTCTCGCAAGCAGCTGGAAAGCTACAACGGCATCTACCCAGGCTTTTGCCGCAACGCCGGGCATGCCCGTGAAGGGGCAGCCATCCGCTTGCGGGTGCCGGAGCTGATCTACCGCTTTACCGACCGAGTGCAGGGTGAGTACCAGCAACACCTGGGGCGTGAGGTGGGCGACTTCGTCATCCAGCGTCGTGACGGGTTGTACGCCTACCAGCTGGCCGTGGTGCTGGACGATGCCTGGCAGGGTGTTACCGACATCGTGCGGGGTGCCGACCTGCTCGACAACACCCCGCGCCAGCTGTACCTGCAGGAGTTGCTGGGCTTCTCACAGCCGCGTTACCTGCATATTCCGCTGATCGTGCAGCCGGATGGGCACAAGCTGGGCAAGTCGTACCGTTCACCGCCACTGCAGGCGGAGCATGCTACCCCCCTGCTGCTGCGGGCATTGCGGGCGCTGGGGCAGGAGACAGACCCGGAACTGCTGTTGGCGACGCCGGCAGAGGTGCTGGCAGTCGCGCGCACGCAATGGCGGCCGGAAGCCATCGCGCAGCGGACCACGGTGCCAGAGGCTGATTTGCGCTGAACCTTTACCGGCCTCTTCGCGGGTGCGCCCGCGCCCACAGGAACCACGCCGCCTTCAAGGCCTGTGGTCTACCTGTGGGAGCGGGCATGCCCGCGAAAGGGCCGGCACAGGTACCCCCCCTAAAAACAAAAGCCCAGTAAATTCAAACCCTTGGCGAACGCTGTGGATTCCCGCTAGCATCCCCCCTGCCATTTGCGCCAATAATAAGTTCAAGCCCGCAGCGCCCAACCATCGAGGCCAGCATGTACATCTATCGTTTGGTCCTGCTTCTGGTCGTGGGGATCTACCTGTTCTCCCCGGCCATCATGGACTGGTGGATCGAACCGACCGGAGCCTGGTACCGCCCCTACCTGCTCTGGCTGATCCTGATCGTCGTCACCTTCATCCTGCAGAGCCAAAGAGATGCCGATGAGCTTTAGCCTGACCCAGATGATCCTGATCAGCGCCGGGTACCTCATGGTGCTGTTCGGCGTGGCCTGGATCAGCGAGCGCGGGCTGATCCCGCGTTCGATCATTCGCCACCCACTTACCTACACCCTGTCGCTGGGCGTCTACGCCAGCGCCTGGGCCTTCTATGGCTCGGTTGGCCTGGCCTACCAGTACGGCTACGGTTTCCTTGCCTGTTACCTGGGGGTGTCTGGCGCATTCCTGCTGGCGCCGGTGCTGCTCTACCCGATCCTCAAGATCACCCGCACCTATCAGCTGTCATCGCTGGCCGACCTGCTGGCCTTCCGCTTCCGCAGTACCTGGGCCGGGGCCTTGACCACCATCATCATGCTGATTGGCGTGCTCCCGTTGCTGGCCCTGCAGATCCAGGCGGTGGCCGATTCGATCAGCATCCTTACCGGTGAACCGGTAAAGGCCCGGGTGGCCTTTGCCTTTTGCACGCTGATCATTCTGTTCACCATCTTCTTCGGCTCGCGGCACATCGCCACGCGCGAGAAACATGAGGGGTTGGTATTCGCCATCGCCTTCGAGTCGGTGATCAAGCTGCTGGCCTTGGGCGGCATCGGCCTGTATGCCTTGTATGGCGTATTCGGCGGCCCGCACGAGCTGGAAGTCTGGCTGTTGCAGAACCAGACCGCCCTTGCCGCCCTGCACACCCCCCTGCAGGAAGGCCCATGGCGCACCCTGCTGCTGGTGTTCTTCGCCTCGGCCATCGTCATGCCGCACATGTACCACATGGCCTTTACCGAAAACCTCAACCCGCGCTCGCTGGTCAGCGCCAGCTGGGGCTTGCCGCTGTTCCTGCTGCTGATGAGTCTTGCCGTGCCGCTGGTGCTGTGGGCCGGCCTGCGCCTGGGCGCCAGCACCAACCCCGAGTACTTCACCCTGGGCCTGGGCATCGCCGCCAACAACCAGGCATTGGCACTGCTGGCCTACATTGGTGGCCTGTCGGCAGCCAGCGGCCTGATCATCGTCACCACCCTGGCGCTGTCGGGCATGGCCCTGAACCACCTGGTGCTGCCGCTTTACCAGCCGCCGGCCGAGGGCAACATCTACCGTTGGCTGAAGTGGACCCGCCGTGCATTGATCGTCGCCATCATCACTGCCGGCTTCATGTTCTACCTGAGCCAGAACTACCACCAGAGCCTGGCCAACCTGGGCATCGTCGCCTTCGTCGCCACCTTGCAGTTCCTGCCTGGGGTGCTGTCGGTACTCTACTGGCCAACCGCCAACCGCCGCGGTTTCATCGCCGGGCTGCTGGCCGGCACCCTGGTGTGGATGGTGACCATGCTGCTGCCGCTTCTCGGCAACTTGCAGGGCTTCTACATCCCGCTGCTGGACATGATCTATGTGCTGGACGACACCAGCTGGCACATGGCAGCCATCGCCTCGTTGGCGGCCAACGTGCTGCTGTTCACCCTGATCTCACTGTTCACCAACGCCAGTACCGAAGAGGTCAGCGCGGCCGAAGCCTGTGCCGTGGATAACGTGCGCCGTCCGCAGCGCCGCGAGCTGCACGCCGCCTCGCCGCAGGAATTCGCCACCCAGCTGGCCAAGCCGCTGGGCGCCAAGGCCGCGCAAAAGGAAGTCGAGCAAGCACTGCGCGACCTCTACCTGCCGTTCGACGAACGCCGCCCCTATGCCCTGCGCCGCCTGCGCGACCGCATCGAAGCCAACCTGTCCGGCCTGATGGGGCCGAGCGTGGCCCAGGACATGGTCGAGACTTTCCTGCCGTACAAGTCCGGTAACGAAAACTACGTGACCGAAGACATCCACTTCATCGAAAGCCGCCTGGAAGACTACCACTCGCGCCTGACCGGGCTGGCCGCCGAGCTCGATGCCTTGCGCCGCTACCATCGCCAGACCCTGCAGGAGTTGCCCATGGGCGTCTGCTCGCTGGCCAAGGACCAGGAAATCCTGATGTGGAACAAGGCCATGGAAGAGCTCACCGGCATCGCCGCCAAGCATGTGGTCGGCTCGCGCCTGGTCACCATCGACGAGCCTTGGCGCGGCCTGCTGCAAGGCTTCATCAACGTGCCCGACGAGCACCTGCACAAGCAGCGCCTGGCGCTGGACGGCCAGCCGCGCTGGCTGAACCTGCACAAGGCAGCCATCGACGAGCCACTGGCCCCCGGTAACAGCGGGCTGGTACTGCTGGTGGAAGACCTTACCGAAACCCAGGCACTGGAAGACAAGCTGGTGCACTCCGAGCGCCTGGCCAGCATCGGCCGCCTGGCCGCCGGCGTGGCCCACGAGATCGGCAACCCGATCACCGGCATCGCCTGCCTGGCGCAAAACCTGCGCGAGGAACGCGAAGACGATGGCGAAATCATCGAGTTGTCCAGCCAGATCCTTGACCAGACCAAGCGCGTATCGCGCATCGTCCAGTCGCTGATGAGCTTCGCCCATGCCGGCGGCAGCCACCAGAACAGCGAGGAGCCCGTGTGCCTGGCTGAAGTGGCACAAGATGCCATCGGTCTGCTGGCGTTGAACCGGCGCAATTTCGAAGTACAGTTCTTCAACCTTTGCGACCCGGACCATTGGGCCGAAGGTGACCCGCAGCGCCTGGCCCAGGTGCTGATCAACCTGCTCTCCAACGCCCGCGATGCCTCGCCGCCCGGCAGCGCCGTGCGCGTGCGCAGCGAGGTTAACGAGCACACCGTCGACCTGATCGTCGAAGACGAAGGCAGCGGGATTCCGAAGAACATCATGGACCGCCTGTTCGAACCCTTCTTCACCACCAAGGACCCGGGCGAAGGAACCGGACTGGGGCTCGCTCTGGTCTATTCCATCGTGGAAGAGCATTATGGGCAAATCACCATCGACAGCCCGGCCGATATCGAACGGCAACGTGGCACCCGGATCCGCGTGACCCTGCCCCGGCATGTCGTAGCGACGTCCCCTGAAATTCGAGACCGTCGAGAGAATTGAATCAATGCCGCACATTCTGATCGTCGAAGACGAAACCATCATCCGCTCGGCCCTGCGTCGCCTGCTTGAGCGGAACCAGTACCAGGTCAGCGAGGCCGGCTCGGTGCAGGAAGCCCAGGAACGCTTCAGCATTGCCACTTTCGACCTCATCGTCAGCGACCTGCGCCTGCCCGGCGCGCCCGGCACCGAGCTGATCAAGCTCGGCCAGGGCACCCCGGTGCTGATCATGACCAGTTACGCCAGCCTGCGCTCAGCGGTGGACTCGATGAAAATGGGCGCGGTGGACTACATCGCCAAGCCCTTCGACCACGACGAGATGCTGCAGGCAGTAGCGCGTATTCTGCGTGACCGGCAGAACGCCCCCGCTGCTGCACCGCCAGCCGAGCCACGCGCCAGCAATGGCAAGGCTACAGCGTCCGACAAAGGCAGCGCGGCAACGGCCAATGGCGAGATCGGCATCATCGGCTCGTGCCAGCCCATGCAGGACATGTACAGCAAGATCCGCAAGGTCGCGCCTACCGACTCCAATGTGCTGATCCAGGGCGAGTCGGGCACCGGTAAAGAGCTGGTGGCCCGCGCCCTGCACAACCTGTCTCGCCGGGCCAAGGCACCGATGATCTCGGTGAACTGCGCGGCCATCCCCGAAACGCTGATCGAATCCGAACTGTTCGGCCACGAAAAAGGCGCGTTCACCGGCGCCAGCGCCGGGCGCGCCGGCTTGGTGGAGGCCGCCGATGGCGGTACGCTGTTCCTCGATGAAATTGGCGAACTGCCGCTCGAAGCCCAGGCTCGCCTGCTGCGTGTGCTGCAGGAAGGCGAGATACGCCGGGTAGGTTCGGTGCAGTCGCAAAAGGTCGATGTGCGCCTGATCGCCGCGACCCACCGCGACCTGAAAAACCTGGCCAAGGCCGGCCAGTTCCGTGAAGACTTGTATTACCGACTGCACGTCATCGCCCTGAAGCTGCCGGCCCTGCGCGAGCGTGGCAGCGACGTCAACGAGATCGCCAACGTCTTCCTCGCCCGCCAGAGCGCTCGCATCGGCCGCGACGACCTGCACTTCTCGGCCGAGGCCGAGCAAGCCATTCGTCACTACAGCTGGCCCGGTAACGTGCGTGAACTGGAAAACGCCGTGGAGCGCGCGGTGATCCTCAGCGAGAGCGCAGAAATTTCCGCCGAGCTGCTGGGCATCGACATCGAGCTGAGCGACCTGGATGAGGATGACATCCTCGACAATGCCCTGGTGGTGGCCAACGCGGGCAATGCCAGCCACGAGCCGACCGAAGACCTGTCGCTGGAAGACTACTTCCAGCACTTCGTGCTTGAACACCAGGACCACATGACCGAGACCGAACTGGCACGCAAGCTCGGCGTAAGCCGCAAGTGCCTGTGGGAACGCCGCCAGCGCCTGGGCATCCCACGGCGCAAGAGCAACGCTACCAGCGAGTAATTCAACCTGCCCAGTGTTCGCCGCAGCAAGTGCGGCGCCTGTGGGATCGAGCGCCGCCCACGCGGCGCATCGCGAGCGAAGCTCGCTCCTACATCTGTTTCGGGCCAATCAATCCTGAGCCATTGGCGCGCGGCCCCTTGTGTGTCCCCTTCAATATCCTGTCGTGCACCGAGGGGGATGCGCGCCAATGGCACAGGCGCAGAACGGGGTGTCGCGAACACATCTGGCCTGGGAACACCCCAGGTAACACCTCACCTCCCGTAAAAATCTGTTACCCAAGCTTTCCGCCGTAACAGTCCCCGAGGCGTACGGTAACGAAATTGCGACATCTTCGACCTGCCAAAAATTGCAGAGCCCGCTCAACCCCTTGATTTTATTGGGTTTTGAAAAGTTGGCACGGCACCTGCTATATGTTTGGTACAAGAACAATAACAAGCACTGCAACTCAGAATAAGAACAAGACGAAACGGCTCACGCACAATAAAAACAAGATGGCGGAGGCGCAGCTAACTGATTCTTTTGGAGAGGATGCGTGTTTGGGGCTTGCCCCACAACCAGGCAGAGAACAACAAAAACTGCACTAAAAGCAGCGCCTGAACTGGTTGGATCGACTGATCAACGTGTCATCAGCGGCCAAAGCAATCCGTTTGCTCTTTACCCCCGGTTTGGGGGTCGTCCACAAGTTTCGAGATTTGTGGGCAGGGCACTCAACAAAAACAAGAAGCCCAGCAAAAAAACAATAAGAGCACGCAACGACTTCTTGGGGAGCTTAGGCTCCCCTTGTCGTTTCTACCCTTCTGGCAGGCATCCTGCTACCCGCCTACACCATTCCCCGAGTAAATGCTAGAATCCCCGCCCATCATGCGGCCATTCTCCTATTCTTGGCCGAACATTCCTTCACACAGTGCATCCCATGCTGAAGAAGCTGTTCCAGTCTTTCCGCCCGCCCGTACCGGGCCCGCACCACAGGCGCACCACGCCCGAGGTGATCAACAAGAGCCAGCACTCGCTGCAGCGCCACCAGTTCAGCCGTCATGCGGTGAACATCGTGGAGCGCCTGCAAAGCGCCGGCTACCAGGCTTACCTGGTCGGTGGCTGTGTCCGCGACCTGATGCTGGGCATCACGCCGAAGGACTTCGACGTCGCCACCAGCGCCACCCCCGAACAGGTCCGTGCCGAGTTCCGCAACGCCCGCATCATTGGTCGTCGCTTCAAATTGGTCCATGTGCATTTCGGCCGTGAGATCATTGAAGTCGCCACCTTCCGCGCCCACCACTCCGAGGACGACCAGGGCGATGCCCACCGTTCGTCGCATAACGCCAGTGGCCGCATTCTGCGAGACAACGTGTACGGCACCCTGGAAGAGGACGCGCAACGCCGCGACTTCACCATCAACGCCCTGTACTACGATCCGGTCAGCGAGCGCATTCTCGATTACGCCAACGGTGTGCACGACGTGCGCAATCGCCTGCTGCGGCTGATCGGAGACCCGACCCACCGCTACCAGGAAGACCCGGTGCGCATGCTGCGCGCGGTGCGCTTTGCTGCCAAGCTCGACTTTGGCATCGAAAAGCACACTTACCTGCCGATTCGCGGCCTGGCCCCGATGCTGCGCGAGATTCCACCCGCGCGCCTGTTCGAGGAATGCCTCAAGCTGTTCCTCAGCGGCCAAGGTGCCATCGCCTTCGAAATGCTGGTTGACCTGGAGTTGTTCGAACCGCTGTTCCCGGCCAGTGCCCACGCGCTGGATGAGCGGCCGACCTACACCCACACGCTGATCAGCCAGGCACTGAACAACACCGACCTGCGCGTGAAGCAGGGCAAGCCGGTGACGCCAGCCTTCCTGTTTGCTGCTTTGCTCTGGCCAGCTCTGCCGGCCCGTGTGCTGCACCTGCAGAACCAGGGCGTGCCGCCGATCCCGGCCATGAACGGTGCAGCCCACGACCTGATCGCCGAGCAGTGCGCGCGCATTGCCATCCCCAAGCGTTTTACCCTGCCGATCCGCGAGATCTGGGACATGCAGGAGCGCCTGCCGCGCCGCAGCGGCAAGCGCGCCGACATGCTGCTGGACAACCCGCGTTTCCGCGCCGGTTACGACTTCCTGCTGCTGCGTGAAAGCGCCGGGGAAGAAACCGACGACCTGGGCCAGTGGTGGACCGATTACCAGGAGGCAAACGACAGCGAGCGCCGCGAGATGATCCGCGAGCTTGGTAGCCGTGACGAAAGTGCCGGCCCGCGCAAGCGCAAGCGCAGCGGCAGCAAACGCAAGCGCAGTGGCGACGAGGCGTTCGAGTGACCATTCGCGCCTACGTAGGTCTGGGCAGCAACCTGGACGCACCTGCCGAGCAACTGCGTAGTGCCTTGCAGGCGCTGGACCAGGTCGAAGCCACGCGCCTGGTAGCCGCCTCGGCCCTGTACACCAGTGATTCGCTGCTGCCCGGCCAACCGCGCTACACCAATGCTGTCGCCGCCCTGGACACCGCCCTGGCACCACTGGCATTGCTCGATGCGCTGCAGGCCATCGAAAACGACCAGGGCCGCGTGCGCAAAGAGCGCTGGGGCCCACGCACGCTGGACCTGGACATCCTGCTGTTCGGTGACCAGGTGCTCGACCAGCCACGCCTGAAAGTGCCGCATTACCACATGCATGCCCGCCCGTTCGTGCTGTATCCGTTGGCCGAGCTGGTACCGGGGGATTTCCGCCTGGCCGATGGCCGCGCCCTCGCGCAACTGCTCGACGAATGCCCGTTCGTCGGCCTGGAACGCCTGTAGACCGGGCGTTCCAGCCTGCATCGCCACCTCGGTAACGCCAGTAACACCCTGATCGTAACAATGCGGTAACAGGGTGATTGACTTCCCACACCTCGCTCACGACTATAGGCGTCCCGTGTGGCACCAAAGTGCCGCATACCCGTATTTAGGCCCGGACGGACCTGTGCCCGAACATCACGCGCGATGATGTGCCGCTCCGGAAGATGACTACACGCGTTGAATGCAGTCGTTTTTTACAGCGCCTGAACGAGGAGTTTCCTACATGCCTGAAGTAACCCTTACCACCCTTAACGGCCTCAAGGCCAAGGGTGAAAAAATCACCATGCTGACCTGCTACGACGCGACCTTCGCCAAGGCCGCCAGCCAGGCCGGCGTTGAAGTGTTGCTGGTGGGCGACTCGCTGGGGATGGTCCTGCAGGGCCACGACAGCACCTTGCCGGTCACCACGGCGGAGATGGCCTACCACACCGCCAGCGTCAAACGCGGCAACGACGGCGCGCTGATCCTTACCGACCTGCCGTTCATGGCCCATGCCACCCCCGAGCAGGCCTTTGCCAACAGCGCCACACTGATGCAGGCCGGCGCCCACATGGTCAAGATCGAAGGCGCAGCCTGGCTGGCCGAAACCATCCGCTTGCTGGCCGAACGTGGTGTGCCGGTGTGCGCGCACATGGGCCTGACCCCGCAAACCGTCAACGTGCTGGGCGGCTACAAAGTGCAGGGCCGCCAGGAGGCCCAGGCCCGGCAGATGCGTGCCGACGCCATTGCCCTGGAACAGTCCGGTGCGGCCATGCTGCTGCTCGAGTGCGTACCCAGCGAACTGGCGGCGGAAATCACCAATGCCGTTGGCATCCCGGTAATCGGCATTGGCGCCGGCAGCGCCACCGATGGCCAGGTACTGGTACTGCACGACATGCTCGGCCTGTCGCTGAGCGGCCGGGTACCGAAGTTCGTGAAGAACTTCATGCAGGGCCAACCGGATATCCATAGCGCCCTCGTCGCTTACGTCGAGGCGGTCAAGCAAGTCAGTTTCCCAGGCAGCGAACACGGGTTCAGTGCATGAATACAGTCAAGACCGTCCGCGAACTGCGCGCGGCAGTGGCCCGCGCCCGCGGTGAGGGCAAACGCATCGGTTTCGTGCCGACCATGGGCAACCTGCACAGCGGCCATGCGGCCTTGGTGACCAAGGCTGCCCAGCGCGCCGATTTCGTGGTCGCCAGTATCTTCGTCAACCCGCTGCAGTTCGGCGCCAACGAAGACCTCGACAAGTACCCACGCACCCTGGCAGCCGACCAGGAGCGCCTGGTGCAGGCCGGCTGCAACCTGCTGTTCGCGCCCACGGTGGAAGAGATGTACCCCGACGGCATGAGCGTGCAAACCCGCGTCAGCGTGCCCCAGCTTTCCGAAGGCCTGTGCGGCGCCAGCCGCCCTGGGCATTTCGAGGGTGTGGCCACCGTGGTGAACAAGCTGTTCAACATGGTCCAGCCAGACCTTGCCGTGTTCGGCGAGAAGGACTATCAGCAGTTGGCGGTGATCCGCGCCATGGTGCGCGACCTGAACATGCCGATCCAGATCATCGGCGAACCCACCGTGCGTGCAGAAGATGGCTTGGCGCTGTCGTCGCGCAATGGCTACCTCACGCCAGAGCAGCGTACAACTGCGCCAGCGCTGTACCGCACACTGCAGCACATTGCAGCGGGCATCGGCCGTGGCCAGCGGGATTTTGCCGCGCTGGTCGCTGAAGGCCAGGCGCAACTGAGCGCAGCGGGTTTCCGCCCGGATTACCTGGAAGTACGCCATGCCGTAAGTTTGCGCCCGGCAGTGATCGATGATCGAGACCTGGTGGTGATTGCGGCGGCTTACCTGGGTAACACACGGTTGATCGACAATCTCTACCTGCATTTGGAAGAGAAGACCGCATAACGGTCTTGGGCTGCCTTGCAGCCCATTCGCGGGCAAGCCCGCTCCTGCACGTTTACCTGTAGGGGCGGGCTTGCTTGCAATGCCCCCAAAATCCCCCTGCCATACCCATTCCCAGCACGTGGCCTTTGCCTATAATGGTGCCAGCCTGAACCCGGCAACGACTGCCGTGTCCAAGCCCTCACCACGCACCAAGGGAACCCCGCGCAATGGCGTATTACCGTACACCCCACGATGTGACGGCCCTGCCCGCCTGGCAGGCGCTTCAGAAACACCGCGACGCCATGCAAAGCTTCAGCATGCGCGAAGCCTTCGCCGCCGATGCCAAGCGCTTCGACCAGTTTTCCCTCAGCGCTTGCGGCCTGTTCCTCGACTACTCAAAAAACCTGATCACCGAGCAAAGCCGCGAGCTGCTGGTCAGCCTGGCCAATGAAGTGGGCCTGCAAGACGCCATCAAGTCGATGTTCAGCGGTGAGATCATCAACGCCTCCGAAGGCCGCCCGGTGCTTCACACCGCCTTGCGCCGGCCCGTAGGTGACAAACTCAGCGTCAACGGCGTGAACGTCATGCCGGAAGTGCACAAGGTGCTCAACCAGATTACCGAACTGGTTGGCCGCATTCACGATGGCCTGTGGCGCGGCTACAGCGAAAAGCCGATCACCGACGTGGTCAACATTGGCATCGGCGGTTCGTTCCTCGGCCCCGAGCTGGTGTCCGAAGCGCTGCTACCCTACGCCCAGCGCGGCGTGCGCTGCCACTACCTGGCCAATATCGACGGCAGCGAGTTCCACGAGCTGTCGGCCAACCTGCGCGCCGAAACCACCCTGTTCATCGTCTCGTCGAAGTCGTTCAACACCCTCGAGACGCTGAAAAACGCCATGGCCGCGCGGACCTGGTACCTGGCCCAAGGCGGCTCGGAAGCCGAGCTGTACCGCCACTTCATTGCAGTGTCCAGCAACAAGGCTGCTGCTGTAGCGTTCGGTATCCGCGAAGAAAACATCTTCCCGATGTGGGACTGGGTGGGCGGGCGCTACTCGCTGTGGTCGGCCATCGGCCTGCCGATCGCCCTGGCCATCGGCACTGCCAACTTCAAGGAACTGCTGTCCGGCGCCTACACCATGGACCAGCACTTCCAGACCGCACCGTTCGACAAGAACATGCCGGTGCTACTGGCCCTGCTGGGCGTGTGGTATGGCAACTTCTGGGACGCAAACAGCCACGCGATCCTGCCGTACGACCACTACCTGCGCAACATCACCAAGCACCTGCAGCAGCTGGACATGGAATCCAACGGCAAGAGCGTGCTGCAAGACGGTACCCCGGTGAAGACCGACACCGGGCCGGTGATCTGGGGCGGCGTGGGCTGCAACGGCCAGCATGCCTACCACCAGTTGCTGCACCAGGGCACCCAGTTGATTCCGGCCGATTTCATCGTGCCGGTGGTGAGCTTCAACCCGGTGGCCGACCACCACCAGTGGCTGTACGCCAACTGCCTGTCGCAGAGCCAGGCGCTGATGCTGGGCAAAACCCGCGAGGAAGCTGAAGCCGAATTGCGCGCTAAAGGCCTCAACGAAGCAGACATCGAAAAGCTGGCCCCACACAAGGTGATCCCGGGTAACCGCCCGAGCAACACGTTGGTGGTCGAGCGCATCAGCCCACGCCGGCTGGGTGCGCT
>NZ_JBICLK010000078.1:0-1105 GCF_043105275.1 Pseudomonas sp. TYF_14
TAGGCCTAGTCGCATGCCGAGGCTGAGCGGATCGTCCTCTTGATAAGTAGATGTGCTGCCAGTTTCCCTCCATGGAAATGTCACTATTCCACCGCAGTAAGTGGGGCGGTGCAGGTGGACTTGTTGAGTTTTTCTGTTGAAGCGAATCAGTAGGTGTCTGCTTGTAAATAGCTCGAGGCGTGTAAGGTGGAAACCATACCTGAGATAGAGGTAAGTGAGGCCGGCGCCAATCAAGAGTGCGAGTGTATTAAGCAGGATGAAGGGTATGTTGAACTCAGGTAGGGCGGAGATGTTGAAAACTAAAAAACCATGTGTCAGTTGTGCCCATGCATAAATAGTCGGACCTACTCCTCCGAGCGTCATAAGCGTGATCAGGCCGCGTTTTTCTTCCGACCCGCCGCAGCGCATGTCTAAATATGTTTCGTTGAAAGCGTAAATGGGACCCCGAGTATGCGGGTGCTCGCTCGCAGACTTGAAGCTAATATCAAGACCCCCGTCGCTCACGTTACGGTCAGATCTTTTATCTGGCAGGCTCCTCTGCGCATAGGCTGCATTACGGGAAGCACTTGACTCAGTGGCCATTTTCCAAAAGCCCCACTCAATCAAAAACATTAAATTACCTCGCTAAAGGCAGAGTGAAGTGCCGGGAGTTCGTCGTTTATGTCGTAGGCATCTGCGTCTTTATTAAGGCGATAAGTGCTTCGTTTGCACCATTTTTCGAGTGCGTCGTCTTCAAGGATGAGGATGATCACTGTCACGACCAGACCAAGCCAGAAGGCGCCCAAGACTAATCGTGCTAATAATAGTCGAGCTGCCTGTGTGCCAAGTTTTCCTGCAAGTACACTGGCTGAGCGACTCAGCGTATGGATGATTTTTGATCTGCTATTCTTTGATAAATGATCGAATAACGGCTTTGCAATGGCGATGGCGCTTCCTAGCTCGGCTAACGAAAGCGCTATGGTTGCCGTGGCTCGCGTTACATACGTGAAAGCTAAAATACCAGACTTGTATGCCGGGTGGCTCTTGGAGGTGCCCTGCAACTCCTTGAGATGTCTGGAACTGTCCGAATAATCCCACCACGCGAGTACCAACCCCCCGGTGCCAG
>NZ_JBICLK010000079.1:0-93107 GCF_043105275.1 Pseudomonas sp. TYF_14
TATTGAATTTACCATTGCATTCGCGGGCACGCCCGCTCCCACAAGTTAGGTGCAAAGCTGAATCAGGCGATGGAAGCCAACAGCTTTTCCCACTCTTTGTTTTCTTTCTTCGACACCCCACCCAGCAGGTCCAGGGCCTGGCGCAGGCGGTAGCGCGTCAGGTCGGGACCGAGGATTTCCATGGCGTCCAGCACCGAAACCGAGCTGGCCTGGCCCGTGATGGCGGCGAACATCAGCGGCATGGCGTCGCGCAGCTTCAGCTCCAGCGCTTCGACCACGGCCTGGATGCAACCGGTGATGCGCTCTTTTTCCCACTGACGCAGGCTTTCAAGCTTCCACAGGATCAGCTGGATCACCTGGCGCACCTGGTCGGCCGACAGTTTCTTGCTTTCGAACAGCTTGGCGTCCAGCTTGAGCGCGCCTTCGAAGAAGAACCCGCCCAACGGGGCAACCTGGCTGAAGGTTTCGACCCTGCCTTGCACGTGCGGGGCAATCTTCATCATGTAGTCGCTGTTGAACGCCCACTTCTGCAGGCGTGCGGCAAACTCCTCTACCGGCAGCTCGCGCAGCCACTGGCCGTTGAGCCAGGACAGCTTCTCGATGTCGAAGATCGGGCCGCCCAGCGAGATACGTGACAGGTCGAAGTGCTCGACCATTTCGGCCAGCGAGAACTTCTCGCGCTCGTCAGGCATCGACCAGCCCATGCGGCCAAGGTAGTTGAGCATCGCTTCAGGCATGAAGCCCATGCGCTCGTAGAAGGTGACCGAGGTCGGGTTCTTGCGCTTGGACAGTTTCGATTTGTCCGGGTTGCGCAGCAGCGGCATGTAGCACAGCTTGGGCTGCTCCCAGCCGAAGTACTCGTACAGTTTGATCAGCTTGGGCGCCGATGGCAGCCACTCTTCCCCACGCAGCACGTGGGTGATGCCCATCAGGTGGTCGTCGACCACGTTGGCCAGGAAGTACGTCGGCAGGCCGTCGTTCTTCATCAGCACCTGCATGTCCATGCGGTCCCAGGGGATCTCGACATCGCCGCGCAGCATGTCCGGCACCACGCAGATCCCTTCGCTCGGCACCTTCATGCGGATCACGTGCGGCTCGCCAGCGTCCAGGCGGCGCTGCACTTCTTCGGCGCTCATCAGCAACGCACGGCCATCGTAACGCGGGGTTTCGCCGCGAGCCTGCTGCTCGGCACGCATCTGCTCCAGCTCTTCGGCAGTGCAGAAGCAGTAGAAAGCGTGGCCGGCGTCTACCAGTTCCTTGGCGTATTTGGCGTAGATTTCGCCACGCTCGCTCTGCCGGTAAGGGCCGTGCGGGCCGCCGACATCCGGGCCTTCGTTCCATTCGATGCCAAGCCAGCGCAGGGCGTCGAAGATCTGTTGCTCCGACTCACGCGTGGAGCGCAGCTGATCGGTGTCTTCGATGCGCAGGATGAACTCACCGCCGTGCTGCTTGGCAAAGCAGTAGTTGAACAGGGCGATGTAGGCAGTGCCGACATGGGGGTCGCCGGTAGGCGATGGCGCAATACGCGTGCGTACGGTGGTCATGGAGAGTCTCGAACGAAAGATGAAACAAAGGCGGGATGTTAGCAGGAGGCGGGCACCGGGTTCCAGCAATGGCGCGAACGTCACTTGTCGACGGGCCCTGCGCCGCTGTTAAATTTGTTTACATTTCTGGAACGATAGTCCCCATGCCTGCCCAACTCAAACGCCGCCTGACGCTCTTCTTCGCCCTGGTGGCCATCATCGCCCTCGCCTTCCTGGGCCACTGGTACTTCAAGGGCCGCTTCTACGAGAGCACCGACAACGCTTACGTGCAGGGTGAGATCACCCGTATCTCCAGCCAGCTTGGCGCACGTATCGAAACGGTGCCGGTCGAGGACAACCAGCACGTCAGCAAGGGCGACCTGCTGGTGCGCCTGGAAGCCGCCGACTTTGAGCTGGCGGTCGAACGCGCCCGTGCCGCCCTGGCCACCCGCGAAGCCGAGTACGCACAAGCGCAAAGCCGCCTCACCCAACAAGGCAGCCTGATTGCCGCCGGCCAGGCCCAGTTGGCGGCGACCCAGGCCACATTCGACCGTTCACGGCTGGACCTGAGCCGTGCCGAGAAGCTGCGCAAGCCGGGTTTTGTCTCTGAGGAGCGGGTCACTACCCTGTCGGCGGACAGCCATGTCGCCGGCTCCCAGGTCGACAAGGCCCGCGCCGACCTGCAAAGCCAGCGCCAGCAGGTCACCGCCCTGAACGCCGAACTCAAGCGCCTCGATGCGCAAATCGCCAATGCCCGCACCGACCTGGCCCAGGCCGAACTGAACCTGACCCGCTGCGAAATCCATGCCCCGATCAGCGGCACCATCGGCCAGCGCAATGCGCGCAATGGCCAGGTGGTGCAGGCCGGCGCCTACCTGCTGTCGATCGTGCCGGATGAAGACATCTGGGTGCAGGCCAACTTCAAGGAAACCCAGATCGGCCGCATGCACCCCGGCCAGCGCGCGGAACTGTTGTTCGACAGCTACCCCGACACACCGATCGAAGGCCGGGTGGACAGCCTGTTCGCCGCGTCCGGTGCGCAGTTCAGCCTGCTGCCACCGGACAACGCCACCGGCAACTTCACCAAAGTTGTGCAGCGCATCCCGATAAAACTCACGTTCCACGCCGACAACCCATTGCATGGGCGTATTCGCCCCGGCATGTCGGTGACCGCCACCGTCGACCTGCGCAGCGAAGACGAAGGCCACAATGGCCGGTGACCAGCTGCTGCGCCCCACAGCGGAGCCAACCCGACGCGACTGGATCGCGGTGATGAGCGTGATGCTCGGTGCCTTCATGGCAGTGCTGGATATCCAGATCACCAACTCCTCGCTGAAGGACATCCAGGGCGCTCTGTCGGCGACCCTGGAAGAAGGCTCATGGATTTCCACCTCGTACCTGGTGGCGGAAATCATCATGATCCCGCTGACGGCCTGGCTGGTGCAGCTGTTGTCAGCGCGGCGCCTGGCGGTGTGGGTATCCGGCGGTTTCCTGCTGTCGTCGCTGCTGTGCTCGATGGCCTGGAACCTGGAGAGCATGATCCTGTTCCGTGCCTTGCAGGGTTTCACCGGTGGCGCGCTGATCCCGCTGGCCTTCACCCTGACGCTGATCAAGCTGCCCGAGCACCACCGCGCCAAAGGCATGGCGATGTTCGCCATGACCGCCACTTTTGCCCCCTCCATCGGCCCCACCCTGGGCGGCTGGCTGACCGAGAACTGGGGCTGGGAATACATCTTCTACATCAATATCCCACCGGGCCTGCTAATGATCGCCGGCTTGTTATACGGGCTTGAGAAGAAGGAGGCGCACTGGGAGCTGCTGAAAAGTACCGATTATGCCGGCATCGTCACGCTCGGCCTTGGGTTGGGCTGCCTGCAGGTGTTTCTCGAGGAAGGCCATCGCAAGGACTGGCTGGAGTCGCACCTGATCGTCGGCCTGGGCAGCGTTGCACTGGTCAGCCTGATCACCTTCGTCATCCTGCAGTTTTCCAAGCCTCACCCGCTGATCAACCTGCGTATCCTCGGCAACCGCAACTTTGGCCTGTCGAGCATCGCCAGCCTGGGCATGGGTGTGGGCCTGTACGGCTCGATCTATCTGCTACCGCTGTACCTGGCGCAGGTACAGGGTTACAACGCCTTGCAGATTGGCGAGGTGATCATGTGGATGGGTATTCCGCAGTTGTTCCTGATCCCGCTGGTGCCGCAACTGATGAAGGTGATATCGCCCAAGGTACTATGCGCGCTGGGGTTTTGCCTGTTCGGCGCTGCCAGTTTCGGTTCGGGGGTGCTCAACCCGGACTTTGCCGGGCCGCAGTTCAACCATATCCAGATCATCCGCGCCCTGGGCCAGCCGATGATCATGGTGACCATCTCGCTGATTGCCACCGCGTATATCCAACAACAGGATGCCGGGTCCGCGTCGAGCCTGTTCAATATTCTGCGTAACCTGGGCGGGGCCATCGGTATTGCCTTGCTGGCCACCCTGCTGGATGCGCGCACCAAGGTGTACTTCGACTACCTGCGCGAATCGGTGGTGCCGAGCAACCCACAGGTGGCTGAGCGGCTGGCGCAATTGGCGGAGCGCTTGGGCAATGACAATGCAGCGCTGGGCAAACTTAGCGAAATTACCCACCAGCAGGCGCTGATCATGGCTTACAACGATGCCTTCCACTTTGTCGGGATCGGGTTGGCGGTGAGCATGGTGGCGGTGCTGCTGACCCGCAAGTTGCCGGAAGGGTTGAAGGCTGGGGAAGCCCATTGAGGCTATTACAGATCAGATGCGGTCCCTGTGGGAGCGGGCATGCCCGCGAACACCGGCGCAGCCGGTGCCAGCCACCGCGTTGAATTCTTCGCGGGCACGCCCGCTCCCACAGGGCCCGCGCCCGGCTTCAGCTGCTGATCAACCGCTCCCGCAGCTGCGCAATCTCGTCACGCAACTGCGCCGCAGCTTCGAACTCCAGGTCGCGGGCGAACTGCATCATTTTCTCTTCCAACTGCTTGATGCGCTTGGTGATCTCGCCCGGCGTACGCAGTTCGGCCTCGTAACGGGCGCTCTCCTCCGCCGCCTTGGCCATGCCCTTGCGCTTCTTGCTGCGCGCACCGGGCACGGTGGCACCTTCCATGATGTCGGTGATGTCCTTGACCACGCCCTTGGGCACGATGCCGTTGGCTTCGTTGAAGGCGATCTGCTTCTCGCGGCGGCGCTCGGTTTCGTCGATGGCTCGCTGCATGGAGCCTGTTACGTTATCGGCGTACAGAATGGCCCGGCCATTGAGGTTACGTGCCGCGCGGCCAATGGTCTGGATCAGGGAGCGCTCGGAACGCAGAAAACCTTCCTTGTCCGCATCGAGGATGGCCACCAGCGACACCTCGGGCATGTCCAGGCCCTCGCGCAGCAGGTTGATGCCCACCAGCACGTCGAAGGTGCCCAGGCGCAGGTCGCGGATAATCTCCACCCGTTCCACCGTATCGATGTCCGAGTGCAGGTAGCGCACCCGCACGTCGTGGTCGGCCAGGTAATCGCTGAGGTCCTCGGCCATGCGTTTGGTCAACGTGGTCGCCAGCACTCGCTCGCCTGCCGCGACACGCTTGCGGATCTCGGACAGCAGGTCGTCGACCTGGGTCAGCGCCGGGCGCACCTCTACCTGCGGGTCGACCAGCCCGGTCGGGCGCACCACCTGCTCCACCACGCGCCCGGCATGCTCAGCCTCGTAAGGCCCCGGAGTGGCCGAAACGAAAATGGTCTGCGGGCTGACATCCTCCCACTCGTCGAAACGCATCGGCCGGTTGTCCAGCGCGGAAGGCATGCGGAAGCCGTACTCGACCAGGGTCTCCTTGCGTGAACGGTCGCCCTTGTACATGGCGCCGACCTGCGGAACGCTGACGTGTGATTCGTCGATCACCAGCAGCGCATCGGGCGGCAGGTAATCGTACAGGGTGGGCGGCGGCGCCCCGGCCGGGCGCCCGGACAGGTAACGCGAGTAGTTTTCGATGCCGTTGCAGTAGCCCAGCTCGAGGATCATCTCCAGATCGAAGCGGGTGCGTTGCTCCAGACGCTGCGCTTCGACCAGCTTGTTGGCCTTGTGCAGGTACTCCAGACGCTCCTTCAGTTCTTCCTTGATGCCCTCCACCGCTTCCAGCAGGGTTTCCCGCGGGGTCACGTAGTGGCTCTTGGGGTAGAACGTGAAACGTGGCAGCTTGCGGAAAACCTCGCCGGTCAACGGATCGAAGGCGGCGATGTTCTCCACTTCATCATCGAACAGCTCGATGCGGATGGCTTCCAGATCCGATTCGGCCGGGAAGATGTCGATCACGTCGCCGCGTACCCGGAAGGTGGCGCGGGCAAAGTCCATTTCGTTGCGGGTGTACTGCAGGTCGGCCAGGCGGCGCAGCAGCGCGCGCTGGTCGAGCTTGTCGCCACGGTCCACGTGCAGGACCATTTTCAGGTAGGTCTCGGGGCTGCCCAGGCCGTAGATGCACGACACAGTGGTCACGATGATCGCGTCACGCCGCTCCAGCAGCGCCTTGGTGGCCGACAGGCGCATCTGCTCGATGTGGTCGTTGATCGAGGCGTCCTTCTCGATGAAGGTGTCCGACGACGGCACGTAGGCTTCCGGCTGGTAGTAGTCGTAATAGGAAACGAAGTACTCCACCGCGTTGTTGGGGAAGAATGCCTTGAACTCCCCGTACAACTGGGCGGCCAGCGTCTTGTTGGGCGCCAGCACCAGCGTCGGGCGCTGCACCTGCTGGATGACGTTGGCAATGCTGAAGGTCTTGCCCGAACCGGTCACCCCGAGCAACGTCTGGTGCGACAGCCCCGCCTCGATGCCTTCGACCAACTGGCGGATAGCCTCGGGCTGGTCGCCAGCCGGCTGGAAACGTGTGACGAGCTGGAACTCGGACATGAAGGACCTCGCGGTGCAGCAGCTGTAAATTTAGCCAGTAGTCTATACCCAAATGCGCCCGTTCGGGAGCGCTTTCAAGGCACAGGTGTGGGCGCCTGCAACGGTGGACACGGCATTTAGACCAATGGTCGAAAAATATTTGCGCAAATAGCCCCAAAAGCTGCGCCAGAGTGTCGCGGTGACCGGTCGGTATCACTATACTGACTCCCCGTTTGTGCACCGCTTCAGTGCATTCGGCTGGAGCGTGTACGCCCTATCACACTCCAATCAGAGCCAAGGTAACAATGAGCCTGTTTTCCGCTGTCGAGCTGGCACCCCGCGACCCTATTCTGGGCCTCAACGAAGCATTCAACGCCGACCCACGTACCGACAAGGTCAACCTGGGCGTAGGCGTGTATTGCAATGAGGAAGGCCGCATTCCGCTGCTGCGCGCCGTGATCGAAGCCGAAACCCAGCGTGCCGCCCAGCACGCTTCGCGCGGCTACCTGCCGATCGACGGCATCGCCACCTACGACCAGGCTGTGCAGAAGCTGCTGTTCGGCGCCGAGTCGCCACTGCTGGCCGCCGGCCGCGTGGTCACCGTGCAGGCCGTCGGTGGTACCGGCGCGCTGAAGATCGGTGCCGACTTCCTCAAGCGCCTCTCGCCCAATGCCGTGGTTGCCATCAGCGACCCTAGCTGGGAAAACCACCGTGCGCTGTTCGAATCGGCCGGCTTCCCGGTGCAGACCTACCGCTACTACGATGCGCCGACCAACGACGTCAACCGCGCTGGCATGCTCGAAGACCTCAACGCCCTGCCATCCGGTTCGATCGTGGTGCTGCACGCCTGCTGCCACAACCCGACCGGTGTCGACCTGAACCTGGACGACTGGAAGAACGTCCTGGAAGTGGTCAAGGCCAAGGGCCACGTGCCGTTCCTCGACATGGCCTACCAGGGCTTTGGTGACGGTATCGCCGAAGACGCCTTCGCCGTGCGCCTGTTCGCCGAGTCGGGCCTGGAGTTCTTCGTTTCCAGCTCGTTCTCCAAATCGTTCTCGCTGTACGGCGAGCGCGTCGGCGCACTGTCGATCGTCACCGCCTCCAAGGACGAGAGCACCCGCGTGCTGTCGCAGGTCAAGCGCGTGATCCGCACCACCTACTCCAACCCGCCAACCCACGGCGCAACCATTGTTGCCACCGTGCTGAACAGCGCAGAACTGCGCCAGATGTGGGAAACCGAACTGGCCGAAATGCGCGAGCGCATCCACGGCATGCGCAAGCAGATGGTATCGCTGCTGGCCGAATACGGTGCAAACCGCGACTTCAGCTTCGTTGGCCGCCAGGTCGGCATGTTCTCCTACTCGGGCCTGACCGTTGAACAGGTCACCCGCCTGAAGAACGACTTCGGCATCTATGCCCTGGACACCGGCCGTATCGCGGTGGCCGCGCTGAACCAGAGCAACATCCACGTGGTGACCAAAGCGATCGTGGAAGTGCTGTAACTCATTGTTTTGCCTGGGGGTGGGTTGACTTCTCCCGGGCAATCAGTAAGATACGCGCAGATTCCGCGATAGCTCAGTCGGTAGAGCAAATGACTGTTAATCATTGGGTCCCTGGTTCGAGTCCAGGTCGCGGAGCCAGACATTGAAGAAGCCCCCGGATGCGCAAGCAACCGGGGGCTTTTTCGTTGTTCAGCGGAAGTATGTCAGCGCCTGGTAGATCGAGCGCCGCCCGCGCGGCGCATCGCGAGCAAGCTCGCTCCTACATTTGTTTCGGGCCAATTATTCCTGTGGGATTTGCGCGCGAACGTCTCAGTGCATGGCTCGATGTCGCGCAGTACAAACAAGGCGGTCGCGCGTGTCCGCTACAGGAATACTGGCCCGAAACAAATGTAGGAGCGAGCTTGCTCGCGATGCGCCGCGCGGGCGGCGCTCGATCTACCAGGCAGCACACCCCTCAAGACATGCCTCTTGCAGCCCCACCCCCCTCAACCACTGCGCCCAATCGGGTAAAACGCCCCCCGGCTCCACACCCCAAGCCATTCCTCCCCGTCGATCACATGCGGCACCGCCAGCTCCACCAGTTGGTAAAACACATTGCGATGTATCAGCGCCTCCAGGTTGCTGCGCATCAGCACATACGGTGATGGCTCCTGCGTCAGCGGGTCGATCACCACCCGCAGGGGGTTATCCGGCCCCGCCTCGACCTGGTCCTCGACATTGCTGGTAAAACGCAGCACCTGCTGCTCGCCTTCGCCCTGCACTTCCAGCAACACGGCCACGAACGGCGCATCGTCGACACGAATGCCGACCTTCTCTACCGGGGTAATCAGGAAGTAGTCATCTCCGTCGCGGCGAATGATGGTAGAGAACAGCCGCACCATCGGCTTGCGCCCGATCGGCGTGCCCAGGTAGTACCAGGTGCCATCGCGGGCGATGCGCATGTCGATGTCACCACAGAATTCCGGGTTCCACAGGTGCACCGGCGGCAGCCCCTTGGCCTTGGGGATCTGCGCCAGAAGGTCATTGGCCTTGCCGGAGTTGCTCATCACGCTTGCCTCATTCACTCATGCCCAGAAGGCTACGAGCGTACTCGCGCATCGGCGCACCAAGCAAATCCTCCGGGGTGTTGTCGTGGAACGTCAACAAACCGCCACGGCTCTTGATGCGTGCGGTGTCGATCAGATAGCGGGTACTGGTTTCGATCAGCATCATCTGCACCACGCCAGTGTCCCAGCCCAAGCGGTCGACGGCCTGCTCGTCATACCACTCGTCACCATTGCCGATGCGATCGTCGGTACGTGCGAAGCGCGTGTACAACACGTAGTCCGCACCTACCGAGCGCGCCTGGGCGATGGCCTCTTCGAGGCCCAGCGGGCCCTGGGCGCGCCGTACCATCGGGAAGTATTCGACGAAGCTCTTGAAGGCCTGCTGGGCCACTGCATTCTGCCGAGGCACCGGCCCCTCGCCCGGCGGCACGAATGCACCCTGGCCAATGAAGATGAACGAATCAGGCTGCAGGCGGATCGACAAGGTGCGACGAGTTTCGCTGTGGTCCAGCAGACCGGCATCGCTCATGTGATAGCGGACGCCTTCGCCCATATCGCTGACATTCATGCAGCCGCCCAGCGCCATCAGCGCCAGCAGCAAGACCAGGCTACGCATCTTTCCTCCAGTGGCCGGCGACGAAAAACCGGCGAATAGCCGGCGGATGCAGCTTTTGCGCCAGCTTCAGCCACCGATCACTTTCATGACGGTCACGCCGCCGGAAAAGGCCACGTCCTGCTTGTCAGCCAAAGCCTTGACCAACAACCGCTGCAAGGCCGGCAGCGCCTGATGACGCGGTTTTTCCAGCAGGTCGCCGACGAAGTGCCGGTTACCTGACGACAGGCAGCCATGCAGCCAGCCCGTAGAAGACAGGCGCAACCGCGAGCAGGTACGGCAAAACGGCACGCTTTCGTTGGCAATGACGCCGAAGTGGCCCCTGCCGGGGATGTGGTAACGCATGGCAGTGGCGTCCAGCGGCGCATTCACCTGGGCGTAGGCATGCTGGCCGCCGATCAGCGCAAGCAGCTGGTCGAGGCCTACAAACTGCTGGAGGAAGGCGTTGCGATCGTGAGAGAGGTGGCCCATGCGCATCAGTTCGATGAAGCGCAGCTCGAAGCCGCGCGCGAGGCAGTAATCCAGCAGGGGCAGTACCTGATCAAGGTTTTTCCCGCGCATCGGCACCATGTTGACCTTGATTCGCATACCCAGGGCGCTGGCCTGCTCCATTCCATCCAGCACAGTGCTCAGGTCGCCGCCACGGGCAATCTGGCGGAAAGCCAGCGGGTCGAGGGTGTCGAGGGAAACGTTCAGCCGACGAATCCCGGCCGCCTGCAGTTGCGGCAACTTGCGCGCCAGCAACTGGCCGTTGGTGGTCAGCGAGACGTCGTCAAGGTCGAGTTTGGCCACGGCAGCCAGAAAGGCATCCAGGCGCGGGCTGACCAGTGGCTCACCGCCAGTAATCCGCAGGCGCTCGATGCCGGCGGCTTCGATCAGGTAGGCCACGCCACGGGCCAGGGCATCCGCAGACAACTCGTCCTGCGCCGCCACCAGCCGCTTGCCGTCGGGTACGCAGTAGGTGCAGGCGTAGTTGCAGGCAGCCGTCAGGCTGACGCGCAGGTTGCGAAAGCGCCTGCCTTGACGATCGACAATCATGAATGACTCCGGCATGGATGAAGGGGCCGGCAAAACCTGACTCATAAATCAGGTTTTTGCAAGCCCCAATGCGCAATGCCGAATTTCCAAACGATAGCCAAACGCTTCGGGCTGCACTGCCGCGCAGCGAAAGCACGACGCCGTTTCGCTAAATGCTCAGTTCGAGGGTTCCGGGTCGCGCTTGCGCTTGTTGCCCATACGCACGCCAATGTCCATCAGGAACTGGAAGAAGCCTTCCTGGTCTTCCAGTACGTTGCTCCAGAACGGCGAGTGGTACAGCGCCACAGCGCCGTGCACCAGCGCCCAGGCAGCGCAGTAGTGGAAATACGGCGGCACGTCTTCGAGCTTGCCTTCGCTGATACGGCCCTTGATCAGCTGGGTCAGGCGGTCGAAATTGGAGGCACGGATGCTGTGCAGCTGCTCGACCATTTCCGGCACCTGATTGCCCTTGACCACCTTTTCTTCAAGGCGGTCGAACAGCCGGTAGCGTTGCGGGTCGCGCATGCGGAACTCGAAGTAGGCGCGCGACAGCGCTTCCTTGTCACGGTCAACGTCGGCCGAGTGCAACAGCTCGTTCAGGTCACGCTCGTAATCGAGCATCAGGCGCAGGTAGATCTCCGCCTTGGACTTGAAGTGCTTGTAGATCGTGCCTTTGCCGATGCCCACGGCGTCGGCGATCATCTCGACGGTGACGCTGTCTTCACCTTGCTCGAGAAACAGCTTGAGCGCGGTATCGAGGATTTCCTGTTCGCGACGGCGAAACTCACGGACCTTACGAGGTTCTTTCTGCATGGGAAGGACTGGATGACAATCGAAGCGGTTTATTATGCCTAACTTGCGGGAAATTGCACGGATCATCCACGCATGTCTGTGTTTCACGATGCATACGGCCATGCGCTGCGGGAGGAACGAAACGTTGGCGTATTCCAAATCTGTTTAAAAAACGTCCAATATGCACTGGCACTGCGCCAAACCTGACCAATACTTGAAGTGTTGGCGCGGCGCATCCCCCCCAGTGGCGCGCCGATAAAGGTGCTCAGGGACCGCGTACCTTTGTTTTACTCCTAATGGTCTTAACCCGGATTCCTCCCCCAGAACCCGGGTTTTTTTTGTGTTTTTGTGGGGAGGATGGTGTGACGGCTGTCAGGTGCGTGCCTCACACAATCTCTAACCCCGGTAAATCAAGCCACCCGCGCCAATGGGAACAATCGCTTGAAATTTGCCGTGGTCTGCTCCGCCAACTGCTCATAACTGGCCCCACGCAGCGAAGCCACATACTCCGCCACCTCCCGCACATACTGCGGCAGGTTCGGCTTGCCCCGGTGCGGAATCGGCGCCAGGTAGGGCGAATCGGTCTCCACCAACAAGCGATCGACCGGCACCTGCCGCGCCACTTCCCGCAAGGCATCGGCATTGCGGAAGGTAACGATGCCCGACAGCGAAATGTAATAACCCAGGTCCAGCGCGGCCTTGGCCATGTCCCAGTCCTCGGTAAAGCAGTGCAGCACGCCAGCCTGCGGCAGGTTGGCCTCACGCAGCAGCGCCAGGGTATCGGCGCGCGCCGCCCGGGTATGCACGATCACCGGCTTGCCGGTCTGCCTGGAAGCCTCCAGGTGCAGACGGAACGAGGCCTGCTGCAGCTCGGCAGCCTCCGGCTCGTAGTGGTAATCCAGCCCGGTTTCACCAATCGCCACCACATGCGGGTGGGCCAGTTCGCGCAACAACCATTCCAACGCCGGGGTTTCGCCAGGGGCCAGGTCCAGCGGGTGCACGCCCACCGAGCAGTCGACGTCAGCGTACTGCTCGCTCAGCGCCTTCACTGCACCCGCATTCTCGGCACTGACGCCAATGCACAGAAAATGCCCGACCCCACGCTCACGCGCCGCCTGCAGGGCAGCGTCGAGGGAGCCCTGGTGAGCAGTGAGGTCAAGACGGTCGAGGTGGCAATGGGAATCTACGAGCATGGGATAACGGCACACATGAAAAATGGAAAATCAGCGGGCACCCGGCAGTTGCAGCCAGTGAGCCAGCAGCGATTCAAGCAACAAGGCGCGGTTGAGGTTGGCCTTGCCCAGTACCTTCTGGCGCTGTTCGAGGATCCATGCCTGCACCTCCAGCACCTTGGCCTGGCGGCTCTTCTGCGCCAGGTATTGCACGACCTTGCGCATATCGGCCAAGCCTAACCCTTCTTCGTCCTGGGTCAACTGGTAGCGCAGGATCAGGTGCGTCCAATCGCAGAACCAGTCGAACAGCAGCAACAACGGCACACCGCTCCAGGCATCGGCCAGCTGGCTGGGCGATTGCTGCTGCTTGAGCAGCTTCTTCACCCCATCGGCCACCAGCGCGCGTTGCTCGCGCACGCCCTGCGCCTGCAGGCTGACCGCCATCAATGGCGAACCTGCCGCCAGCGTCAGCAGCTCATCGCGCTCGACCTCGTCGCAGTCGGGTAACGCGCCAGCCAGCCATGCCTGGCTCTGGGCCAGACTGGGCTGCGGACAGGCCACCTGCTGGCAGCGGCTCTTGATCGTCGGCAACAGACGGCTGGGCTGGTGCGTCACCAGCAACAACACGGTATCACCGGAAGGTTCTTCAAGGCTTTTGAGCAGGGCGTTGGAGGCGTTGACATTCATCGCCTCCACCGGCTCGATCAACACCACCTTGCGCCCGCCCAACTGCGCGGTCTGCACCACAAAGGCCACCAGCTCGCGTACCTGGTCGACCTTGATCGGCTTGTCAGCCTCCTCCGGCTCGAGGACGAAGTTGTCCGGGTGGCTGCCGGCCTTGAGCAACAGGCACGACTTACACGCCCCACAAGCGTCCAGGCCCTGCGGCTGCTGGCACAACAGGCGCGCCATCAGACGCTCGGCCATGGCTCGCTTGCCAATACCCTGCGGCCCATGCAGCAGGTAAGCGTGGGCGTGGCGGCTGCGACCGGCCAGTTGCTGCCACAGCGCCTGCTGCCAAGGGTAGGCCTCAGCCACGGCAACGCTCCAGAATGCCTGGCAGCAGAGCGTCGATGTCACGCTGCACCGCCTCCAGGGATTGTGCCGCATCAAGCAGGCTGTAGCGCTGTGGCGCGCCCTGGGCGCGCTGCAGGTACGCCTGACGCACCGCCTCGAAGAACGCCTGCCCTTCCTGCTCGAATCGGTCCAGGCGACCACGGGCGGCGGCGCGCGCAAGGCCCACTTCCACCGGCAGGTCGAAGACCAGGGTCAGGTCCGGGCGCAGGTCGCCCTGGACGAATTGTTCCAGAACCGCGATACGCTCGACCGACAAACCACGACCGCCGCCCTGATAGGCATAGGTGGCGTCCGTGAAACGGTCACACAGCACCACAGCCCCGCGGGCCAGCGCCGGGCGGATGACCTGCGCCAGGTGCTGGGCGCGGGCGGCGAACACCAGCAGCAGCTCGGTGTCGGCCGCCATGCCTTCGTCGCTGGGCGTCAGCAACAGTTCACGCACCTTTTCCGCCAGCGGCGTACCGCCTGGCTCACGGGTCAGCACCACGTCCAGGCCGTGCTCGCGCAGGCGCGCGGCCAGGTAGTCGCGATTGGTGCTCTTGCCCGCGCCTTCGGGGCCTTCCAAAGTAATAAACAAGCCGCTCACAGGCAGTCCTTAATGTTGTTCGTCAGGCGTCGGCCGCTCGGCCGCTTGCGCACCGCCGGCAGGGGCATCCTGCGCGGGCGCTTCATCGGGGGCTGGCTGCGCAGTTGGCTCATCCGCTGCTGACGGGTCCGCTGCTGGGGGCTCAGGGCGCTGCGCATCGTCGGCGCCCGATGCCTGTTCGGCATCATCGGCACCTGGCTTGGCCTCTTGCTGCGGCGCGGGGCTGGAGCGGTAGTCCGACCGGCGCTTGAGCTGGAACTCGCGCACTGCCGAATTGTGGTCGTCGAGGTCGTCGGAAAACACATGGCTGCCATCGCCGCGGGCGACGAAGTAAAGACTGGTGCCATTGGACGGGTTCAGCGCCGCGTGAATCGCCTCGCGGCCGACCATGGCGATCGGGGTCGGCGGCAGGCCGGTCATGGTGTAGGTGTTGTAAGGCGTAGGCTCGCGCAGGTCCGCGCGGGTGATCCTGCCGTTGTAGCGCTCACCCATGCCATAGATAACCGTCGGGTCGGTCTGCAGCATCATACCCAGGCGCATGCGCCGCACGAACACGCCGGCGATCTGCCCGCGCTCCTGCGGAATGCCGGTTTCCTTTTCTACCAGGGAGGCCATGATCAGCGCCTGGTACGGGTCACGATACGGCAGGTCGGTGGAACGCTCGGCCCACTCCTTGGCCAGCACCTCGTCCAGACGCATGTAGGCCTGCTGCAGCAACTCGACATCGCTCATACCCCGCACGAAGCGGTAGGTGTCGGGGAAGAAGCGGCCTTCGGGGAACACACCGGTATGGCCGAGCTTGTCCATGACCTCGGCATCCGACAAGCCCTCCAGGGTATGCTTGATCTTTTCATGCTTGGCCACGGCCGCACGCACCTGGCGGAAGGTCCAGCCTTCGACCAGGGTGAGGTTGTACTGCACCACGTCGGCACGGCGCCAGGCGTCGAACAATTGCTCGACGGTCATGCCAGGGGTAAGACGGTACTCGCCGGTGTGCAGGGGGGTGCCGGCCATGTTGAAGCGCCAGTACAAACGCAACCAGACAGCGTCGTCGAGCAACCCTTCCCTTTGCATGCTGTAGAACATGCGGTTGGGGTTAGTGCCATTGGGCACATCCAGCAGGCGTTCCTGCGTGATGTGCAGGGGCTGCTCCAGGACCGAGTTGACCTTCCAGGCCGACCAGCCAAACACCAGGCCGGCAAGGATCAAGCCCATTTCCAGCAACAGCAGGAATTTACGTCTCACGAATTCAGGTTTCCAGTAACGTACGGGCAACGGCCTGCAGTTTACGAGTGAGCGGGCCCGGCGACCAGTTTAGCGCGGCTACGCCACGCACGGGCCAAATGCCGTAAACGCTATTGCAAACAAATACTTCATTCGCTTGCTCCAGCGCCTCGAACGACAGGTCGCAGACCTGTACCGCAATACCCAGCAGCGGGGCCTGTTCCAGCAGTGCGGCACGCATCACGCCCGCCACGCCACAACGGCTAAGGTCGGCGGTAAGCAGCACGCCATCGCGCACCAGAAACAGATTGCTGTATACCCCTTCGATCACCCTGCCCTGCGCGTCACGCATCAGGCCTTCGGCATGGTCGCTGTCCTGCCATTCGGCACGGGCCAGCACCTGCTCCAGGCGGTTAAGGTGTTTGAGGCCGGCCAGCAGTGGTTGTTCCCCAAGCCGGGTATGGCAAGGGAACAAACGCACGCCATGCTCAGCATGCTCGACAGGATAACGGGGTAATGGGCTGCCTTGCAGGATACGCCGCGGCGCTGCATCGACAGCTGGCGCATAGCCACGCTGGCTATCGCCACGGGTAAGGATGAGTTTGACGACACCCTCACCCAGCTGGCTGGCGTAGCGCAGCAGCTCGTCGCGCACCAGCGCCAGATCGGCGTTGATCGCCAGGCGCTGGCAGCCCAGTGCCAGGCGTGCGAGGTGGCCGTCCAGCAAGCTGGGCCGGGCGCCTCGCACAGCGATGGTTTCGAACAGGCCATCGCCATAGGCCAGGCCGCGGTTCTGCAGGTTGAGTGCAGTCGCCGGCTGGCCGTCGATCCAGCTGTGCATCAGCCGGCAAACCGGCGGAATACCAGCGAGCCGTTGGTGCCGCCAAAGCCGAACGAGTTGGACAGCACCACGTCGATCGGCATGCTGCGCGCCTGGTGGGGAACGAAGTCGAGGTCACACCCCTCGTCCGGCTCGTCCAGGTTGATGGTCGGCGGGGCCATCTGGCTATTGATGGCCAGCACGCTGAAGATCGCCTCCACCGCGCCCGCGGCGCCCAGCAAGTGACCGGTCATCGACTTGGTCGAGCTGACCGCCAGCTTGTAGGCATGCTCGCCGAACACGCGCTTGATCGCCGCCACTTCGGCCACATCGCCCGCCGGGGTAGAAGTGCCGTGGGCGTTGATGTAGCTGACTTCTTCCGGCTGGATACCGGCATCGCGCAAAGCGTTGGCCATGCAGCGGGCAGCGCCCTCGCCAGAGTCGGGTGGCGAGGTCATGTGGTAGGCGTCGCCGCTCATGCCAAAGCCAACCAGCTCGGCATAGATAGTCGCACCGCGGGCCTTGGCGTGCTCCAGCTCCTCGAGCACCAGGGCTCCGGCACCGTCGGACAATACAAAGCCGTCACGACCCTTGTCCCACGGGCGGCTGGCCCGGCTGGGTTCATCGTTGCGGGTAGACAGTGCGCGCGAAGCGCCAAAACCGCCCATGCCCAGACCACAAGCGGCCATTTCGGCGCCACCGGCGATCATCACGTCAGCCTCACCGTAGGCGATATTGCGCGCGGCCATGCCGATGCAATGGGTGCCAGTGGTGCACGCAGTGGCGATGGCATAGTTCGGCCCTTGCAGACCCAGGTGGATCGACAGGAAACCGGAGATCATGTTGATGATCGAACCCGGCACGAAGAACGGCGAAATGCGGCGCGGCCCTGAATCGTGCAGGGTGCGGCTGGTTTCTTCGATGTTGGTCAGACCACCGATACCCGAGCCCATGGCCACGCCAATACGCTCGCGGTTGGCATCGGTGACCTCCAGGCCGGCATTACGCACGGCCTGGAAACCAGCCGCCAGGCCGTACTGGATGAACAGGTCGAGCTTGCGGGCCTCTTTGGCCGACAGGTACTGCTCAACCTCGAAGCCTTTCACCGAGCCGCCAAAACGGGTGGAGTAGGCAGACAGGTCCGTGTGTTCGATCGGACCGATGCCACTGCGGCCAGCCAGAATGCCCTGCCAGGTGCTCGGTACATCGGTACCCAGTGGCGACAGCATACCCATACCGGTGACCACGACGCGTCTACGCGACACAGTACTCTCCTTTTCTAATAACAGAGTCTCTTGCCATTGCATTCAAGTGCTGGAATGAAATGGCAACAGGCTCTTGGTGCTCGGTGAACGAAGCCGCCTGAAAAATGCGAGGCGCTCGCAAAGAAAAAACCGCACGCCAGCGAAGGCAGTGCGGTTTTCCCCGACAAGAAACGTCGACTGTAGCGTCTTAGGCCTGGTGGGCTTTGACGTAGTCGATGGCAGCTTGAACGGTAGTGATCTTCTCGGCTTCTTCGTCAGGGATTTCGGTCTCGAATTCCTCTTCCAGAGCCATCACCAGTTCAACGGTGTCAAGCGAATCGGCACCCAGGTCATCGACGAAGGACTTCTCAACAGTCACTTCTTCTTCCTTGACGCCCAGTTGCTCGGCGACGATTTTCTTGACGCGTTCTTCGATGGTGCTCATACCTAGTTTTCACTCCTAATGGATATATGTCAGGCAGCTGGCCGGTGGCTAATTTTATAGAAAGACGTTCGCTTTTCAAGCAAAACGCACCTTCAGGCTAGTCACCACACCCGCTGCCTGGAATCTGGTTGCAGCTTTATAACGGATTTTAGGCTCGCAGTATGACTCTTTTTTTACGAAACCCGTCACATTGAGTTGCAGTATTACATGTACATCCCGCCGTTGACCGGCACGGTAGCGCCGGTCACGTAGGCGGCGCCGTCGGACGCCAGGAACGAAACCACCTTGGCAATTTCGTCAGCCTGGCCCAGGCGGCCCAGCGGAATCTGGGTCTGCAGGGCTTCGCGCTGAGCTTCTGGCAGCTCGCGGGTCATGTCGGTATCGATGAAGCCTGGGGTCACCGAGTTGACGGTGATACCACGCGAACCCACTTCACGCGCCAGGGCGCGGCTGAAACCTTCCAGACCGGCCTTGGCAGCCGCGTAGTTGGCCTGACCTGCGTTACCCATGGCACCAACGACCGAGCCGATGCTGATGATACGACCCCAACGCGCCTTGGTCATGCCACGCAGCACGCCCTTGGACAGACGGTAGAGGCTGTTGAGGTTGGTGTCGATGACATCGAACCACTCGTCGTCTTTCATGCGCAGCATGAGGTTGTCGCGGGTGATACCGGCGTTGTTGACCAGGATGGCCGGCGCACCGAACTGCTCGCCAATGGCGGCCAGTACGGCTTCAACCGATTCGGCGCTGGTCACATTCAGCTCCATGCCGGTGCCGGTGATGCCGTGTTCTTTCAGGGTGGCAGCGATGCGCTCGGCGCCGGACGCCGAAGTGGCGGTACCGATCACGGTCGCGCCCTGGCGGCCCAGCTCGAGGGCGATGGCCTGGCCAATGCCACGGCTGGCGCCGGTAACCAGTGCAACTTTACC
Source organism: Pseudomonas sp. TYF_14 (assembly GCF_043105275.1). Classification (NCBI taxonomy): domain Bacteria; kingdom Pseudomonadati; phylum Pseudomonadota; class Gammaproteobacteria; order Pseudomonadales; family Pseudomonadaceae; genus Pseudomonas; species Pseudomonas sp. TYF_14. The sequence continues at coordinate 18,876 of NZ_JBICLK010000079.1, forward strand.
TTGCAGGCTCATGCAAGCTTCTCCAAATCAGGCCAGTGCCGCGCGGGTGGCAGCAACGGCGTCAGGGGTGTTGAGGTTGTAGGTGGTCACGCCGTCGGCGCAACGCTTGTTAAGGCCAGCCAGCACCTTGCCCGGGCCACACTCGACCAGGTTGACCGCACCGTTGGCGGCCAGGGTCTGCACGCACTCGACCCAGCGTACCGGCTGGTACAGCTGTGCCAGCAGGTCGTGCTTGAGGGCATCGAGGTCGGCGGCGACGGCTGCAGTGACGTTCTGCACCACCGGAATCTGCGGGGCCTTCCATTCGATGGCATTGACCGATTCGGCAAAGCGCTCGGCGGCTGGCTTCATCAGGGCGCAGTGCGACGGGACGCTCACCGCCAGTGGTAGGGCGCGCTTGGCACCTTTGGCCTTGCACAGCTCCATGGCGCGGTCTACCGCCGCCTTGTTACCGGCGATGACCACCTGACCAGGCGAGTTGAAGTTCACGGCGCTGACCACTTCATCTTCAGCGGCTTCGGCGCAGAGTTCCACGACCACAGCATCGTCCAGGCCGAGAATGGCAGCCATGGCGCCGTGACCGGCCGGTACGGCTTCCTGCATCAGCTGACCGCGGCGCTCGACCAGGCGAACGGCATCTTTCAGGCTGATGCTGCCGGCGGCGACCAGGGCGCTGTATTCGCCCAGGCTGTGACCGGAAACGAAGGCCGGCTTGGCACCGCCCTCTTCCAGCCACAGGCGCCACAGTGCGATGGACGCAGTAAGGATCGCCGGCTGGGTCTTGTCGGTCTGGTTAAGTTGCTCTTCCGGGCCGTCCTGGACCAGCTTCCACAGGTCGTAGCCGAGCGCTTCGGACGCTTCCTTGAAGGTTTCGATGATCACTGGCTTCTCGGCGCCGAGCTCGGCGAGCATGCCCAGCGACTGGGAACCTTGACCGGGAAAGACGAATGCGAGGGATGCAGACATTGAACAAGCCCTTATGATCTTGTCGTCGGATAGTGTGCGCCAGGCCCGAGGCCAGGCGCGGAATCTGAAAACTTGGATGGAAACACAGACCAAGCGGTCACATTTAAGCACTTCATCGGCGAAATGCCTAAGGCAACAGGTCTTCAAGGCGGCCATGCAGCCGCTGCGGCAGGTTTTCCTGAATTTCGATCAGCGCCCGCTGGATGGCACTCTGAAACCCCTGCACGCCCGCCGAGCCATGACTCTTGATGACGATACCCTGTAGCCCCAGAAAGCTCGCCCCATTATGCCGCGCCGGCGCCAGGTCAGCCTGCAGACGCTTGAGCAGCGGCATGGCAACGGCCCCGGCAACGCGGGCAAAAGCACCGCCCTTGAACAGTTTTTCGATGCGCGCACCGATCATCGTCGCCAAGCCCTCGCTGGACTTGAGCAGTATGTTGCCGACAAAACCGTCGCACACCACCACGTCTGCCTCACCCCGGTACAGGCCATCCCCTTCGACGAAACCGACATAGTTGAGGCCGCGGGCGCTCTGCAACAGCGTGGCAGCCAGCTTGACCTGCTGGTTACCCTTGATGTCCTCGGTACCGATGTTCAACAGCGCCACGCGTGGCCGATGCACACCCAGGGCCTGAGCGGCCACCGAGCCCATTACCGCGAACTGATAGAGGTTTTCGGCACTGCAGTCGACATTGGCGCCCAGATCGAGCAGTTGACAGTAACCTGTCTGGGTCGGGATCGCCGCCACCATGGCCGGCCGGTCGATACCCGGCAAGGTCTTGAGCACGAAGCGCGACAACGCCATCAGCGCCCCGGTATTGCCGGCACTGACACAGGCCTGGGCTTTTCCGTCGCGCACCAGTTCGAGGGCGATGCGCATCGACGAATCCGGCTTGCCGCGCAACGCCTGGGATGGCCGCTCGTCCATGCCGACTACCTCACTGGCGGCCACAACCTGCAGGCGCGCGCGATCCGCAGCTGGCAAGCCACTGATGAGATCTTCAAGGAGGGAGGGTTGACCGACGAGGGTCAGATGAAGCGAGGGGGTAGCCGAAAGGCAGGCAATGCTAGCCTGGACAATGCTGCGGGGACCGAAGTCCCCGCCCATTGCGTCGATCGCGATGACCTGAGCGGACAAGGATTACTCGTCAGCGCCCTTGTCGACCACTTTACGACCACGGTATACGCCTTCTGGCGAAACGTGGTGACGCAGGTGAACTTCACCGGTGGTTTTCTCTACCGACAGCGCGTTTTCCGACAGGGCGTCGTGCGAACGGCGCATGTCACGGGCAGAGCGGGATTTTTTGTTCTGCTGAACAGCCATAATTGATTAACTCCTAAACGTTTGGGTCACGCTTTAACTGCGCCAAAACACTGAACGGGTTGGACCGCGATACCTCGTCCTTGCTCGATTCGGGCTCGTCTGCGCCCGCCGGCTGCTGGCATTCTTCCGGATGATGAGCAGGCACGATTGGCAAGGCGAGCAAAAGCTCCTCCTCGACCAATGCCTGCAGATCCAAAGGATCTTCGCCCAGTTCCAGCACGTCATAGCCTTTCGGCAACGACTGGGTATTCGCACCCTCCTTCACCACGGCGTATGTACATTCGCTGTGGATCGGTAGGGTGACCAGCTCAAGACAACGCTGGCAAACCATCTTGACTTCGACGTCCAGCTCGCTGTGGATAACCACCACGTGCTGTTCATCTCGTTCAAAATCGAACTTCGCCTGCACCGTACCGACATTGTCGGAAAGCGGGTCGCAGAGTCTTTCCAAATCAGCGAGTTGCAGCGAACCGTTAAGGGTTACGCCACGATCGGCTAATTTGCGCGGGTCAACGTGAGGTGGAATCGGGTCATTCAACATAGGCGCAGCATTCTAGGGATGCCCCCCGCCCCTGTCAAAGGAAATTAGGCGGCATCGTGCGTGATAGAATTGGTTCAACCGAACCCGGAGTCTACCATGCTTCCTTTGTTACTGGCTTCCAGCTCTGCCTATCGCCGCGAACTGCTCGCACGCCTGCACCTGCCCTTCACCTGGGCAAGCCCCGATATAGACGAGCAACGCCTGGATGGCGAACCGCCCGTAGAGCTGGTGCGCCGGCTGGCCAGGCAAAAGGCCGAGGCATTGGCAGGCAGCCACCCCCGACACTTGATCATAGGCTCGGACCAGGTTGCGGTATTGGGCGAGCAGGTGCTGGGCAAGCCGCATACGTTCGAGCGCGCTTGCGAGCAACTGCTGGAGTGTAGCGGGCAGCAGGTGAGCTTTCTTACCGGGCTGGCACTGCTGAACAGCGCCACCGGGCAATGCCAGGTGGATTGCGTGCCTTTTACCGTCACGCTGCGCGAATTGAGCCGCGAGCGCGTGGAGCGCTACGTCGCGACGGAACAGCCGCTGGATTGCGCAGGGAGCTTCAAGGCGGAGGGGTTGGGGGTGAGCCTGTTCCAGAGCACCCACGGGTGCGATGCAACCAGCCTGATCGGGCTGCCACTGATTCGGCTGGTGGATATGCTGACCAAGGAAGGGGTTGTGGTTCCGTAGTCCGACTTGAGGCTTTTGGCGCCTATGAGATCGAGCGCCGCCCGCGCGGCGCATCGCGAGCAAGCTCGCTCCTACATTTGTTTCGGGCCAATTATGCCTGTGGGATTTGGGCGCGAACGCTTTGGCGCATGGCGCGATATCGCGCCGTACAAACAAGGCGGTCGCGTGCGCCTGACACAGGATGGATTGGCCCGAAACAAATGTAGGAGCGAGCTTGCTCGCGATGCGCCGCGCGGGCGGCGCTCGATCTCACAAACACCACAAAACGTGCGACAGGGCGTTCAACGCAACTGCGGCCCCTGGAACCCCATCCACATCGCCAGGTGCTCAGCCACGCTGGCACCCACGCGCTTGGAGAAGCGATCGAAAGGCGACTCCTGAACGGTGAAGTCAACCAACTCCTTCTCGCCCACGATCTCACGCGCCACATAGCTGGCACTGCCCAAGCCATCCACCAGCCCCAGCGCCTTGGCCTGCTCACCCGACCAGATCAGGCCGCTGAACAACTCCGGGTGCTCCTTATCCTTCAGGCGCTCACCCCGCCCCTGCTTGACCATGGCGATGAACTGCCGGTGCGTGGTATCCAGCACACCCTGCCAGAAACGGGTCTCTTCTGGTTTTTCCGGCGAAAACGGATCAAGGAACGCCTTGTGCTCACCCGATGTATAGGCACGGCGCTCGACCCCTAGCTTCTCCATGGTGCCAACAAAGCCATAACCCGCCGCCGTCACCCCAATGGACCCCACCAGACTGGCCTTGTCGGCATAGATCTCGTCTGCCGCACTGGCGATGTAATAGGCACCGGAAGCACCAAGATCAGCGATCACCGCATACAGCTTGATGGCGGGATATTCGGCACGCAGGCGACGGATTTCGTCATACACGTAACCCGCCTGCACCGGGCTGCCACCCGGGCTGTTGATGCGCATCACCACAGCCTTGGTCTTGTCGTCCTTGAACGCTTCGCGCAGGCTCTTGACGATGTTATCGGCGCTGGCAGCCTCCTGATCGGCAATCACCCCGCGCACCTCGACCAGCGCGGTATGGCTGGCACTGCGCGAAGCGGCCTTGTCCATGTCCATCAGCGGCGAGAACAACGCCAGAATGCCGAACAGGTAGACGAAGGTCAGCAGCTTGAAGAAGATCCCCCAGCGCCGCGACCGTCGCTGCTCCTGCACGCTGGCCAGCAAGGTCTTTTCCAGCAGCTTCCAGCTGTTGCGCTCTTCGCGCTCCCCGGGCTCGGCCTCAGGGGCTTTCCATTCGTCTGCCATGCTTACCTACCTTGGAAGTGGAATTGCGGAACCACCCAGCCACTCGCGCAACTGGGAAAAGTGATCGATGCATACCTGCGGGCCAAACTCGGCCAGCGCCTGCAGCGACATGGCACCATAGCCAACCGCCACCGAATGCATGCCGGCATTGCTGGCCATCTGCAGGTCGAATGCCGAATCTCCGACCATCAGCGCACGCGACGGTTCGACGCCACAATGCCCGAGGATTTCCTCAAGCATCAGCGGGTGTGGCTTGCCACGGGTCTCGTCAGCGGCGCGGGTGATATCGAAGAACCGCTCCCAGCCATTGGCCTTGAGCACCCGATCCAGCCCGCGACGGGCCTTGCCGGTGGCCACCGCCAGGCGGTAACCCTCGGCGCGGAAGGCATCCAGCGACTCGACCACGCCATCGAACAACGGCGAAGGTTGCTGATCCAGCGCAACGTAGACATCGGCATAGTGCTGGCGGAAGCTGGCAACCTCTGCAGGCGCCAGGTGCGGGTACAGGGTGTGGATCGCCTCGTCCAAGGCCAGACCGATGATACCCTTGACCGCAGCGTCGCTGCTCTGCGCCTCGCCGGCACGCTCTGCGGCGACATTCATGGCCTCGACGATACGCCCAATGGAATCGGCCAGGGTGCCGTCCCAGTCGAAGATCAGTAGCTCATAGCCTTTTTTCATGGATCAGGGCGCACTCAGACGTTCAACGGTTTTCGCCCAGACCTCATCCACAGGCGCCTCGAGCTTCAATTCACCGCCGTCCGGCAGCGGTACAGTCAACGCGTAGGCATGCAGGAACAGGCGTTTGCCGCCCAACTCGCGAATTTCCCGGCTGAAGTCTTCGTCGCCGTATTTGCTGTCGCCAGCGATCATGTGCCCGGCATGCAGGGTGTGCACGCGGATCTGATGGGTACGACCGGTGATCGGGCGCGCCTCGACGATGGTGGCAAAGTCACCAAAACGGCGCAGGACGCGAAACAGGGTCAGCGCCTCCTTGCCTTCCTCGTTCACTTCGACCATGCGCTCGCCGGAACGCAGGTTGCTCTTGAGCAACGGCGCGTTGACCTGCTTTTTCGAGGTTGGCCAATGGCCGCGCACCAGCGCCATGTAGCGCTTATCGACACCATCACCGCGCAGGGCGGCATGCAGGTGACGCAGCATGCTGCGCTTCTTGGCGATCATCAACAGACCAGACGTGTCGCGATCCAGGCGGTGCACCAGCTCCAGCTCCTTGGCGTCCGGGCGCAACTGGCGCAGCGCCTCGATCACCCCGAAGCTCAGGCCACTGCCGCCGTGCACGGCGATGCCGGCCGGCTTGTTCATCACGATAAGCGCTTTGTCCTCGTAGACAATGGCGGCTTCCAGACGCTGCAGCAGGCCTTGGGCCACCGGAGCCGGTTCGTCTCGTTCCGGCAAGCGGACGGGCGGGACCCGCACGATGTCGCCGGCCTGGATCTTGTACTCCGGCTTGACGCGGCCCTTGTTGACCCTCACCTCACCCTTGCGCAGGATGCGGTAGACCAGTGTCTTGGGCACGCCCTTGAGGGCCGTGATGAGGAAATTATCGATGCGTTGGCCGGCAAGCTCCGGCGCGACTTCGATCAGCTGAACGCCGGAAGTCGGAGGGGTATTGGTCGTCATTACGGGATCATAACAATTTTTTATGGAATTGAAGCACTTAATCATTGCTGCTATAGTCGCGAACGCCGCCAAAAGCGGCAGGCCAGCGGCACCAGGCTCTTTGCCGGTCCCTGACCTTCGCAATTCTCCAGGACGCGAGGCCGTCCTACGGGGTTTTCGCCAGTTTACCGAAATGCCTGGAATCGCCACCAGCGCCGTGTAGAGAAGACCGAAAAAAAACGACAAGTGCGGTGTTTCACCTGCTTACCCGATTCTTTTCGCTGCACCTCTGCCCGCGAGTCGCTTCCACGCATCGCCCGGCGAATGCTTCGGAAATACCTGCCTTGGACATGAATGGCGCCAGCGCAGAACCAGCGCTGGCGAAAAATGCAACCCGTTGCGGATTCAGCGCGCGGCAGCACCCGAATTATCAGGGATACGTGCAGGGTGGAGATGCACAGCCCTCGGACCGTGTAGCACCGCGTCCGGCCACCAGCCCACTGACGGCTGGTGAGCGGATAAGGTCCTGAACAGATGCCCTCCGGGCGTCCACGGCTGACGGTTGATTCCTCCTCCTGACTGAGTGCACAAGGCCCGCTTGGTTGATTCGGATACCTATTCGAAGCCACCGGGGCCTTGTTGGCACCGCAGCAAACAGGACGCGTCGTCGCGACAACGGCAGGCTGGGCAACCGGCTGGTGCCGAACGTCGCTCGACACGGGGGTGGCCCGGCCACCCTTTGCGCACCTTGGCACCGACCATGAGACGTCGTGTGTGCCGAACGCCGTTTCCGGCAGCCCGGAAACCGACGGTACAACATGAAAAGAATGCTGATTAACGCGACTCAACCCGAAGAGTTGCGTGTAGCCCTGGTGGACGGCCAACGTCTCTACGACCTGGACATCGAGTCCGGCGCGCGCGAGCAGAAAAAGGCCAACATCTACAAAGGCAAGATCACCCGCATCGAACCCAGCCTCGAAGCCGCCTTCGTCGACTTCGGCTCCGAACGTCACGGCTTCCTGCCGCTGAAAGAAATCTCCCGCGAGTACTTCAAGAAGGCCCCGGAAGGCCGGGTCAACATCAAGGAAGTGCTCAGCGAAGGCCAGGAAGTCATCGTTCAGGTCGAGAAGGAAGAGCGCGGCAACAAAGGCGCCGCCCTCACCACCTTCATCAGCCTGGCCGGCCGCTACCTGGTGCTGATGCCCAACAACCCGCGTGCCGGTGGCATCTCCCGCCGCATCGAAGGCGAAGAGCGCAACGAACTGCGCGAAGCCCTGAACGGCCTGACCGTACCGGGCGACATGGGCCTGATCGTGCGCACCGCCGGCCTTGGCCGCAGCAGCGAAGAAATGCAGTGGGACCTGGACTACCTGCTGCAGCTGTGGACCGCCATCAAGGAAGCGTCCCTGGACCGCGCCGCGCCATTCCTGATCTACCAGGAAAGCAACGTCATCATCCGCGCCATCCGCGACTACCTGCGTCAGGACATCGGCGAAGTACTGATCGACAGCATCGACGCCCAGGAAGAAGCGCTGACCTTCATCCGCCAGGTGATGCCGCAGTACGCCAGCAAGGTCAAGCTGTACGAAGACAGCGTACCGCTGTTCAACCGCTTCCAGATCGAAAGCCAGATCGAGACCGCCTTCCAGCGCGTGGTCGACCTGCCGTCCGGCGGTTCGATCGTGATCGACCCGACCGAAGCCCTGGTGTCGATCGACATCAACTCGGCGCGCGCCACCAAAGGCAGCGACATCGAAGAAACCGCCCTGCAGACCAACCTGGAAGCGGCCGAGGAAATCGCCCGCCAGCTGCGCCTGCGTGACATCGGCGGCCTGATCGTCATCGACTTCATCGACATGACCCCGGCGAAGAACCAGCGCGCTGTTGAAGAGCGCGTGCGTGAATGCCTGGAAGCCGACCGCGCCCGCGTGCAGGTTGGCCGCATCTCGCGCTTCGGCCTGCTGGAAATGTCCCGTCAGCGTCTACGCCCATCGCTGGGCGAAAGCAGCGGCATCGTCTGCCCACGCTGCTCCGGCACCGGCATCATCCGTGACGTCGAATCGCTGTCGCTGGCCATCCTGCGCCTGATCGAAGAAGAAGCCCTGAAGGACCGCACCGCCGAAGTACGTGCTCAAGTGCCGATCCCGGTAGCCGCGTTCCTGCTGAACGAAAAGCGTAACTCGATCACCAAGATCGAGCTGCGCACCCGTGCGCGCATCATCATCCTGCCGAACGACCACCTGGAAACCCCTCACTTCGAAGTCCAGCGCCTGCGCGACGACAACCCTGAAGTGCTGAACAACCAGTCCAGCTACGAAATCGCCGCCGCCGAAGCCGAAGAAGCGCCGCAACCGACCGCCACCCGCACCCTGGTACGCCAGGAAGCCGCAGTGAAGACGGCCCCGGCCCGCGCCAACGCACCGGTACCGGCCGCCGCTGAAGAGCCCCAGGCTGCCGCGCCGGTCGCCCCTGCCCCGAGCGCTCCGGAGCCAAGCCTGTTCAAAGGCCTGGTGAAGTCGCTGGTGAGCCTGTTCGCCGGCAAGGACGAGCCTGCCGCCGCGCCAGTGGTGCCCGCCGCCGAAAAACCGGCTGCCGAGCGCAGCCCGCGCAACGAAGAACGCCGCAACGGCCGCCAGCAAAGCCGCAACCGCAACGGCCGCCGCGACGAAGAACGCAAGCCGCGTGAAGAGCGTGCCGAGCGCGCACCGCGTGAAGAGCGTGCACCGCGCGAGGAACGCGCCCCACGCGAAGAGCGTGCACCGCGCGAGGAACGCGCCCCACGCGAAGAGCGTGCACCGCGCGAGGAACGTGCCCCACGTGAAGAGCGTGCACCGCGTGAAGAACGTGCGCCGCGCCAGCCACGCGAAGACCGCCGTGGCAACCGCGGCGAAGAGCGCGTTCGCGAACTGCGCGAGCCGCTGGACGCTACCCCGCCAGCCGAACGCGAAGAGCGCCAGCCGCGTGAAGAACGTGTAGCCCGCGAAGAGCGAGCGCCACGTGAAGAGCGCGCACCGCGTGAAGAGCGTGCTCCACGTGAAGAACGCGCACCGCGTGAAGAGCGTGCCCCACGTGAAGAACGCGCCCCTCGCGAAGAACGTGCTCCACGTGAAGAACGCGCACCGCGCGAAGAGCGTGCTCCACGCGAAGAACGCGCCCCGCGCCCACCACGCGAAGAGCGCCAACCACGCGCTGCCGAAGAAGCAACCGAACAGGCAGCCGAGCTGGCCGAAGAGCAACTGCCAGGCGAAGAGCTGCTGCAAGACGAGCAGGAAGGCACCGATGGCGAGCGCCCGCGCCGCCGCTCCCGTGGCCAGCGTCGTCGCAGCAACCGTCGTGAGCGTCAGCGCAATGCCAACGGCGAGCTGATCGACGGCAGTGAAGAAGAAGGCAGCGAAGAGCAGCCACAACAGCACCAGGCCACCGAGCTGGGTGCCGAACTGGCTGCCGGCCTTGCCGTGACGGCTGCTGTCGCCAGCAGCAACATCAGCTCCGACGCAGAAGCCCAGGCCAACCAGCAGGCCGAGCGTGCTACCGCCGAAGTCGCTGCCGTTGCAGAAACCGACAACAGCGAAGCCGCCCAACCGGTCGAGCAGGTCGAAGCGGCCACCAAAGCTGAAGAAGCGTCCGTGGCCCCAGCGGTCGAGCAGCCGGTCACCGAGCCAGTGGCCGCAGCCGAGGCAACTGCCGAGCCTGTGGTCGAAGTGGCCCCGCAGCCTGTCGCTGAAGATGCACCTGCTGTTGAGCCGGTCGTGGTTGCAGAAACCGCGGTCACTGAAACCCCGGCAGAAGCCCCAGTGGTAGAAGCCGGTGAAATCGAACAGGCCCCGGCCGTGGTCGAAGTCGCTCCGGTTGCCGCACAGCCTGCCCCGGTTGTCGAAGCCCAGCCAGAAGTGGTGGCCGAGCCTGCACCTGCGGTGGTCGAACCTGCACCTGCAGTGGTCGAACCTGCCACTGTCATGCTGGCCAACGGCCGTGCACCGAACGACCCACGTGAAGTGCGTCGCCGCAAGCGGGAGGCCGAGGCTGCTGCCAAAGCGGCACAGGAAGCTGCTGCAGCTTCCCAGGAACCAGCCCTGGAAGCCGCCGATGAGCACAAACCTCATCACGGCTGATAGCCAAAGCTGAATGAAAAAGCCCCGCCAGTGCAAACTGGCGGGGCTTTTTTTGGTTTGCCTGACGGGCCTCTTCGCGGGTAAACCCGCTCCTACGGGGGTTCACAGCCGGCAAATCAGTAAAGATTAGGCTCCATCTCCAGCTCAACCCCAAACCGCTCGAAGATATCCGCCTGAATCTTGCACGCCAGCGCTTGCATCTGCGCCCCGCTCGCCTGGCCATAGTTGACCAGCACCAGCGACTGCAAGCGATGCACGCCAGCATCACCCTCACGATGACCCTTCCAGCCCGCCTGCTCAATCAACCAGCCCGCCGCCAGTTTCACCTGACCATCAGCCTGTGGGTATGCCACGACACCGGGATACTGCGCACGAATTCGCTCGACCAGATCAGCCGTTACCACCGGGTTCTTGAAGAAGCTCCCGGCATTGCCCAGCTCTGCCGGATCTGGCAGCTTCTCGCGGCGAATGCTGCAGATTGCATCACTGATCGCTTGCGCGGTCAGCTCGGTCACACCCCGCTCAGACAGGCGTTGGCGCACCGGGCCGTAATCCAGATGAGCGTGCAGGGTGCGGGTCAGGGCAAAGCGCACACGCAGGATCAACCAGCGGCCAGGGTTGCGCTTGAAAAGGCTGTCACGATAGCCGAAAGCACATTCCGCCAAACTGAAGTCACGCAGCGCGCCCGTCTCACGGTCCAGGGCTGTCAGCCCGGCGAACACGTCCTTGATCTCCACCCCGTATGCGCCCACGTTCTGCATCGGCGCAGCACCGACGGTGCCGGGGATCAGGCTGAGGTTCTCCAGCCCGCAATAGCCCTGCGCCAGCGTCCACTGCACAAAAGCGTGCCACGGCTCACCGGCCTCGGCCTCGACCACGATACGCTCGCCATCGTCACTGAGCACACGCCGACCGCGGCTGGCCATGTGCAGCACCAGTGCATCGATATCGCGGGTCAGCAGCAGGTTGCTGCCACCCCCGATCACCAGTACCGGCAGGCCCCTTTGCTGTGCCTGGCCCAATGCCTGGCGCACCTGCTGGTCGTCCTGCACCTGACTGAAATAGCGCGCCTTCACGTCGATGCCGAAGGTATTGTACGGCTTGAGCGATACCTGCTCCTGCCACTGCACTGTCATAGACGCCCCTTGATTTCCAGTACCAGCGCCTGGCAAGCCGCTTCCACCAGATCCAGCACCTGCTCGAAGCCGTCGGCGCCACCGTAGTAAGGGTCTGGCACTTCATCCAGGGCTGCACCGTAGCGGCGCAGGAACAGGTCGAGTTCACCCACTGCCGTGGACGGGCGCAAGGCGCGCAAATCGCGCAGGTTGTGCTCATCCATGGCCAACACCAGGTCGTATTCGGCGAAGTGCGATGCCTTGACCTGTTGGGCGCGTTGCTGCGACAGATCATAACCACGCGCCAGCGCCGCCTTGCAGGTGCGGCTGTCTGGCGCCTTGCCGACATGCCAATCGCCGGTGCCGGCAGAAGCCACCTGCACCTTGTCAGCGAGCCCGGCGGCGTGCAATTGATGGCGCAGCACGCCTTCGGCGGTGGGCGAGCGGCAGATGTTGCCCAGGCACACGAACAGGACGCGCATCAGGCCTCCAGCAAGCGCCGTACGCGCTCCAGATCCTCAGGGGTGTCGACACCCACGGCAGGCGCCTCGATGGCGTCCTCAATGTGAATGCGTACGCCGTGCCACAGGGCACGCAGCTGCTCCAGCGCTTCAGCCTGCTCGAGCCAGCATGGGCCCCAGCTGACGAAGTCGTGCAGGAAGCCGACACGGTAGGCGTACATGCCAATATGGCGGCGATAGGGCACCCCTTCCGGCAGCACATCGCGGGCCTTGGCGAAGGTATCGCGGGCCCAGGGCAGCGGCGCTCGGCTGAACGTCAGGGCCAGGCCGTTCTTGTCACTCACCACCTTGACCGCGTTAGGGTTGAACACGGTTTCCGGCTCATGGATCGGCTCGGCCAAGGTGGCGATGCCCGCTTCCGGATGCGCAGCCAGGTTGGCCGCCACCTGGTCGATGATCACCGGCGGGATCAGCGGCTCGTCGCCCTGCACGTTGACCACGATGGCGTCAGCCGGCAAACCGAGGTACGCGGCCACTTCGGCCAGGCGGTCAGTGCCCGATTCATGATCGGCACGGGTCATCAGCACTTCGGCGCCGAAGGCCTGGCAGGCTTCAAGGATGCTGGTGTCGTCGGTGGCGATGACCACACGGCTGGCACCGCTCTTGCGGGCCTGCTCCCACACATGTTGCACCATCGGCTTGCCGGCAATCAGCAGCAGCGGTTTGCCTGGCAGGCGGGTGGAGCGCAGCCGGGCGGGGATTACTACCGTAAATTCCAGGCTCATTTGTCAAGACGCTCGTCGTCGGTCAGGGTGCGTGCCTCGCTTTCCAGCATGACCGGGATACCGTCGCGAATCGGGTAGGCCAGGCCAGCGCCCTTGCTGATCAGCTCGGTCTTGTCGGCGCTCAACTTGAGCGGGCCCTTGGTGATCGGGCAGGCCAGGATATCGAGCAGTTTGGTGTCCATTGGAGGCTTCCTTTAGGCCAGGTGGCCGGAAATTGAAAACGGGCTCAGGGTTTGCGCAACAAGCGTTGCAGCTGGTTGTCGAACCAGGCGCTGAAAGCCGGCGTAGGCTGCGCTTCGACGGCCAGGTACCACCAGTCGTCAGCGGCAAAGGCCCGGCATTTCACCGCGTCCTTCTCGGTCATGACCAGCGGCAGTGGCGGGCTGAAGGCCAGGCTCCGGGCACTGAACTGCGCATGGTCGGCGAAGGGATGCGGCACCGGCTGCCAGTTTAGCCCCAGCAGGGTGTTGAAGAAACGTTGCGGGTTGCCTATACCGGCCACCGCATGCAGGCGCTGGCCGGCGGGGAAATGGTCGAGCGCACGGCGCTCGCCACTGCGCACGTTGACCAGGGCCGACGGCTGCAGGCAGAAACCGAAACCATCGGTGCGGTCTTCGCTGGCGCCGTTGAACAGCACCGCGTCAGCCTCACGCAAGCGGTCGGCCGGCTCACGCAACGGCCCCGCCGGCAGGCAGCGGCCATTGCCCAGGCCGCGGGCAGCGTCGATCAGCACCAGTTCCAGGTCACGGGCCAGGCGGTAATGCTGCATACCGTCGTCGCACAGGATCAGGTCTAGGAGTTCGCTTGCCAGCAATGCCTGCACGGCACGGGAGCGATCGGGGTCGATCATCAGTGGCACGCCGGTGCGTTGCACGATCAGCAGCGGCTCGTCGCCCGCCTGATCGGCCGCCTGATCGGCCTGCACCCGCCAAGGCAGCTGTGGAGGCTTGGCACCATAACCGCGGCTGACCACACCCACCTTCAGCCCCTGCCGGCGACAGTGTTCGATCAGCCAGAGGATCATCGGCGTCTTGCCGGTGCCACCGACGGTGATGTTGCCCACCACAATGACCGGTACCGGTGCCCGGTAGCTGGCACTGTCACCCCTTAGAAAACGTGCCCGCTTGCGCGTGACCACGCGGCGATACAAGGCCTCCAGCGGACGCAGCAGCGCCAGCGCCGGATGCCCGGCATACCAGGCAGCGAGCAAGCGATCGGCGAAAGCCATCAAGGCGTGCCCTGGGCCGCCTCGACGGTGGTCATGCGCAACTGGCTGAAACCGAGCTTGCCGGCAGCATCCATTGCGGTGACCACAGCCTGATGCGGGGTCTTGCCGTCGGCGCTGATGGCCAGCGGCAACTTGTTGTCGCCGCCCGACTCGCGCTCTATGGCCTCGCTCAGGGTGGCCAGGTCGCTTTTGGGCAGCAGGTGGTTGTTCACCGAATACACGCCTTCGGCGCTGATGGTGATTTCCACCAGCTTGCCCGGGTCGGCCGGCGCCGGCTCGGCGCTGGTGGCTTCGGGCAGCTCGACGCGAAGTTGCGTTTCGCGGGTGAAGGTGGTGGTAACCACGAAGAACAGCAGCAGGACGAACACCACGTCAATCAGCGACGCCAGGTTGATGTCGACGTTCTCCCGCTGGCGATTGCGCCGGAACTTCACGCCTTGCCTCCGGCCACTTCCACTTCACGGTCACCCTGGATCACTTCCACCAGCTTGATCGCCTCCTGCTCCATGCCGATCACCAGTTCATCGATGCGGCGCAGCAGGAAACGGTGGAAGAACACTGCCGGAATACCGACCATCAGGCCAGCCGCAGTGGTGACCAGGGCCTTGGAGATACCACTGGCCAGCACGGCGGCGTTGGCGGTCATCTGCGAGCCCATGAAGGCGCTGAAAATGTCGATCATGCCTAGCACGGTGCCCAGCAGACCCAGCAGAGGCGCCATGGCGGCGATGGTGCCGAGGGTGCTGATGTAGCGCTCCAGTTCATGGATGACGCGCGAGGCTGCCTCCTCGATGCACTCTTTCATGATCTCCCGACCGTGACGCGAATTGGCCAGGCCCGCCGCGAGGATTTCACCCAGTGGCGAATCGGCACGCAGGGCCTTGAGCTTGTCACTGGTCAGTTGCTTGTCCTTGATCCACATCCATACCTGGCCCAGCAGGTGCGGCGGGGTGACGCGACTGGCGCGCAAGGTCCACAGGCGTTCGACGACGATAGCCATGGCAGCGATGGAGCTCAGAATGATCGGCAGCATCATCCAACCACCGGACTTGACCAATTCCCACACAATAAACGCCCCTTCGGAAAAAGGCCGCCACTCTACCATAGGCGCGCCGAGGGCTCATCTGCCGAAGGTCAGGGAATTGGGGTCTGGGCTGGCAGATGCCTGCCTCTGCCTCACTCCCCTCGAACCCGCCAGAACCGCCGCTGCCCCCTAACCCCCTCGACTACCCCATGCCGCCCCAGCACCAACCGCAATGCCCCCTCCTCCGCCGTATCATGCATCACCACCCCATGCCGCCCATACCGCTCGACCACCTGCACGTGCGGGTGCCCGAAGCTGTTGTTGCGCCCCCGCGAAATCAATACCCCGCGCGGTGCGGTAGCCCGGACGAACGCCTCGGTGGACGAACTGCGGCTGCCATGATGCGGCGCCTGCAGCCAGTCGATACGCGGCACTTCAGTGTCCGCCAGCCAGGCCCTTTCGGCAGCAGCTTCCATATCCCCCGCCAGCAGCAAGCGCTCGCCCTGCGCTTCGACCAACAAGACACAGGAACGGTCATTACTGCTCTGCCCGTCCACCCAGCGCCACAGCGAAAAGCGCACGCCATCCCAATCCCATTGCTCGCCACTGGCACAAGGCTGCAACGGAACATCAACCAGCGCTTCCCCACCGATTATCCGCTTGATCGGCAAACCACGCGCAATGGCCACGGCCCCGCCCGCATGATCGGCATGTGCATGGCTGATCACCATCACGTCAAGGCCGCCCACCCCCAGCTTGCGCAAGGTTGGCAGCACCACTCGCTCCCCCAAGTCGCTTTCCCCCCTGGCCGGCCCGGCATCGTAGAGCAGGCTGTGATGCCGCGTACGCAAGAGCACCGCCAGCCCCTGGCCAACATCCAGCTGCCAGACCTCGACCTGGCCGAACGGCACCGGCTCCCGGGGCACCCACAGCGCCAGCAGCATTACCCCTCCCAACCCGCGCAGCGGCACACCACGGGGCAGCAAAACCAACAGCACACCCAGACATACCAGCAGCCAGGCCCACAACGGCAGGGCCGGCGGGACCCATGCCGGGCGCTGCTGCGCCACCAGCGCCAGCCCACGGAACAGCACATCCAGCAGGCCACCTGCCAGCCAGAGCAACGCCTCGCCAACACCCGCCAGCGGCAACATCAGCGTGCCCAGCAACGCCAACGGCAAGACCGCCAGGCTGACCCACGGCACCGCCACAAGGTTGGCCAGCGGCGCACTGAGGCTCACCGGCAAGCCGGTGGCCAGCAACACCGGCAGCAAGCCGACAGCGATCACCCATTGCGCTCGTGTCCAGGCCTGCCAGGGCCGCCAACCACCCAACCGGGCACTGAAGCAGTAGATGAGCGTGGCCACGGCGGCGAACGACAGCCAGAACCCAGGCAGCAACGCCGCCAGTGGCTCGAAGACAAGCACGGCGACCAGTGCAAGCAGCAACGGAAAAAACGCGCCAAGGTGGCGAAAGCGCAGACGCCAGAGCAACACCACGGCCAGCATCAGGCAGGCCCGCTGCACTGGCACCCCACCGCCAGCCAGCCACCCGTAGGCCAGCGCTGCGGCCATGGCCAGGCCGCAGGCCCAGGGTAACCACGGTAGCCTTGCCGGCCATAGCCCCCAACGCGCCAGCCCGGCGACCAGGCCATAGAGCAAACCGGCGACCAGGCCGATGTGCTGGCCGGAAATCACCAACAGGTGCACCGTGCCGGTGGCCTGCAACGTCTGCCAGTCCTCACGGGCCAGGCCCGCACCGTCGCCAAGCACCAGTGCCACCAGCGCTGCCTGCCGGCCATTGGCTTCGACCATCAGCAAGCGCTGACGCAGCGCATCGCGCCAACCACCGGCGACTGGCGCCAGCAACTGCCCCGCCTTGACCGTACCCGTAGCCCCCACCCGTCGCGCCAGCAACTGCGCTTCACGGTCGGGCCCATGCGGGTTCAGCAGCCCGTTCGGGCGCTGCAAGGTCACGGCCAGCCGCCACTGCTCGCCCGCCCGCAGCGGCGCGCCGTCGAACCAGCTCAGCTGCAGGCGCTGAGGCAGTTCGGCCCGCCGCGAGCGTGGCGCTTCCAGCTCGAAACGCACACCGTGTGCAGTGCGGGCCGGCAAACCCGCCACCCGCCCCTCCAGCCACAAGGTGCGCCCCTCCAGGCCGGCAGCCAGACGATCATCAAGGGCCTGCTGAGCAGACCCGCACGCCCAACACAAGCCCAGCAGAAACCAACCCAGCGGCCAGACCCGGGTAAACAGGCTGCCGACAGCGCAGGCTGCCAGGGTTATCAACCATCCGACCGATGGCAATGCGGGCAGAAAGCCCAGGCACAACAGCCCGAGCGCGAGCGCAAACATCCCTGTGCGCATGAGGTAGAGCTCCAGAAGGCGAATCACCTCCTGAGGCATAGCTCAATTGCCGGCAACGCTTGCTCAACAATTGTCACAAACTCTAAACGAGTCGGAGCAGGATTAAGGGCATACTGCCAGGGTCAACGCTCCGGGAGCCTACATGCCGCGCCGACTTTTCAAACGCTACATGCCGGACCCGACCAGCATTCGGGAACACAAGTCCTTACGCTTTTTCGGCAAGTTGCTGCACGATCCCAACCTCTGGCACCTGAACCGCCATTCGGTGGCCAGAGCCATGGGTGTGGGCCTGTTCGCGGCGCTTATTCCCATCCCGATGCAGATGCTGCTGGCGGCGGCCCTGGCGATCCCGGTGCGCGGCAACCTGCCGGTCGCCGTCAGCCTGGTGTGGCTGACCAACCCGCTGACCATGCCGCCGGTGTTCTTCGTCACCTACATGACCGGTGCCTGGCTGATGCAGGTACCGCCGCGCACCCTGCCCGACGAGCTGACCTTCCAGTGGATCACCGACCAGCTGTCGACGCTGTGGCAACCCTTCCTGCTCGGCTCGGTGGTGTGCGGCGTGGTGCTGGGCATCCTTGCCTACTTCACCACCATGTTCTACTGGCGCTGGTGGGTGGGCCGGCAGTGGCGTCGTCGCCAATGCCGGTGCAAGGCTTCAGGCCCGCATGCCGCGGCCGCTGACCAGCAAGCGAACGCAAACAACGTAGAGCACCGCAGTGGCCACCAGCATGAAGGTGATCGCCGTGCCAATGCTGATATCCGACACCCCTAGAATGCCGTAGCGGAACGAGTTGACCATGTGCAGCACCGGGTTGGCCAACGACACGGTCTGCCAGAACGGCGGCAGCAGGTTGATCGAGTAGAACACCCCGCCCAGGTAGGTCAGCGGCGTCAGCACGAAGGTCGGGATGATCGAGATATCGTCGAAGTTGCGCGCGAACACTGCGTTGACGAAGCCAAGCAGCGAAAAGATGGTGGCCGTCAGCAGCACCACCGCCACGGTCACGCCCAGGTGGTGCACCTGCAGGTCGGTGAAGAACATCGACAGGATGGTCACGATCACACCCACCGCCAAACCACGCAGCACCCCACCCAGCACATAGCCGACGAGAATGGTGTGCGGCGACACCGGCGACACCATCAGCTCTTCGATCGAGCGCTGGAACTTGCTGCCGAAAAAGCTCGACACCACGTTGCCGTAGGAGTTGGTGATCACCGACATCATGATCAGCCCCGGCACGATGTACTGCATGTAGGTGAAGCCACCCATGTCGCCGATCTGCCGGCCAATCAGGTTACCGAAGATGACGAAGTACAGGACCATGGTGATCGCTGGCGGCAGCAACGTCTGCGGCCAGATGCGCAGGAAGCGCCGCACTTCGCGGTAGACGATGGTGTTCAGGGCGACCCAGTTGGTGCGCAGTTCCACACTCATACGGCCACCTTCGACAGGTTTTTTTCCACCAGGGACACGAACAGCTCCTCGAGTCGGTTGGTCTTGTTGCGCAGGCTCTGCACTTCGATGTTCTGCAGCGCCAGCTGGCCGAACAGCGCGGTGATGCCGATGTCCTTCTCCACCTGCACTTCCAGGGTATGCGGGGTCAGCAGCCGGCACGGGTAGCCCTGCAGTACCGGCGCCGCGGCCAGGTCCTGCTTGAGGTCGAGCACGAAGGTTTCGACATGCAGCTTGCCCAGCAACTGGCGCATGCTGGTGTTCTCGACGATGGTGCCATGGTCGATGATGCCGATGTTACGGCACAGCTGCTCAGCCTCTTCCAGATAGTGGGTGGTGAGGATGATGGTGATGCCCTTCTGGTTCAGCTCGGTGAGGAAGCTCCACATCGAGCGGCGCAGCTCGATATCCACCCCGGCGGTGGGTTCGTCCAGGATCAGCAGGCGCGGTTCGTGGATCAATGCGCGGGCAATCATCAGGCGCCGCTTCATGCCGCCGGACAACGAACGCGACTGCACATCACGTTTGTCCCACAGGCCCAGCTGAGTCAGGTACTGCTCGGCGCGCTCCTTGGCCAGCTTGGGCGGGATGCCGTAGTACCCGGCCTGGGTCACGACGATGTCGAAGGTCTTTTCGAACTGGTTGAAGTTGAACTCTTGCGGCACCACGCCCAGGCAACGCTTGAGCGCGGAGGGCTCGCGGTCCAGGTCGTGACCGAACACGTTCACTGTGCCGCTGGTCTTGTTCACCAGGGTCGAGAGAATGCCGATGGTGGTGGATTTGCCGGCGCCGTTGGGGCCGAGCAAGGCGAAGAAGTCGCCTTCGGCAACATCGAGGTCGATGCCTTTGAGGGCCTGAAAGCCATTGCCGTAGGTCTTGGTCAGCTGTCGGATGGACAGGGCGGAACTCATAGCGGGTCACTTACCGAAGAAAAAGGTGCAGGACACGCCAGGTAAAGTCACTGGCGCAGTGAGTGCAGCCATGGTGCAAGGCCAGGCTGCACAAGTACAGTCACATCTATTGATAATGACTATCGAAGCGGGTTCAAGTGAGCGCGGTCATCACGGCGGCCTGGTAGGCCGGGCGTTGCTTCAGGCGTTCATACCAGGCTTGAAGGTGGTACATGTCCGGGCGCTCGATGGGCAGTTCGAACCAGGCATAGATGAAGCTACCCAGTGGGATGTCGCCCATGCCGATCTGGTCACCGGACAGGTACGGCTGATTGGCCAGGGTTTCGTCGGCAATGGCCAGTAATTGCGCGCACTGCTTGTGCGCGGCGTTGATCGCCACCCAGTCGCGCTGGTCTTCCGGCGTGCGCAGCAGGCCCCAGAACAGCGGGCGGAAGGGTGCGGCGAAGGACGATGTAGTCCAGTCCATCCATTTGTCGGCCAGGGCGCGCTGCCGTGGGTCTGCCAGATACCAGCCCTGCTCCGTGCCGTACTCCGCGCACAGGTAGCGAACGATGGTGTTGGATTCCCACAAAGTCAGGTCGCCGTCTTCGAGCATCGGCACCAGGCCGTTGGGGTTGCGGGCGCGGTAGTGCGGCTCGTTGACCACGCCGAAGGCGCCGCCGGCGTCGATGGACTCGAAGTCCAGGCCCAGCTCGTGGGCGATCCACAGCGCCTTGCGCACATTGCTCGAATTCTTGCGGCCCCAGATCTTCAGCATGGCAACATCCTTTTGAGTGCGGAGGTGGCACAGTCTACTCCAGACCTTCGCCGCCTGTACGGGCCTCTTCGCGGGCAAGCCCGCTCCCACAGGCTCACCACCGTCTTCAAGTCACCGGTATTCCTGCGTGGTTTTTACCCACACATAGGCCGAGCCTGCCAGCCATTCACCATCGCGGCCGCCCCACATTCGCCAATCGCTGCCATCGCCACCTTCCGTTGTAGGAGCGGGTTTACCCGCGAATAGGCCGGTACAGGCGAACACATGAACTGAAACTCCCACCGCCACACCCTGTCACTGTTCTGAACATGCCGTTCACAGCATTGCGTCTAAGCTGTCTGGGATGGCTCAAGCCCCTGGTTCCAAGGAGGACCGATTATGTTGCTGTTGTGGTTGGTGGTGCTGGTGATCGGCGCGGCGTACCTCACGCACCGGCGCCTGGCGCCCTTGCAGATTCTCAGCATCGTGGCGGCCTATGTGCTGTTGATGGGCATTTTCAGCAGTGCCCCCGGCTGGCTGCTGGCGCTGATCTGGGTGGTGCTGGCCCTGAAGATCGCCCTGGTTGCGCTCCCGCAGTGGCGACGCAAAGTCTTTACCGCCCCGGTATTCCGCTGGTTCCAGCGCACCCTGCCACCCATGTCGCAGACCGAGCGCGAAGCCATCGACGCCGGTACCGTGTGGTGGGACGGCGAACTGTTCAGTGGCCGCCCCGACTGGCGCACCTTGCTGGCCTACCCGGCACCGAAACTGACCGAAGAAGAACAGGCCTTCATCGATGGCCCGACCGAAGCACTGTGCGCCATGGTCAGCGACTGGCAGATTGGCCAGGATCTGGACCTGCCGCCCGAAGCCTGGGCACATATCAAGCAACATGGCTTTTTCGCCCTGATCATCCCCAAGGAATACGGCGGCAAGGGCTTCTCCGCCTACGCCCACTCCCAGGTGGCGATGAAGCTGGCCACCCGGAGCGGCGACCTGGCCTCCACGGTGATGGTGCCCAACTCCCTGGGCCCTGCCGAACTGCTGCTGCACTACGGCACCGACGAACAACGCAACCGCTACCTGCCGCGCCTGGCCCGTGGCGAGGAAATCCCCTGTTTCGCCCTCACCGGGCCGCTGGCCGGTTCGGACGCTGGCGCCATGCCCGACACCGGCATCATCTGCAAAGGCCAGTGGCAAGGCGAAGAAGTGATCGGCCTGCGCCTGAACTGGGAAAAGCGCTACATCACCCTCGGCCCGGTCGCCACCCTGCTGGGCCTGGCCTTCAAAGCCTACGACCCCGACCATCTGTTGGGCGAACAGGAGGAGCTCGGCATCAGCCTGGCCCTGATCCCCACCGACACGCCCGGCGTCGAGATCGGCAAACGCCACCTGCCGCTGGGCGCCGCCTTCATGAACGGCCCCAACAGCGGCAAAGACGTGTTCGTACCGCTGGACTTCCTGATCGGTGGCCAGGCCATGCTCGGCAAGGGCTGGATGATGTTGATGAACTGCCTGTCGGTGGGCCGCTCCATCTCACTGCCGGCGGTCGGCACCGGTGCCGCCAAGTACACCAGCCTGGTGACCGGCCAGTACGCCAATATCCGCGAGCAGTTCAACGTGCCATTGGCGGCCTTCGAAGGCATCCAGGAATCGCTGGCACGCATTGGCGGCAACGCCTGGCTGATGGACAGTGCCCGCCTGCTGACCGCCAAGGCCGTGGACCTGGGCGAAAAGCCCTCGGTGCTGTCGGCGATCCTCAAGTACCACCTGACCGAGCGTGGCCGCGAGTGCATCCAGCACGCCATGGACGTGCACGGTGGCAAGGGCATCATCATGGGCCCGAACAACTACCTGGGCCGCAACTGGCAAGGTGCGCCGATCTTCATCACGGTCGAAGGTGCCAACATCCTTTCGCGCAACCTGATGATCTTCGGCCAGGGCGCCATTCGCTGCCATCCGTTCGTGCTCAAGGAAATGGCATTGGCCGGGCGTGAAGACCACGATCAGGCACTCAAGGAATTCGATGACCTGCTGATGAAACACATCCTGTTCGCCGCCGGCAATGCGGCCAGTACCTTGGTCTACGGCCTGGGGCTGGGTCGCTTTGAGCGGGTGCCGGGCGATGCCCTGAGCCAAGGCTACTTCCGCGCCCTGAACCGCCAGGCGGCGGCGTTTGCCATGATGGCCGACCTTTCGATGATGCTGCTGGGTGGGGCGCTCAAGCGCCGCGAGCGCCTCAGCGCCCGGCTTGGCGATGTGCTGAGCTATCTGTACCTCGCCAGCGCTGCCCTGAAGCGCTATCACGACCAGGGCTCGCCCGAATACCTGCAGCCGCTGCTGCGCTGGGCCATGGAAGAAAGCCTGGGCCAGACGGAGCGTGCGCTGGACCGCCTGCTCGACAATTTCCCCAACCGCTTCGTCGGCTGCGCGCTGCGGGTACTGGTGTTCCCCTTCGGCCGCCGCCATAAGGGCCCCGGTGATGAACTGGATGCCGAGGTGGCCGAGCTGATCGGCCGGCGCAAGGGCGATCCGGCACTGGAGGAACTGCTGGCCGGCTGCTACCGCCCACAGGCAGAACACGACCCGGTCGCGGATCTGCAACGGGCCAGTGACCTGCTCGAAGACACGGCACAGTTGAGCAAGGCCCTGTACCAAGCCGTCAAGGAAGGCAAAGTCCAGCCAGCCCCCGGCCAGTCCGGTATCGACGCCGCCGTCAAGGCAGGCGTGCTGCAACCCGACGATGGCCAGCGGCTGCACGAGGCCGAACAGGCTCGGCGCAAGGTGATCGATGTCGATGCCTTCGACAAGGCGCAGTTGCTCGCCGTACCGGGCAAGGTGCGCTGACCCTTCGCGAGAAACGGGGGGCGGCGTATACTCCGCCCCCCGTTTCAGCCATACCGAGGACCCATTCCATGGCCAACCCCTACCTGGAATATCACCTGCAACTGCTCCAGCACCTGCGCACCATTCTGGTGGCGCTGGGTGAAGCAGAGCAGGTGCCAGAAGAAAGCCACGCCCTGTTCCTCGAACGCTTCGACGAACTGCTGACGCTATTGCCGCAGGATCCGCTTGAGAGCCAGTACCTGGGCCAGGACCTGATGTGTCAGGTGATCCAGCGTTACCCGCAGATCGCTCATCTGGTGCCGCGTGACTTGCTGTGGTTCTTCGCTGGCGATTGCCTGCACTTCATGCCAGACGAGGAGCTGGCGCTTTATCAGCAGCTTGAAGAGCGTCGCCACGAGGCCGAGTTGAACGCAGAGCCATTCGACTGGAACCTGGAAAAGCAACTGCTGAGCCAGAGTGGCCCAAGCAGTACCCATTAACCTGATTTCAGGTGCCCTGGTAACGCCAGGGCACCTGTGGAAGCCTACACCTCAAGATCTTGTAACAAAGCGAAAGATCGCAAAGTTGTCCGGCTTATTCCTACAGCCCGATAAATCTCATGACAAATAGAATCAGCGCCGGGGCGAAAACGGGAAACGGGAAAGACCCAGCCCACCCCCGCACTGAAACTTGACCCATTTACCCAATCAGGTTATGTCATGAAGAAGTCCTTAGTTCTATCCCTCGGCCTGCTTACTGGCCTGGCAAGCAATGCTGCATTCGCTTCCGGCTCGATATTCTTTGAAGGCCGCATCACGCCCGAAACGTGTCCTATCGAGATCGTCAATCCCGGTGACGGCAATGTCAGTGACCGCGTCGCCATGGGCGAAATTCCCATGGGGCGATTCCCCGCTGCCAACGTTGAAGTCCGTGGCGCATCTTTTAACATCCGCGTACCCGACAAAACAGTCTGCAGCATCAGCGAAGACAATGCCTTCGTGAAGTTTGACGGTGCCGCTGATGCCAGCGGCGACTATTTCAGCATTGGTAACAGTGCCGGCACGGCAGAAAACATCTCGATTGTGATCAGGGACAAGTCCAAGGCATCGATCAAACCCGGTGGAACCTCGGTTGATTACCCACTCAACGCGACAGGCCCAACCGACCTCCGGTTCGACGCCTACTACCGTTCCACTGCCAGCACCGTGACGCACGGCCTTGCATCCGCCCAGGTTCGTTACACCGTCGACTATCAATAATTACGCATAAATTCTGTGCAGTCCTTGCACGGTTAAACCATCCAGGCGTAGTTGTGCGTCTGGATGCAGCGAGTTACCCGATGACCAATCCGTCAACATTCACGATACCCGCCCGCGTCGTTGTTTGCGTCTGCCTGACCTTATTGATGCTTACCCTCTCGGTAAACAGTCATGCCGCCTTGACATTAAACAACACGCGCCTCGTTTTCAACGGCGACAAACGCAGTACATCCGTCGTTGTTCGAAACCCATCGAAAAGCATCTATGCCGTGCAGGCGTGGATAAATACGGACGCCGACGACAATACGACCAGCGTACCCTTTGCAACGTCCCCACCGCTGTTCAAGATCAACCCGAACAGTGAACAACTTCTAAAAATAATTGGACTGCCCAATACACTGCCACACGACCGCGAGTCGCTGTTCTTCTTCAACGTGCAGGAGATTCCGCAAGTCAGCAGCGACACTGGCAATCAACTCAACATCGCCTTGCGCACACGCATCAAACTGTTCTATCGGCCGCCCACACTCAAGGGTACGCCGACCGATCACCTGAACTCGCTGACGTTTTCCTTGAGCGTACGTAACGGGGTGGAGCAGTTGGTGGTCAAGAACCCATCGCCTTTCCACATCACCTTCAACCGCCTGGAGGTGAAGGGCCAAGGCCAGCAACACACCTTGAAAAACACCGCCATGCTGGAACCCTTTGGCGAAAAAACCTACCCGCTGACCGGCATCACTCGCGCCTCCAGCCTGCAGGCCCGTTTTTCCATCGTCAATGACTACGGTGGCTTCACCGAACCGCTGAGCGCGCCTATTCAACTGGCCAACTAGGGCCTGCCTCGCACGCAAACAGGAATCGTCATCATGGTCCTCCCCCCACTACGCTGGCGCACTATGCGCCGCCAGCGCAGCGCATTGCTGTGCCTGCTGGGTAGCTCCACCTTGCTCTCAGCGCCCTACTCCCAGGCAGACTCCGGGTTCCAGAGCGGCTTCCTGCGCCAGGTGCCTGGCCAACCGCAAGCAGCGAGTGCCTGGTCGCTGAGCATGTTGACCAGCGATCAGGGGCTCGCGCCTGGCCGCTACCGGGTAGAGGTACAGGTCAATCTTGAACCTGCCGGCCAGCATGAGCTGGATTTCCAGCCAGGCCCGGACGGTGAGCTGCAGCCATGCCTGCCAGCCAGGCTGCTTGGCGAATGGGGAATGCGCCTGGACGCACTGGCCAATCCAGAGGATCAGGCGAGTGCCTGCCTGGACTTGCTGACTGTCGTTCCTGGTGCACAAATCGTCTTCACCCCTACGGAGCTGCACCTGGCCATCTCGATTCCGCAGATCTCCATGCGCCGGAACACCGCTAACCAGGTCGACCCTTCCCGCTGGGACAGTGGTATCAATGCCGCTTTCATCAACTATCAGGCCTCCACCCTGAACGGCCGCAACCGCTCCTCTGGCCGTTACACCAGCAACGACCTGTACCTGAACAGTGGTATCAACCTGGGCGAATGGCGCCTGCGCAGTACCCAGTCCTGGCGCCAGGGCAGCCAGGGCAAGACTGAATGGACCCGGGCACAGACCTACGCACAGCGCGATATACCGGGTACCCTCGCCAATCTGACGATTGGCGAAACCTTCACGGACAGGGACGTGTTCCGTTCGGTGCCGATATCAGGCGTGCGCGTGGCCTCGGACATGGGCATGCTGGCCGACAACCAGCGCGGTTATGCCCCGATCATTCGCGGCGTGGCCCAGAGCCGGGCGAAAGTCGAGATCTGGCAGCATGGTTATCCGATCTACTCGACGTACGTCAGCGCCGGCCCCTACGCCATCGACGACCTGAGTACCGCAGGCAGCGGCGAGCTGGAAGTCGTCGTGACCGAGGCCGATGGCCAGGTCCGCCGCTTCATCCAGCCGTACTCGACCATGAGCAATCTGCTGCGCCCAGGCGTATGGCGTTACAGTGCCACGGTCGGGCGCTACAACCCCTCCAGCGACCTCGAGACCCCGCTGCTCTGGCAAGGCACGCTGGCCGTAGGCTCCTACTGGGACACCACCGTTTACGGCGGCTTGATGGCCAGCGAATTCTACCGCGCGGGCAACCTGGGGTTTAGCAAGGACCTGGGCCACTTGGGCGCAGTGGCCTTCGATGTAACGCAGGCGTCCAGCGCAATCGACAATGCCCATGAGCGCGAGGTGCAGGGTTCCAGTTACGCCCTCAAGTATGCCAAGGCCTTCACCACCCAAACCAACCTGCGCTTTGCCGGATATCGCTATTCGACCCAAGGCTACCGTGACTTCGATGAAGTGGTGCGCCAGCGCAGCCAGGACACTACGTTCAGCGGCAGTCGCCGCAGCCGCCTGGAGGCCTCGGTCCACCAGAGCCTGGGCAGGACCAGCTCGCTGACCCTGACGCTGTCGCAACAGGACTACTGGCGCAGCAATGCCACCCAACGGCAATACCAGTTCAACTTCAATACCCAGCATCGGGGTGTAGGCTACAACCTCTTCGCCTCACAATCGTTGACCGACCGTTACGGCAGTGATCGTCAGTTCGGCCTGAGCGTGACGATACCCTTGCATTTCGGTCACCGCGCCAATGCGACCTTCGACCTGCAGCACAACGCCAACGGCTACAGCCAGCGTGCCACGCTCAGCGGCAGCGACAGCGCGCGCGCGCTGAGCTACAGCACCAGCCTGAGCCGTGATGAACACGCCCGCAAGACAGCGGCACTGTCGCTCGGCCATCAGGCCCCCTATGCCAGCGTGAGTGCTGGCTATACCGAAGCCGACAACTACCGCAGCCTGTCATTGAATGCCAGTGGCGCGGTGCTGCTGCATGCTGACGGGCTGGAGTTCGGCCGATACCTGGGAGATACCGCGGCCTTGATCGAAGTCCCTGGCGTGGCCAATGTGGGCCTGCAAAACGCAACGGGTACGCGCACCAATTCACGCGGTTATGCACTTTTGCCCTACCTGCAACCGTACCGGACCAATTCGGTCGTCCTGGAAACCGACCGTCTCGATCCTGATGTGGAAATCGACAACGGCATCGCCCAGGTAGTGCCTCGCCAGGGTGCAGTGGTCAAGCACCGCTTCGAGGCACGCCGCGTTTCACGCCTTGTACTGACCCTGCACGATACCCAGGGTCAACCGCTGCCCTTTGGGGCCCAGGTGCTGGCCGAGAACGGTACCCAACTGGGCATGGTCGGGCAGGCGGGCCTGGTAATGCTCACCAACCCCAGCCAGGAGCAACCGCTGCAGGTGAGTTGGGGCGAACAGCCCAACGCCGGCTGCCAGGTGCATCTCGATGAACTGGACGCTCCCGTCGTCGACGGCTATCGCCAGCAAACCCTGACCTGTATCTAGCAACCTTCACGCGGTGCAGCCTTACCCACGGCCGTACCGCGTCTTTCAGGACCCCCATGAAAAACATCAACAAGACCCTTTTCCAGGCGCTGCTCGCCACTCTGGCATGGCCGGCTGCAAACGCCATGGCCATGCCGGTAGACCAGACCCGCTGCGAGTTCGAACAGCTGACCAGCGCAAACCTCAAGGTCCATGTCCGCGACCTGAACACCCTTTATGTGCCACGCGATGCGCGGATCGGCACAACGATCGGCACCCCAGAGCTGTTCGAAGCCACTCTCGACCAGAACAACCTTGCCCTCCTGTGCCGGACCTACGGCGAGCGGATAAATTTCAACTTCCAGGCCGCCCGCGGGGTACATCCTCCCCTGCCTGCGGTTGATGGGCGCTTCCTCGACGCACCCGTCCTCAGGACCAACATCCCTGGCATCGGTGCGATCGTAGAGTTGCTGCACCCCTTTCTCGGTGGCACCGACCAGTTCATCCCCGACAGCAGGCCGCCCAGGGTGCCGTTCACGGCCTATTACGAGCAGACCCAGTTGGGCCCGGCCACGCTAGCCACGTTCAGGCACAGGATCACGCTGGTCAAGACCGGCGATCTGCCGCCCGGCGAGCATCAGCTGGATGGCGTACTGGTGACCGGCCATCTGGACTGGGGAGGCTTTGGCAAAGTTCTGGAATACACCCTCAGGGCAATGGTCATCCAGACCCAGTGCGATGCTTCAGCAGACGTCAGTGCCAACCCGGTGGACCTCGGCGAATGGAGCGTCAACGACTTCACCGGCCCAGGCTTCACCACGCCCCCTGCAGCATTCCAGGTCCGCTTGAGCAACTGCCAGGTGGACCCTGACCCGGGTAACGAGACCCTCGCTACCATCGAACTCGATGGCATCAATGGTTCTCGACCGATTGGCCCTGCGGATGAAAACGTGTTCAGCCTGACCGACGACTCCGCAGCCCGTGGCATAGGTATTCAGATGCTGTACAACGGGGTCTCGATGCCCCTGAACAAAGAGATCGACCTGGTACCCCTGACAAGCAATAACGTGCCTTTGAATTTTCAGGCTCGCTTCTACCAGACAGAACCCAACAGCAGCCTGCGCCCGGGCTTGGCCAAGGGTGCCTTGAACTTCACCATTCGCTACCGCTGAATGCGACGAGGCCGGTCCCTATACCGGCCTCGTCGCCCCCCCGTGCCCTTAGCCAGGGGCCGTGCCGGACAGAATGTTCTCTGGGTCATAGTTGTAGCGACAGCGTTCACCGTCCGGGGTCTCGACCCTGAGCAAACGGTTGAGCCCGTCATACGTCAGTACCCGCCCCTGCTCATCACTGATCAGGTTGCCATTGCCGTCGTACTGCAAATCGATAGCCAGCTGCGGATCGTATTTGACGATCTTGAACAACTCCTCCAGGTCGTGATCGACGTCATAGGTCTCCAGTAGCGCTTCAGGTGGAATGATCCGGCTCATTTGTGCCGGATCGCTATTCTTGAATTCGTACAAGGTCCGCTGCCACGACCCGTCCGGTCTGTAGGTGATCACCGAGAGGATGTTGTCCAGGCCATCGAAGCCGAATATCTGCCTGGCAATGGTTTGACCGGAGGGGTCCACGGGCGCTTCAGGGCCCTCACAGGTGTATATCTGCAGCCGCCCGCGCCGATCGTACTGGTAAGTCTCATGCCGCAACAGCGTGGCCTGGCTTTCGTCGCTGCCCTTCGGGCGCTCTTTCAGAATGCGGGACTTCAAACAATCGAACTCATCATAGTCCTGTGCCAACGTTTGCACGGTGTCACCAAAATCGAAGGTCCGCAGGATCTCCCTGTCGAATTCATCGTACTTGAGCAGAGTTGCCAAAGCATGCCCGGTGCTGGCATCGGTGGTGGTAATGGACGCCATGCGTCCTTGGCGGTCATACCCGAACGTCGACTCCAGCAGCAGCAGTTGCCTGGCAGGCGCACGCTGCAGCCGGTAGCGAGTCCTTTTGGGCTCAGGCGCGTGCAGCGTGGTTTTTTCCAGGCGCCCGACATCGTCGAAATCGTAGAGCTGTGTCTGCCCCAGCACATCCACATAGGCACGCAAGCGACTGCGAAAACTGTAGTCGTAAGTCATGCTGAACGCTTCACCATCCACCGTTCGCGACTCGCGCTTGACCTCGCCGTTGCTCAGGAAATGGCTACGGTCCAATGTGTAACCGGAATTCTCGTCATCCCCAGGCTCTTCGCAATGGGTAAGCCTGGCATTTTTCAGGTCATACTCGTATTTCGCTTCCTTGCCAGAGAGGACCCGAAGGACGGGCTCTTCACCCAACGCTGGCCGGTACTGGTACTCGATCCGGGTACCATCCGGCGCCTTCACCCAATGCGGTTGCCGCTCACCTGGGTCATATTCGAATGTCTGCTCTCGCCCTCCGGTTTTGGCCACGGTTCGCCGCTCAAGGCCATCGAACACCTGTTCGCCCAACAACACGGCGGCACTTTCGGTATTCCCCACCTTGATGCTGACTGGCAGGTCATTGCGACTGTGCCCGGCATAGGTGCGATAGACCGTGTTGACTCGATCGGCCAGCCGTTCCTCACGGACACGGTCGAAAGCGTCGTAACGATACTCAACCACACGCTGGCCTGTACCGCTTCCTTGGGCTTCCCTGCTCAACCGGCCAAGCCCATCGTAGTCATTGACCTGCAAGCTGATACTGGTGCTTCCATCCAGGGCAAATCGCTCGACCCGCACCGGCTTCTCGAACAGGTTGTACCACGTCTCGGTGATGCCGCTGACCCGTGAGTGCTCCACCTCACGCCAGGCGCGATGCACCGGACCGTCCGTGCTCGCCACCTGGTCGATTTCCTCGACTTGAGTCGTGCCATCCGGATTCAGGACAGCGTACCTCTGGCCCCAGTCGTCGTAACTGATGTGGCTGGTCAATTCCAGCAAACCATCACCCAGCCAGTCGATTTCGGTTTCCTCGACCAGCTGGTCCAGTTCGTCGTAACGTGCGCGATAGATAGGCCTCAAAGCACCAGCATACGTCGCGCTGTCCTTGTCTGCGCGTTCTTCGAAGATGGGTCGGCTGAGCCCGTCGAGCAGTGTGTGCGTCTCGACTTGCTTCAGTCATAGGCCCATTGCTGGGCCTGCTCGTTGTCGTATGCGCAGAGGAAGTACTTGTAATTGCGTTCCGCTTCGAAAGGCTTGCCTGGCGCCACGACCTCGCGTGTTACCCGACGCAAGGCGTCGTAGTAGTAGCGGATTTCGACACCGTTGTCGTCCAGGTTGAGCAGCGGCTCGCCCGTGTCCAGGGCATGTCGCAAGGTGATGGTCTTGGACTCACCGTCAACACCCACCAGCTTTTCCACCGTCTGCAGTGCACGCTCATCGTCCGGCAGGGAGTAGCCATAATGGGTCAGGGTGTCGAACGGGCTGCCTCCATCGACACCGGGGTAACTGACAGTTTGCTGCCTGACTCGCCCATAGCTGAAGCGCTCGGCCGATTTCTCCTGGTAAAGCTTGCTGATTTTTTCCAGGAACGTACCAGGCGCGCTACCTGATTCGCTCAGGGTCTCGCTTTCCAGCAAGCGCCAGGACTGCTTCAGGTAGCTACCCAACGGGGTCAGCGCCCGGTACTGGAACGCCTGGGTCAAGGTGGCGGCCGCCCCGTGTCCTGTCGCTGCGGGTTGCACGGTCCGGGTCTTCAGGTTGCGCACGAAACCGTGCTCATCACCCTCCTCCTCGGCCGAGTACCAGACATTGGTTTCCAGTACCTGATTCGGCAACAGGCGAGTCAACACGTTGCCGTGGCTATCATAGCGGGTGACTCGCTTTTCTTCTCGCTGCCGGGAGGGGTTGCTGATCAGCGACCAACGCTGGGTTTCGTCATGGGGCAGCTGGAAATAAGGCTCCTGGCTCTCGAAGTTGCCAGCGTTGTCAGCGTAACGGGTGAAGGCTTGCAACAGCTTGTCACCCTGAGCGGTGGCCTGCTCGGTAAGCAAATGGAAGCGGTTGAATGTACGCGTGATCGTACGCACCGACTGCCTCCGCACTTCCTGTATCTGAATCGACTTGTAGGTATAGTCCTCCGGCACCTTATAGAGATTGTCCAGGCCATCGTCAGACCACGAGATGCTGCTGCCACCGCCGATGAAGTTGTGCGTGCCGGGGTATTCATACCGCACCACTTTCGCCGCCTGACCAAAGCGTGGATCGATTTCATGGCGGGTAACCCTGGGCAGATTTTTGTCACGTGCTGCGCTGCTTGGGAACTTATGCCCGGCGTCCTGGTAGAACACGCGCTCCACCCCACCATAGGGTGTTGTGCATTCACGTACGCACAAGTACCCCAACACGTCCTCATAAGTGAAGCGCCAACGGGCCTGGTTGGCCGTGGGCAGGATGATCTCACTGACCCGGTTGTCGCTTTCACTCAACGTCATCGCATACCGGGCCAGCGGGCCACCATCATCACCACCGGAAGGGTAGCAAAGCAGTTCGACACGGCTATTGTCGCTGCGTTGCAGCCTCAGCAGCACGTCACTTTCATCCTGGACCTCGCTCAAACGCATGTGACCCTGGCCGAAGGGCAGGTAACTCAGGTGCAACCTGTGCCCCAGCGGTGAATGCAGCTCCACGGGCAAGGCGACCTCGCCCTCTCCCGAGCCCATCACTTCCAGCACCTCGACCAACCCTGAGCGGTGCTCCACGCGAAAACGTGCGGCCCCACCGGGCCCAGGGGGATCCTCATACAGATCGAACTGCCGCAGCTTCTGTTCTTTCATTTCCAGCCGCCCGGTAACCGAAGACTTACCGGTAATCTTGTACGTTTCACCACTGCTCAGCGTCACGATGTGCTTGCGTACTTGTGTCAGTTGCAGGTTCCAGCCCTTGCCGAATCCAGAGTCCTCGCCATTCAACGGGCTGTAGAACAAGGCCAGCTCGAAACCTGGGCCTTGCAAATCATTGCCTTGCAGTTCGGGCAGCCTGATCGACACGGTGTATTGCCCGGTGCGAGGATCAACGCCGCTTTCTATATAGGAAGAAAAATTAAAGGCATTGGAATGCACTGAAGTGGATGTGCTCATCACTTGGCTCCATCAAAGAATCGAGACTATTTACGCGCACTAGACCCTACTTCGCCCGCCGGCACACGAATGACCACACAAGATAGCTTGCCTTTGATATTGCCATGATTATAGACATGCTTAATAAGCTCCAATCCCGCTGTCACCGGGTCGCCTTCACGATGCGCATTGAGCTCTTCGATACTCATCCAACCCGTGGTAGTCGGTTGTTTTGTTGTTTTAACGACAAACCTCCAGTCATAGTTACTATCGTTGCAGCCATCGGACTTAAACGTCACCGTTGTCGTTGAGGGTACATTATTGAATTTGAAGTAGCTAATCGTATCATTCTTACAGTTGGTGTTTGACATGTTGTAGGGTGCAGGCATACCCGCCACCCCCACGACCGTACATTGCTTGCCACTGGGTAGCCCTGCTTCCATATTCTCGGCGAGCTGAATCGTACCTGGACGAACTGGCTCAGTCGCTGCCTGGCCCACACTGTGGAAGCCGGAAAACATACCGATCACAAGGGCTGCCATGCAATAACGTTTCATACGTGCTCTCCTTCTTGGTAATTACTAAGCCGGGTAATCGAAGTTTGTCTGCCCGTCGGTCGCGAGGGGACCGTGTGGGCCAGAATATTACGATCACCGATGGTGTCAGCGGGCAGATAATCGATCTGGATAATATGCAAATTAGCGTGAGCATCGCGCAACTGAACGCGTAACGGTTTACTCAGCTTCTCAAAGAGAGCCCTATGATCGCTTGTACGATTAAAAGGCAGATCCCGCCGACGGTAATTGACAATTGCCAAAAGACCGGGCTGGTACACCGAGCTGACTTCACGTTCGACGCCATCGATCAAAGGCTTCGAATCGGGATCAAAGGAAACAAACTTCGGCAGCGGCTCGTTGTAGCCCTGAAAAACATACCCGGTATAACTGCGGTAGTACTCTTCTGGAAAAGAACTTTCCCAACGCACCATCGAGGTATTCACATCCCTATCGTTATCACTTTCCTTGGCCTTGACGAATTCGGCGGTATAGAAGGTCCCGTGGTTGTAGCTCAACATCCAGTAATCGTCGGTCTCCTGGTGCAGGTCGAAATCTTCGTGCTCCGGATCTGTCGAGCCCGAATTACCACCGCCACCCGCCGCCCGTGTGCGGGTAAATGTGTAGTCTGTGGATTTGTAGGCGTCCGGCGTGTGTACCTTGACCTCGATCTCGGCATTCTGATCACGGGTGTCGTTCGAGTAGAACCATCGCCCGGTCCTTGCCTGGAAACCGGCGTAAAAAACTTCCGACGTAGAGGCTCCGCGGCGGTGCAAGAACAGCGGCAGGCGGATGGTTCGGTCCTCCGCACCTCGTGGCGCTGCGGGCTGCGGCCCCTGCCCTTCAGTCGCCATGAGACCTTCATTGGCGCGGATGAAATCGTTCGGCTTCAGGTTTGTGCGCCAGACATTGCCAGAGCCCGAGTCAATCCCATCCCCGCACAGAAAAGGAATCTTCATCCCCGACCTGTCGAACAGCGCGATGGAGGCTATCTCGTCCAGACACAGTTTGTAGTCCTGGCCATTCGCCTGCATGGTTTCGACGGTGACCTCGAGTTCCAGTTGCTGGTAACCATTGGAACCCACAGTGCCGGTCACACCGTCAGAGCTCTTGCCGACCGTGAGGGCAAAGCGCTGCAGATCCACCCAGCCGCTGATGGCTTTGACCGCGGTCTCTTTCACCACGCTGTAGCCCGCCGCGAACACGACACCGTTGCGCACCACTTCACAGGTCACTACGTTGGGTTGCGAAACAGCAAGCTCAGAAGCCCGGAAATGGCCCGATGGCGAGACGCTGCCCGGCCCTGCCAGCATCCGCCAACGCCGCGCTTCGTTGGGCATGATGCGGTTCACCTCGCTCAGCTGGGTGGTCTCACCGTGGCCGACCCTGGGTACGAAAGGTGGGTCAACCGAAACCAGTGGCTGGCTGTTCACCAGGACAAGCGCGTTGTAGCCCTTTGCCGTTGAACCGGCCTGCAATCGTTGCACGCCCAGAATCCGCCGGCCGGCTTGCTGATCAGGCACAAAGCGCGAGCGCCCATTGCCCAGGCTGGCTATCTGGCCCAGCGGCTGCCCGAGCATTTCAAAGCTGACGTTGCCTTTACCTGCATTCCACAGGTCGATCCCGTTCGCACTCTCTTGCGGGCGATAGGCGCCGAAGGCAGGCATCGCCAGCACTGGCTCGGAAATCACCAGCGCGCGGGCGGCGGCATGGTAAGTCTCCTCACCCTGCTTGTATTCAGCTTTGATGATGAATGTCTGCACTTCCTGTCCGATCACTTCAGGTGAAGGGGCCGTGAAAAGGCCATTTCCATCGATCGAACCATGCCCTGCGTCATCATGACTTTGCGGGTTGATCACCGACCAGGCGCTGGCAGTGATCAGCTGATCCTTGCCGTCGTACAGCCGAAACTGCTGCGTCTTGCCGGCCGTCACCACGGTGCCCATGGTCGGTTTCACCGTCAGTTGCGTGCGCAACGGGTCGATATTGCCGAACATGACGCGGTCCAGCGGCGTACTGTCCGCTTTCTTGACAAAGGCATTGAGCTCAGGGAACAGCAGTCGGGCAAGCAGCTCCAGGCCGTCGTCGGAGGCATGGCCAAGCATGTCCTTGTTCAGCACCAGCGTCGCCGAGTAATCGCCGTCGGGCAACAGATACGGGTAGCTTGTACCTGGCGGCTGACCATCGAGCAGGCTATCGCGCAGGCGGATGAACACCAGCACTGCGCCATCGCCGTAGTTGACGGCATCGCGTACTCGCGCACCAGGTGCCGCCTGGGTGCGCAGGATGAAGCCTGTAGGTGTCAGCGGGCCATAACCTGCAAAGTCCACGGTGCCCAGCTCGAACCTGGCGCAACGGCCAGGCATCTCGCCCATCCAGGCTTGCAGTGCGTCGATCAACTGCTGAGCGAGGTCGGGTTTATCCTCGAACAGGTTGCTGGTGAACCGCCCCCCCTTGGCAAGGTTGAGCGCAACGAGGCCGTACGGGTGAACCTCACCGCGCACGGTCTCAAGGTCGACCTCCATCTGCAGCCAGTACCCCGACGCCTCGTTGATCTCGATGCTGCTGACCAGCTTGCCACTGTTGTTCACCGTACCTTTGATGATGTTCATGGTCAGGGTTGCTTTGGCATCGCTCGTCGACGCATTGCTGAACGACAGCAAGGGCGTACCGAACTCCAGCGCCTCAACGCTCACGGCCTCCTTCACCCCCACGCCTGCGAACGTGTGACTGAAAGGCGGGAGGTAGCGGTTTTCCTTGAAGCGCGTCAGGTATTGCTGCTCCAGCAAGCGGTTGAGCCGGTCACGGCTATAGACAGCAACCGCCCCCCAGCCTAGCGTTACTGAGCCCTTTTTCATGAGCTCAAGCAGTTCTTCCAGTGAATTGGACATGGTCTCAACCTCCAATGGATGGTGATGTGGCCACACGCAGGCCTGTCGGGCTGGCAGCGCGCCGTGCAGCGTCGAAGTGCAAGGAAAGGGGCAGCGGCAGAATGAGGTGACCTTCCAGGATGAAGACAGAACCTGGAATCGCCCATTTGGCGGTAATCAGCGCGAAACGCGCATCGGCGTCGGCAGATGCAGGGGAATAGCGGCCAGTGGCCACATTGATCTCGCCAGTCCCTGCAATTGGCAATGCCCACTGGGTGTCTGGCCGACCCACACCATCGAAAATACCTGTCAACTGCAGGTCGCCATCGGGCAACTGCTTGACGTCGATCACCAGTTCAGGCCGCCGCTGACGTACCAGCACATAGATTGAACGCGACTCGCTGGTCTCCCGGCTCTGTACCCTGACCTGATCGAGCACGTAGGCCACGTTGGCATCCACCTTGCTGCCTGCGGTATAGGTGCAACGCCTGCCATCGCCCTCAGCGACGACCGAGCCCCGTCCTTCTTCGCCATCATCGACCACAGACCAGTCGAGGTCTCCGGTCTGCGCACCCGCCGTGAGGGTCAATGTGTCGTCGAAGTAGCAGACCCGGATCAGTGGATTGACCGTCAATGTCGCGGGCGCCACAGAGGCCATGCTGATGGCCTGCTTGTTGGTAGCCGGGTCGGTGGCGGTGATCCGCACCCGCACGGGTTTCCCCGCCATGGCGTGCGCAGGCGGTGCCCGGTATTCACCGCTGGCGGGGTCGATGCGCCCCAGATCACCGACAGTGCCTGGCAAAGCCTCCAGGGACCATGTCAGCCCTTCACGCGGCGGTTCAACGCTGAACGTATGCCGCTGCCCGGGTGCCAGCGTCACGGGGCGATCGACGATGCGCATGCCGGCCGTGCCGTAGCCGCTGGCGAACACGGCCATTCCATCGGGTAACTGGAAGTCGAACGGTACAAGGCGCTTGCCATCTGCCAGCGACAGACCGGCCATCACCTGTTCCGGGATCATCGCCGTCAACTCCCTGGCCAACCCTTCAAGTACCGCCTGCTTGACCAGGAAGGCGACAAACGCATAAATCTCCTCTCGCAGGTCCGATGGCGTGTCGCTGGGCAGGCCACTGACTTCCGTCACTTCGGCCGCCTGCCACGGCCACAAAACCTGCCCTAGCAACATACAACCAGCGCTTTCCTCAGGTGATGCAGGTGCATTCAGGGTGAACACCGTTTGCAGGTCGAACTGGAACGTTGCGGTTCGGCTGTACAGGGGACCTGTTGGCTTGGGCTTGTAGGTGAAGGTCAGCGTGCAATGGGACTTCCAGTGCTGGCGGACCTCATCGTGTTCGAAGGTGACACTCAGAAGGGGCTGAAAATCCGCCAGGGCAGCCCGCGCCTGATCGCTGGCCGGGGCTCCTGCGTCCACGGCAATTTTGAAACCCTCGCAGGCAAACTGATACTTGTCGCTCTCGTAAGTGCTGGGGTACACCTCCAACAGGCCGGCCGTGGCATTCAGCCGCTGCAGGTTATTGTCTTCATCGAACTGAGCCTCGAACGCGCCCCCCTCGAGCATCTGCGCCAGGCCTGTGGCGTAAGCCGCACGGTGCAGGAAGCGCGACGTCAGCAACAGTGCGCTGTCGACCGGTTGCGCAAGATCATCGGGGAGCAGGAACGGGTAATCGGACTGCTCAGCGGGCAGGTTGCCCACAGAGCCATTGTTGATACCCGCGAATATCACCAGTGCGGACTTGCCGTCGGCTTTGCTGACGTGGGTGCGTACTTCACTGTGCCGAACCGCCAGGTAGGGGTTGCCAGACAGCGCCTTGAAGTCCGCCAAGGGATAGACCTGCCGGGCGCTGCCCAATCCGCTGAGCACCTCCTTGAAGAATCGCCCGGCGGTCTGCCGCTGTGGCAAACCACCGCCCAGGTCCAGCTCGGTGTCCGTGCCTTCACGCAGGTCGGCGCTCACGCCCTGGGCATCGGCGCTCAGCGGCACTGTCTGAGTGACCGGCAACGGGTCGAGGAGGTCATGAACCGACAGGCTGAGCAACCCGTCGGTCTTGTCCATGACCAGATGGCTGCCGCCTTCCAATGCCAGGCTTTGCCGGACCTTGGGCGACGTGTAGTTCGCTTGCATATCCACCAGTGCGGGCGGCCCCATGCGGTAGCCCGTCAGAATGTGGGTGACATCGGAATCGGGCATGGCGATCTCACCTTCGATATCGCCCAAGGCACTGTCTGGTTGGCTGCAATGTGCCAACGCGAGCAGGTCATTGATGGCCTCGGGACGCGTGGCGAACGTCAAGTCCCAGTTCAGGTGCTTGTGGTTATGCTTCATCCAGGTCGTGATGACCGAGAGGTAATTGGTAGGCATGATGTGGCCCCGCTCAACTGGAGTGCTGAAAGGTATGGGTTTAGGTGAACGCCGGTTGACTACCTGCGCGTTGCCCGTTGCGCTGCCTGCTCAAGGGCCTGATAGGCTTGACTGTGCTGCCCCAGCGGCAGCGGCAGCACGATGAAACCCTCGAGCGTGATGGGTAAGTCGGGGGAGAGCCTCCAGACCGCACCAACCACGCAGAAATGTGCGGGGCTCGCGGCGTCGGCCTGGTAGTAAGGCTTGCCGTCTTCATCGATATCGATCTGCCCCGGGCCATGCACCACCGTCAACTGGTCGACACCTGACGCCTCGCTGAAATGGATCGACAGCCACACCCTGGCGTGTTGTTCATCGCGCTTGTCCACCACCACATCAGAGGGACGTTTCAGGGTCATCTGGGTAACGATGCACAGCGTCCGGTGCTCATTGGTCAAGCTGTTACGGACCTCGACTTCTTCGACGATGAATGACTTGTCGGGCAGGTTCTCGCCGGGGATATAGCGATTGGCCGTGCCCGATTCCTGCGCCAGCCTGCCATGGGGTGAAGCGCCGAGGATGCGCCATTGCAGCGGTCCTTCAGCGACACTGTCCGCCTTGAGGCTGACGCCCTCATCGCCCACCTGGCAGACTGACAGCAATGGGCTGACCTGCAGCGCGTTCTTGACCACGGTGAGCAGGGCCGAACTGGCAAAGCCTGAGCCTGGAACAGTGGCAGTGACACGCACCCTGGTAAATTCACCTTCGATGCCCGTGGCCCCGGGCGCCAGATACAGGCCATGGGTGTGTTGGTCGAAATGGCCCGGGTCATCCGAGGAGCCCTCTACCGACTCGGCCGACCAGGTTACGTTGGCTTGCGCCGGGACGGTGGCAAGCTGCAACGTGCTGCCGTGGGTCACGATTTTTTCCAGGGGGGTGACGGCGAACGTGGTCAGCTGTGGAGCGACGCCGCCAAAACAGGCAATGTCGCGGGGCATGTGCCGCTCGCCTGCGAGTATCGCGCCACCAAAGTTCAGTTTGATGGTCTTATCGATCAATTCCTCCATGTACAGGTCTAAACGAAGGTCCTTGGCGAGTGCGGCTCTTGCTGCGGCAAGGGGGCCGCGATCGGAGCTCAGCGAGACAAATGAAACATTCGGCGCTGCAACTCCCCAAAGTACATGAAAAAGGCTCAACGCGCTGGTCTGATCTTCGTAGGGGTCCCCTTCAAATTTAAACGAACCGTCCTGTTTGGGGTATATTTTGTGCTTATACTCTTCAAGTTTCAACGTAGCGCCTTGCAGGTCTTGTATCTGCCAACCGGCTGTTATTTCCACATTGATTTCAGCATGCCAGAGCCCCACGCACGCGTGCCCCCACGTCCAGGACTGCGGCGTGGCGACGATTTCTTCATATCGGGTAAAATCCGCAGTGGCTGTATGAACGGTGACCAGTTCCATGGAAACACGGTCCCCTGACACACGAAACTTCAGCACATCCTTGAGCGGCAGCTCATCGGTAATCAAATCGATGTACGCCCGACAATCAACACTACCGCGCAAGCTTTGCTCATGGTAAGGACTAACAAAACTTTCTTTCTCTGCGGCGATCACACCTGCAATGGCAGTCGCTGTCAGATCACCGTTTTCTGCACGTTCAAATTCAAATTCAACATTCGTGAAAAACTCCAATGGCAGTTTGCTTAACACGGTAGCCAACGCCACCCAGGCCTTATCAAGCAGTACCGTCGCCGAGTAATCACCGTTGTCATCGGGGATCAAGTAACGGTATTCCGGGCCAGGCATATTCTGCGGCCCGTTACTGGGCCCCATCGCGACCAGCCCCACGAGCGCACCGTCCACGTCAGCGGCGTCATCGCTCTCCATCGGGGCCAGGGCGACCGAGGGGTTACGCTGGGTACGCAGGATGAACGACTCGGGCCGCATCAGGTCATTTTCGCCATGTTCGATGCTGCCGAATGACCAGACACGTTGATGGTCCGGCAACCCCCGAAACAGCTCCTTGAAGAAGTCCCCCCCTAGCTCGCGAACGCGCCTGGAATCCGAGAAGGTCACCACAAAGTCATCACTGTTGTGCAAGTCCAGCGTCAACGCGCCGTTGTCAGCGACATAGCCAGGCACGTCGGACAGTTCCAGACGCAGGCGCAGCTCTGGCCCGACCAGAGGTTCTATCCGATCGATCCGCTGTGGGTACCAATGGGCTCCCACCTGCTTCAGCCCTACCTGGTTGCCGCCGAGTATTTTCATACGCAGGCTGGCACGCGAACCGGTGATATCGGCATTATCGAATGACAACCGCGGGTGATCCAGAACAAAGTTCTGCATATAAACCTTGTAACCATTGTCCGGCGCCGTCTCACCGCTGATAGGGTCCAGGTAAGCGCTGGTCTTGAAGCGCCGTATATATTCCTGGGTCAATAAAGCGTCCGCCTTGTCCTTCTGGATAGCGAAAATCGTATTCCACCCCAACATCCGGTAGTCAGACTGCAACCACTCCAGCAAATCCTGTTTCGAATTGCTCGACATACATCACCTCACATTTATACACACGCAGGCGCGTCTGCTTAAGAAATCAGCTTAAGATCAACGATTGGAAATGCCCGCCAGGTTTCGCCGTCATCGAAACTTGCAGATACGCTCAACCTGAAATATCTGCCCAATTCCAGGTTTCCGAGAAACTGTTTGGGCAGGTAGGCTTCAATAACGCCATCAGAATATTCGTCGTATGTCACCGCCTCGGTGGGGGGACGCAGAATATGCGTGACATCCTGGCCAGATACCGAACGGCCTAGCGCCTCGATACCCAGCAATTGCCCTTCTGCCATGAACGTCCAAAAAGGCAGCGTGCACAAAGCGCCACCCACTGGAACCTCATGCAGTTTCAATTCCCGGTTCTCGGCACCTTCGACCTGAATTATCGGGTAGCTGCGCTGATCGAAATCGCTTACCCGCAGCTCGAACTTTTCTGATGTGCGTGGCGTTTCGCCGGCGCGGGTGACGGTGTAGTACACCCACAGACGTCTACCCAGATTGGCGGCCATGGCCGACCGCGGCACCGTGAACAGGCGTGTGTCACCTGACGGCGGCCGGGGAACGATGGCTGCCCCCGTGCTGCCGTGCCCTTCCCAATGCAGGTTGACGGTCGGCGCAGGCTCCGCGCCATCACCCAGCTCGGCCTCTGCCGGGATTCGCACTTTGGCGCCAGACTCCAGCCTGCTTGGATGGACCACGCCCTGGTACGACGCGTCACCGTCTTCCTGCGTGGCGTCCGGGATTATCGGTAAAGGCAGGTAAAGCTTGCGCTGCAAGACCAGATCCAGCACTTGGGAGCGCCTCTGCGCGCCCTGACGCGAAAACTCATAGCTGAACGCGAACCGCTTGCCGCGGTTGACCTCGCTCTGCAGCCACTCCCGCTCCAGGTGGAAGGTCAAGCGTTTGCTGTCCACCGAACTCGCATCCACACGCAGACTGCGCAGCGTCACCTCCGGCCCTACGGCATAGAGCACCAGCGAATCGCCCAATTCCAGCTCCGGATAGGGGTCCACCTCCACCAGAAGGCCGGCGCGATAGGTTTCGTCATCAGGATCCAGCGCGCCATCCGTCGCCCCTGGGATACGTGGCGCAGCCAGCAAGGGTGCCGGCGGTGGGTCGCCGGCGGCGGGCGAAACGATGTCAAAGCGCTGCACTGGCGACCGGCTGCTGGTGCCATCGGCGAATTCGATGCGATAGTGCAAAAAGGCGAAGCCGCCGAGATACATGAAGACCTCGCCAACCTCCAGGTGCCACAACAATGGTCGACCAGGATCAGATGCCTGCACTTCCAGTACTTGCTCGATCGGCGCACCCGGCATGGACTCGTTGAACCACGGCTCCCAACTCAGGAAAACCTTGTCATCTTTGGCCATGGCGGCATAGGGCGCTGTTGCCAGCAATATGCCTTCGGGATTGAGCAGGTTGACGTCGATCACCCCCTCATGGGCATCTTGCAAATGGGCAACCGGCAAAGCCCATATGCCTTCAGCGGGCCGGTCAACGAAGAAGAAACGACGCTTGGACTCAGGCCCCACAGGATTGCCGGCGTTGTCCAGACGCGTGAACGAATAGAACACCTGGCCACCGCGCAAGGCAGTGACGAGTGCGTTATCGATCAGGATCTCCCCGCGGCCAGCATCCAGGCTCAATACTTCGCGTTCGCCAAAGAGGTCCTCGGCACTGTTGTCGGCCTTGCACCCCCGCCAGTTGATATATATCAGGTCGTGTTCGGCGATGCCGGGATAGCTAATCCAAGTCATCAGATCGGCACTGCCAAGCGCGTCCAGGTCGACAGAGTTCATACGTTCATTAAGGTGTGAAACGTCTGGCATGTCCATGTATGAATATCTCCGCCTTGCACATTTCCGATTCGAGAGTTGGCATAGATATAACACCGCCCCGGAACCTGAACACCTGGCAAAACTGATAGGTGTCAACACACGAAACTTCCACTACTGTCGACACGTATTCGGCACGCGCAGCCCCTGTATTACAGCGCTCGCCCCCTGACAAGCAGAGTGAGAACGTTCATTATGAGTACGGAATCTTCACTGCATTCCAACGCCCTTAACTTCATGAGTTTCATGGAGAGCGGTGTCGATAGCCGCACCGGACAATACACACTGTCCATCAAACTTCCCGAGTTGGGCGCCAATTACTTCTCCGGCCCCGAGCTTGAGCTCAGCCTGAACTTCAACCCGCTCAATATGATTGATTCGGGTTGGGGGCGGGGATGGAATCTGTCACTGACGCAGTTCGCACCGCATACACAGGTCATCACCACGTACAGCGGTGAATCATTCAAAGTGACCGGTAGTTCGGGCTCACGCTTGCAAATGCAGGAACAACGGCTGGCGCACTTTCACTTCTACCGCGAGCCTGCCGGGCCAGGCGGCAACGCGCGCTATCGCGTGGTGCACCGTTCAGGCCTGGTGGAGATCCTCGAAGAAATGGGCAGCGCGAACGGGCGTATCGCCCTGCCGGTGGAGATCTACGCGGCCACGGGGCACAGGATCGACCTCCAGTACCAACCGTTCAACTCGTCTTACATGATGCTCAGCTCGATCAGCGACGAGCGTGAGGAGATCCTGCTGGAAATCGAACGCGACGATAGCCGCATCGAATTGCGCGAGCGCCCTTATCAGGGCGACAACGGCCAGCCCGTTGCCCTTTATGCGATGAACCTGATCAACACGGACTGGGTCACATCGATCGTGCTGCCAACCCATGAGCTGGCCAGCTGGCGCCTGGAATACGCCCTGGTGAACGGGTTGTTGTGCGTGAGCAAGGTCGAGCCCCCGACCGGTGCCCGTGAATATCTCTACTACCAGGACCGTGGCCATCTGTTCCCCGGTAACGCCCGGCCCCCCCTGCCGCGCGTGACCCGGCACGTCATCGAACCGCGCGGTGGCCAACCTGCGTTCCAGCGAACCTATACCTATCCGGGCTCGAACAACTTTCTGGGTTACGGCGCCGGGATCGGTTGGTCTGACAACGGGCTGGACAACCTGTACGAGTCGAAACGGTACGACTATGAGT
The DNA here is from genome assembly GCF_043105275.1 of Pseudomonas sp. TYF_14. Classification (NCBI taxonomy): domain Bacteria; kingdom Pseudomonadati; phylum Pseudomonadota; class Gammaproteobacteria; order Pseudomonadales; family Pseudomonadaceae; genus Pseudomonas; species Pseudomonas sp. TYF_14. Next base: position 63,335 of record NZ_JBICLK010000079.1, read on the forward strand.
ATCAAACGGTCGAAACCTTGCGCGACGAGGACGGAACGGCACTGCGCGACATCACCCGCACCTTCAACCGCTTCCATCTGCTGACCTCGACCAGAACCGTGCAGAACAACTGCGTACATGAAGTCACCATGCAGTACAACATCAAGGACGTCCCCTTCAATCAACAGGTGTCGACCCTGCAAATGCCGATCAGGGAGCAGACACGCTGGTCGCTGGCGGACAACATCACGCGCAGCCGACTTGAAACCGTCGAAACCACCTACGATACATCGGGCAACATCATCTGGCGCAAACTCGCCAACGGCGTGACCGAGACCCAAGAGTGGTATGGCACCCAAGCGGAAGATGGCTACCCCGGTGATGCCAATGGTTTCGTTCGTCACCTGAAGAGCAAAACCACCACCCCGGCGAGCAGCAGCCGGGGGCAAGCCCCTGTTCTCACTCAGCACTACCGCTACAAGGCGCTGGCGCCACTGGCAGGCAACGCCATCACCCTCAACCCCATGGTTGTCGAGCACAGTGAAACCCTGACGCATGCGCACGATCCGGCGCATCCCCTGGAAGAGAAAATTTACTATTACCTCGATGCGCCCAAGTCCAGCCTGCGGCATGGCCGTCGCTATCAGGAGGTGGTGAAACGCAACAAGCTGGAAACCACCACCCAGTACCAGTTCAATTCACTGCTAGACCCTCTGGGCGGCCATCAGGTACTGGAGACCCGCAAGACCCTCTTTGGTTACGACGGCGCGCAACGGTCCACCGTTCAACGGCGCTCGCTGCTGCATGGCGAGAAGCTCTACGAACTCAACGAGAACGGGGTTCACACACAATGGGCGTACGACGCCCTGCGCCGAGTCACCGAGGAAAGGGTATCGCCAGAGACACCGTTCGAGGCCAAAAAACGCTACGACTACCAACTCTGTGCCAGCGATGCCGACATTGCCCGAGCCCGAGTCACCAACGCTCGCGGCATCACCACCGAAACCGAGCTGGACGGCCTCGGACGGCCGACCCGGGAGAGCCGTGACAACGTGCTCGAGGCGAGGCCGGGCGCTTTCTACGAAATCCTGGCCATCCAGTACGATGCGTACGGCAACCGGGTACAGGAGAGCGTTACCGACTGGCTGCAAGCCCAGCAGTACCTGCACCTGGTAACAAAAACGCGGTACGACGACTGGGGCGAGCAATGCTGCACCATCGGCCCGGACGACGTGGAGCAGCACAACGTACTGGACCCGATCGGCAACGCCGATCACCAGGGCGCCATTCGCTACAGCTGGCGAGAAGGCGGGAGACTGAGATCCCGACCCCAGGTGCAGAACCGCACCGGCATGAACGTCCGATCCACCCGCCAGGCACGGGCCATCAGTGGCAAGACCGAGACCTGGCTCAACCTGTTCAACAAGCCGGTACTGCGCAAGCGCCTGGATGCGTTGGGGGAGCTGATTGGCGAACGCCGCTACAGCTATGACGGCCTCGGACGCACGCTCACCGAAACGGATGAGCGCAACCACACCACTGCATTCAGCTACGACGCCTGGGGCCGGATGCTCACGACCGAGCAACCGAATAAAACCCTGCTCACCCGCACCTACGCCGAACACTCTGCCGAAGACCTGCCGACCCGCCTGGTGGTAACCCCGGCGAATGTGCAGTTGCCCGCCCGCCAGATCGGCGCGCAGTACTTCGACGGCCTGGACCGCCTGATAGGGACCACCACCGGTGACCGGACGGAGTACTTCCTGTTCCGCGACGGTGAATCGATACCGCGCCAACGCATCAACCCCGCTGGCGAGACCATCGAGCAGGACTACAACCTGCAGCTGACCAATGAGCCGATCAGCAACACCGCGCCCGAGGACCACGCCAGCTTCGCCTACGACCCTGTCAGCGCCCGATTGCTGAGCGACGACAACCGGCAATGCGCACGGCGCTTCGAATACAACAAAGCCAATCAGCTGACCGCCGAACACTGGGAGGACAAGCGCGACGGCAAGACCTGGAGCCGCATTCATAGCAGCACCTTGCAGGATCGTCTGAAGAACACCCACGAACCCTACGGTGAAGACACCACCCATGAATACGACGCCCAGGGCCGCCTGGTCTCAACCCTTCAGGGGCAGCTGCAGGCCGAGTTCAAATACGATGATCTGGGCCGCATAGAACTCATCACAAGCCATGACCGAGCCAGCGCACAGGCCCTGGAAACCAAGATCGAGTACGACGACCAGGACCGTGAAGTCAAACGCACCTGGCGTCAGCCCGGGCAGCCAGAACGCACGCAGGAAACCGTCTGGGACAAGGATGACCTCCTGCTCAGCCGCACCCTGCAGGTCGGCGGAGTATCGCGACTGGTCGAAAAGTTCGGTTACGACAGCCATGCACGCCTGAACATGTACAACTGCACAGGGCCGGACCAACCTCGCGATGCGCTGGGCCGCAGCATCGCCATGCAGGTGTTCAACTTCGATGCCTACAACAACATCGAGTTGACCGTCACTTCCTTCACAGGTGGGCCGGCCGCTGAACGCGCCACGTTCATTCATGCCGAACGCGACCCCTGCCAGCTGCAGCGTATCGAGTACACACCGCCGCGCACCGCGCCCAATCCTGAGTTCAGCTACGATGCCAATGGCAACCTGACCCGAGACGAGCAAGCCCGGCCAATTCGCTACGACAGCCAGAACCGGTTGCTGGGCCTTAACGACAGCGGCGCCCCGGACACCTATGGCTACGACGCAGGCGGCTTGCTGGTCAGCAGGCCCGAGGCCGGCGAGCGCACGCTGCTGCTGCATGACGGCCAGCGTTTGCGCATGGCCGTGCGTGACAGCCTGCAAACCCTGTACCTGCATCATGACGAACAAGCGCTGGGCCAGCAGCAGAAAGGCACTGGTGCGCAATCGCCCCTGCTGCTGCACACCAGTGCCAGCCACAGCGTGATCGCCGAGAGCCAGGCCGGCAGCACGCGCGCCGTCCGTTATACCGCCTATGGCGAGCGGCACGCCGACGATCCACTGCTCGGCACCCTGGGCTACAACGGCGAAGCGCTCGATCCCGACAGCGGCTGGTACCTGCTCGGTAGCGGCTACCGCGCCTACAACCCGGTGCTGATGCGCTTTCACAGCCCCGACGCACTCAGCCCCTTCGGCGCGGGGGGGCTGAACTACTACGGCTATTGCCAAGGCAACCCGATAACCTTCCGCGACCCGACCGGGCATTACAGCATCGGCTACAGCGGGCAAAGCCGATCGATGGCAGACCTGAATAGCTACAGCATCTGGCGGGGCAAGGCCTTAGGTGCGATCGGCTGGACCGGATTGGGCCTGGGCATACTCTTCGCGGCCGTTGCCTCAGTGGCCGCCGTCGTGGTGACAGGGGGCGTAGCTGCGCCGGCAATCGCGGCTGCCTGGGCAGCCGCCGGTGGCGGCATCAGTGGCGCGGGTGCGGCATTTTCGGCAGGTGTCGGGGCAATTGCCAGCGTATCGCTCGCCGTCGGCATCAAGTTGGCGGCCGCGGTGGCTACAGCCACGTTGTCAGTCACCGGTACGGCGCTCCAAACGGAAGCGATACTTTCGGGGCATGAAAAGCGGAACAATATTGGGACAATCCTGAATTACTCGGCAGCTATCTTGGGGCTTGCGGTGGGCGCGATGCAGTTGATTGCAAAAATACCAAATCTTGCATGGCGCGCTGGCAGTTATACAGTCACAACGATCACCGACGACCCTCTAATAAACAGCGGGAAAACCCTATCCGATTTAAAAATGGCAAGGCAAATCATCCACCCAAGAAGCCCTGTCTCAGTCTCAAAATCCAAGCATTTCTTCCCCGTAGCAGAGGATATTCCAGTCGGCCATAAAATATATTTACCGTCTACAGAAATCAGACGCTAAATAACAAACCGAAACACAAAACCCGTCACTGCAGTTAAACACTTCAGGCAGGCATACTTGTTGGAGACAACAATGAAACCACTAACGTTCAGCACGCAGCAACATGACCGCACCACCAAAGCCCGGCGCAAGTATCTGAAGTTGCAAGATGCCCCTGACAAGACAGCGCCGTTACCGGTGACCGCCCCCAATGTCCAAGGCATCATCGACAGTGACGATGGCACGCTGCATAAAGACCGCCTGAAAACCGACCTGACCGTCGAGATCCCCGCATGGTCTGACCTGCCACCGGGCAGTGATCCAAATGACTACTCGACGTTACAACTGCAGTTCACCTTGACTGGCGCCGAAAATACCTTCAGGGCCATTGGCCCTGTCGAAAAGTTCCTCCCGCCCCTCGTGCCAGGAGACTTTCCGTTAGCACTGGCTTTTCCCCAGGCGTCCATTCCACGCAATGGCAAACTGTGGATTCGCTACGAACTCATCGACCACAAGGGTGACCAATACGTTTCGCACCCTATCGAGCTGATCTGCGACAGCGTTCCGCCCTGGGGGGATGAGCCTGCTCCCCCGCTGACCGCGCCTACGGAGATCATCAACGAAGCCTACCTGACCAACCACCAGGCCGGCATTGAACTGGGTATACCTGAGTACCCGGAACGTGCATCCAAAGATACCTACCAGGCGTTCTATCTGAAGGAATGGCCTGAAGAAAATGCGGACTACGATAACCCTGTCGTCGATGGCACCGTCACAGACGACCGCAAGATAACCATTCCGGCAGATGTGCTACGCAACCTGGGGGATGGCAGGTTCTACATCGTCTACTACCTGTTCGACAAAGCCCAGAACCGCAGTCGCATCCGGCTGCCGGCGACGGTCGATGTGGTGCTCACACCAGAGCCCAAGGACCTGCTGCCGCCCGAGGTGCCGCGAGCGGCACATGACGGCGTACTGAGCCTGAAAGATGCACAGGCGGGTGTGCAGGTGGACATACCGGCTTACACCAATTACCGCAAAGAGGACAAGATCGCGATCAAGTGGGGCACGACGCCCCTGATCGTCGAACAGGTGGGCTCACGCCCATTCCCTGTTTCGATACCCGTACCCAGCGTTATCCTGCGAAACGAATACGGCAAGGCTTCCGGGGAGGTAGCGACCCCTGTCAGCTACCAGGTGCTACGTGGCCACGCCGCCTACGGACCGGCGGCCGATGACTTCGCTGTCGACTTTTCCGTTGCTGGCCCGGAACGCCCTGACCCCGACCCCGACTGGCCGGACCCGGTCAACGACAAGATGCTCGAGCCCACAATCACCAGTTTCAGCGGCGATACGAATCTCATTCCCCCGGCCGACCGCGGCAGAGACGCCACGCTGACCTTCAAGGTATTCGAGGGCGCCGCAGCCCCCCAGGTAGTGGACTTCTACTGGGACGGCACGCAGGTGACCCCGGCACGCTGGGTTGTCGATGAGGCACCCGGTGCCGACAAGTCCGTCACGATTCCGTGGAGCTATATCGAGGCAGCTGGTAACAAGCTGGCGCTGCCTGTGCATTACACCGTGAGGGGCGACGAAAACGCGCTCAATGAACAGGAGTCGCTTCCACAGTTCGTAGAGGTATCGGCCATCGACATGACGGCCGACGATCTCGAGTTCCTGGGTTTAACGGACCGGCTCTGGCTGAGTTGCCAATCCCTCTGGGACCCTGATGACCCCTCCGCCGCCCCGGCGATCAGGGTGAAGGTACCGCCCTGCAGCCGCTTCAACGTGCCACCAAACACCACCATGACACTGAACTGGGTGGTGTATGATCAAATTGTGGATGGCAACCTGATCGATGGCGTCGAGAAAACCTGGACTGTGACCTTGAACGCCGAGCAGATCGCGAACGGCTTCGTCACGCGAGTCGAGCCGTACGATCAGCACATCAAGCCCATCTATGACGCCGCGCCGTCGGGCGGGCGGGCCGAGGTGAGCTACGTCATCAACACGCAGCCACCCATTACCTCCAATACCACGGCCAACAAGATCAGCGTCGCCGATCAGGGTACCGGAGGCTCGTGTGACGTAAGCCAACCTTGAGCAAGCCTCGGCAGCGGCTTTGGCAATCGTCCGCTGCCGATCCACTTATAGGAATTTTCCATTGAAGAGTAGGAATTTCCTTACATTTTTTGCGACTTAACGCGCTTAGCCTCGCGGTATGCGGATTGTTCTCCAGCGAAAAGCAGAACGGTCTTACAAAAAATTGTTCACTTCGAGGTTTTCCCTGAATGCCGAGCCGCCTTTTTCACACCCTTCGCCACTGTTCAACACCCGCTCATCTCGTGCTGGCAGGCCCGTTGTTTTTCGCCAGTGCCTGCTGGGCAGAAACCCTCGTAGATGCCGATACTCAGCTGGATGCCGGCAGCACACTCGACAGCTACCGGGTGATCGGCCCGGCCGTTCTGACAGCCACCGGGGCGACGACGTTGCAGATCGCCGCCCAGGCGGGCGCCACCGTGAACCTGTCGGATAGCCAGGTCACCGCTGAATCGAATGGCAATGGCCTGGCGCTCAATGGTGCCAGTGCCACCGTACACCGCTCGACCATCCGCAGTGACGCCCGTGGCCTGGCGCTGAGTGCTGCAGGGGCGGGTAACGGCTCGCGCGCCTTGATCAACAACAGCGTGATCGAAGGCGGCGTACAAGGCGCGACCCTCAATGCCAGTTCTGCCGAACTGCAGCGCAGCGAACTACGCGGGACGGGCGCCAGCAGCGAGGGCGCACGCCTGGTTGCCGGCACCCTGATTGCCAGGGACGGCAGCACCATCAGCGGCGGCAATTATGGCGCGCGCATTCTTGAGGACGACGGCCGCGGCTCTACGCTGGTGGTCGACAACAGCCTGATCGAGGGACGCAACGGGCCAGCGATTGCCGTCGGCCGAGGGGCCGGCTTTGCAGCATCGGCGCAGATCGACGTTATCAACGGTGCCAGCCTCAGTGGTGGCAACGGCATGCTGCTGCAGGTGGCGGAGGATGCTGCCGCCAACCTGCGGGTCAACAACAGCCACCTGGTCGGCGATATCGTCGCCGCCAGCGGCGGCACCGCCAACGTGCTGCTGGAAAACTTCGCCACCCTCAAAGGCCGGCTGGACAACGTTGCAAGCCTGGAAATCAACAGCGGTGGCGAATGGACCCTGGTCGACAACAGCCAGGTGACCGACCTGTCACTGGATAACGGTGCCGTGCGCTTCGGCGGGCCGGGCGAATTCTTTACCCTTTCCGTGGAAAACCTCACCGGCAACGGCACCTTCATCATGGAGGCCGATTTCAGCACCTCGCAGTCGGACTTCCTCGACGTGACGGGCACCGCCAGCGGCAACCACCAGTTGCTGATCAGCGCCAGCGGCAACGATCCGCTGACAGACAACAGCCTGCATGTGGTGCATACCGCTGCTGGTGATTCACAATTCTCGCTGCTGGGTGGCTCTGTGGACCTGGGAGCCTATTCCTACGACCTGGTGCAACGCGGCGCCAACGACTGGTACCTGGACGCGACCACCCGTACGGTCAGCCCCGGCACACAAACGGTGATGGCCCTGGCCAACGTCGTGCCGACCATCTGGTACGGCGAGCTCGGCGTGCTGCGTAGCCGCATGGGCGACGTGCGCCGCAACCCTGGCAAGGCCGGTGGCTGGGTACGCAGCTACGGAAACCAATTCAATGTCTCGGCGACGTCTGGCGCGGCGTACCAGCAACAGCAACAAGGCCTGTCGATCGGCGCAGATGCGCCCCTGGCAGCTGGCGACGGCAACTGGCTGGTCGGGATCACGGCCGGCTACAGCAATTCCGACCTGAACCTTGCCCGCGGCTCTTCGGCCAGCGTCGACAGCTACCACGCCGGTGCCTACGCCACCTGGCTCGATCCCGAAAGCGGCTATTACATCGACACCGTGGCGCGCATCAACCGTTTCCGCAACCAGGCCGACGTGCGCCTGAGTGACGGCAGCAAGGCCAAGGGTGACTACAGCAACCTGGGTGCTGGCGTTTCGCTGGAGGTGGGGCGTCATCTGAACCTGGCCGACGACTGGTTCCTCGAACCGTTCGCTCAACTGTCCGGGCTCGTGGTCCAGGGCAAGGACTACAGCCTGGACAACGGCATGCGCGCCAACAGCAACAGTACCCACTCGCTGCTGGGCAAAGTGGGTACCTCGGTCGGGCGCACCTTCAGCGCGGGCACAGGCCGTAGCGTGCAACCCTACCTGCGGGTGGCAGCAGTTCATGAGTTCGTCAACGACAACCAGGTGAAAGTCAACGACAACCGCTTCGGCAACAACCTGGCCGGTTCGCGTGCTGAAATCGGTGCAGGGGTGGCGGTCGCCTGGGGCGAAAAATGGCAGGCCCACGCCGACTTCGATTACAGCCATGGCAGCAAGCTTGAACAGCCATGGGGCGTGAGCGTCGGCGCCCGTTACAACTGGTAAAGAAACGAGGGAAGGCCAATGCGCCTTCCCTTCTGCATTCATGCGTGACACATGGAGATGGACGATGACACAGAACAAGCGCTCCGGTAACCGCAGAACTCCAACCCCTGAACTGGACTCGGCCTCTCTTGTCCCCCCAACCGTACCAAGCGTGGTGGACGATGTTGAAGGGGGGAAACCCAACACGGTCGAGTTCCGGGCAACCTATTCCCCCCTGCGGGTGGAGTTCCACCCGTGGGCAAATTCGCACCCGGAAATAGATGAGGAATACCTTTTCCTCTACTGGAATGACGTACTGGTCGACAAGAAGACCTTCATCAAGCCTATCGAACCTGAAGAGCTATTCATATTGGTACCGGTCGACAAGCTTATTGAAGGCCCGCACCGCCTGCACTACGAAGTCACGCTGTACAGCGATACCCATGTGTCTTCACGGCCACTGGATATCTACATCGACAAGACCCCGCCACTGCTCCCCGCGGATGATCGATTAATGCTTCCCGACTACGTTATTCGCGAAGGTGTCACCGAGGAGTACCTCGCGGCCAACGGCGACAAGCTCGTCTGCACAGTCCCCTCGTTCATTGGTGCAGAGCCGGGCGATGTCGTGAAGTGGTTTTACAGCGAGAACGGCGCCGGGCAGGAAATGGTCGACATGATGACACTGACCCAGGAGCACATCGAAACACTGGGCCCGCTAGGCACCAGCAAACCGCTCGAGCTGACCTTCCCGGGCGCTTTCATTCGCCAGTCCGGCAACGGCACGCGTTACGTGCGTTATGAAGTGCAGGACCGCGCTGGCACACAGCCCCAGCGTGCGCTAGCGGTCGCGTTGGAGTCCGACCTTTCCCTGGCACCACGCGAATTGCCACCGCCACGCATCAAGGAGGCGAAGGGCAGCGATTACCAAAGCACGCTGGAACCTGGCAACGCATTCGACGGCGTCACATTCGTCATACCCGACGATGCCGACATCAGGCCGAATGAAACTGTCACCGTATTCTGGGGCCAACCCGGGACGCTCGGCGGTTACTCCACCAGCACGCCCATATCGCCAGGCGCACTTGAATACCTGATCCCCAGCCAATATGTGCCGCCGCACATGAACGACCGGGTGGAACTGTATTACCAAATCGACAAGCCTGACGTGCCCCCCTCGCCTTCGCACTATGTCACGGTGCGGAAAATCGAAGGACTGCCAATCGTGCAGTGCAGTGATATCCGCAACCGCGCACTGAACCTGCGCACACTGGGCGAAAGCACCGCCTTTACCCTGGAAAGCTGGCCGTTCCGGCATACGTCGCAATTCGTCAACGCCTGGATCGACGGGGTGGAAAGCGGCAACGTCACTCGGGAAATCAGGCTGCCGATTGCCACCGCGCTGCCTGTACCCAGCGGAACGGGCGTAATGGTGCTGGGTAGCGTCACGAAAACCGAGCTGTTGAGGCTGGCAATCAACTATCAGTTCCGGGTGTCGGTTGAAGTGTCGTTCGACGATAAGCTGAGCTGGTTGAAATTTCCCGATGCGGCAGCCCAACTGGAAGACAAGCCGTAGCCCGATGCAAAAAAAAACGCCACCCGAAAGAGTGGCGTTTTTTGCAGTGAAGCCAAATGTCGGGATGCCCATGGATCCCGATGGCTTTGACCGAAACGAAAAAAGACGCCGAAGCGTCTATTTTCGAGGATCTACAGACCTCCGTGGAAGGCCGTAAATCTTGATTTGGAGCGGGAAACGAGACTCGAACTCGCGACCCCGACCTTGGCAAGGTCGTGCTCTACCAACTGAGCTATTCCCGCAATTTGAAGCTTTACCACGTTCGGCGTGAAGCGCCTTGAAGACCTTCACCACCACTGCACCGCATAGACGCCACAGTATTTAAACTGGAGCGGGAAACGAGACTCGAACTCGCGACCCCGACCTTGGCAAGGTCGTGCTCTACCAACTGAGCTATTCCCGCATTTGGCGTCCCCTAGGGGACTCGAACCCCTGTTACCGCCGTGAAAGGGCGGTGTCCTAGGCCACTAGACGAAGGGGACACACAACACTTTTCAGTGCACCAGAACATGAACCTCACGATTCAGCCTGGGTTTTCTTTTCCTGCCCCGCCGCTAAGCAGTGCCGGAGAAACTGGAGCGGGAAACGAGACTCGAACTCGCGACCCCGACCTTGGCAAGGTCGTGCTCTACCAACTGAGCTATTCCCGCATTGGCGTCCCCTAGGGGACTCGAACCCCTGTTACCGCCGTGAAAGGGCGGTGTCCTAGGCCACTAGACGAAGGGGACACGCTGCTGGCATTACTGCCTGCTTTCACTCCCTGCCGCGTTTCGCTGTGTGCTTTACGCTGCAAGTGGCGCGCATTCTATGGATGGTTCGGGAAGGCGTCAACCCCTTTGTAGAAATTTATTTAAATCAATGACTTCCGGGTACACCTAGCGCTGTTTTGGTACGCCTGTTGGGGTCTGGCGTTGATTTTCTGGCGTTAACTCAGCATTAATGTGCCAGCATCCAGTCATGGCACAGTTTGCCGATAGAAAAAGAGAATGGCTGTCAGGGCTCTCGCGAGCAAGCTCGCTCCTACACTCAATCATGCAAACCTATTCATGAGGCTTTAACGGTGACACCACTTCTGATCACCCTGCTCATCGTGGCGGGCATCGCGTTGCTGATCGTGATCGGCTACCTCAACAATGTGGTCGAGAATGGCAAGCTTGAGCGCGCCCGGATGAAGATCGAGCTCGCCGACCGCCTGCGCCGCTGTGGCGAGATCACCGAAACGTTCCCCGGCCAGTTCATGACCCCGGCCCTCAAGTTGCTGCTGACCCGCCTGGAGCTGAACCTCAACCAGCGCCTGCTGGCGGTGGACAAGCACAATGCCGAATTCAAGGCGCGCATCGCCGAACTGGAAGGGCTGATTGCCCTGGGCGACAAGATCCCGGTCAACAACCCACCCAACCCGATCCACACCGAGATCAAGGCCAAGGACGTACGCTTCTTGCTGGAGGCGCTGCACAATCAGGTGACCCGCGCTGCCCATGAGGGCTTCTTGCCCGCTGTCGAGGCCAAGCATTGGGTCAAGGAAATCCGCCATATCCTGGTGCTGCTGCATATAGAGTTCTTCAACAACCTCGGCCAACAGGCCCTGCAAAAAGGCCAGCCCGGCCAGGCGCGCCTGGCCTTCGAGCGCGGCGTGCAGTATTTGCGCAAGCAGCCGGAGCCGAAGGTGTATGAAGAGCAGCTGACGTATCTTGAGAAACTGTTGGCCCGGGCCAATGCCCAGGTACTGGACCGCATGGCACCGGCAGAAGACGAGCACAACGAATTGACCGATGGGCTCAAGACCGATGAGGAAGAGACCTGGAAGAAGAAGGTGATCTACGACTGATTGGTTAACCTGTACCGGCCTCTTCGCGGGTAAACCCGTTCCTACAAGCGAAGAGGCCGGCACAGGCAACATTGATCAGCAGTCAGTCAACGCCAGAAAGATCGCCGCCAACCGCTCCAGCCCCACCTGGTCCGCCTCGCTGAACCGCCCGACCGTCGGGCTGTCCAGGTCCAGCACGCCAATCAACCTGCCGTCCTTCACCAACGGGATCACCAGCTCGCTGTTGGAGGCACTGTCACAGGCAATGTGGCCAGGGAATGCATGTACATCCTCAACCCGCTGGGTCTGCCGCGTTGCCGCCGCAGCCCCGCACACACCTTTACTGAACGGAATGCGCACGCACGCCACCTGCCCCTGGAACGGGCCCAGCACCAGCTCTTCGTTGCGGTTGAGGTAGAACCCCGCCCAGTTCAGGTCGTCCACCTGGTTATACAGAAACGCGGAAAACTGCGCGGCGTTGGCGATGAAGTCACGCTCGTCGGCGAACAGCGCCTGCACTTGCGCCGCCAGCAGGTTATAGCCGTCGAGGCCGGCGCCACTGGCATTGAGGTCGATCATTTACTTTTGCTCCAGCAATTGCAGCCCGACCCAGTAGCGGGCGAACTGATAGGCACAACGGCCATTACGGTTGCCGCGGCCGGTGGCCCAGCGCACGGCGAGGATGTCGAGTGCTTCGGTGCGTTGCCACACAAGGCCAGCAGGTTGCGCCAACTGGCCAATCCAGTGCTCGACAACGTTCAGGAAATGGTCCTGGGTGAACGGGTAGAACGACAGCCACAGGCCAAAACGGTCAGACAGGGCAATCTTGTCCTCCACCGCTTCGCTGGGGTGCAGCTCGCCGTCGACACGCTTCCAGTTCTCGTTGTCGCTTTCCTTCTCGGGCACCAGGTGGCGGCGGTTGGAGGTGGCGTAAAGCAGCACATTGTCCGGGGCCTGCTCCAGCGAGCCGTCGAGCACGCTCTTGAGCACCCGGTAGTCGCCCTCCCCGGCTTCGAACGACAGGTCGTCGCAGAACAGGATGAAGCGTTGCGGCAGCTTTTGCAGCTGCTCGACCACCCGTGGCAGGTCGGCCAGGTGGTCACGTTCGATTTCGATCAAGCGCAGGCCGGCGCTGGCGTGCTCGGCCAGCAAGGCACGGACCAGCGACGACTTGCCAGTACCGCGCGAGCCCCACAGCAGCGCGTGGTTGGCCGGCAGGCCGTTGATGAACTGATGGGTATTGCGGCCCAGCTGGTCGCGCTGTTTGTCGACGCCGATCAGGTCGGTCAGGCGGATATCCAGGCTGACGTCCAGCGGCAGCAGGTAGCCGCTGCGGCCATCACGCTGCCAGCGCGCGGCCAGTGTGGTGCCCCAGTCGATGTGCGGGCGTTGTGCCGGCAACAGGGGTTCAAGGCGCGCCAGTACCGATTCGGCGCGGTCCAGAAAAGCGATCAAGCGAGCGTCCATGACGACTCCTAACAATCTCAGTTTTTTGGGGGCCGCTGCGCGCCCCCGCTTGGCGATCAACTGAAATGAACAGACAGATCCACCAGCAGCCGGGGCTATTCGGCTATGCTTGCGCAGCGCAAGGAACGGGAAACCGGCTCGGGACTCATGGATATCAAGTTCACCAATCGCCTGTCATACAAGCAAGCCCGGTTGACAGTCCTGGTCGGCTTCATCCTGGGAACATTGCTCAGTCTCATCCAGATCGGCATCGATTATGCCAGCGAAGACGCGTCCATCAACCGTGAAGTGAACGCGTTGCTGCAAATCAGCCACAACCCGGCCTCGCGCATCGCCTACAACATCGACTCGGAACTGGCGCTGGAGCTGACCCGCGGCCTGCTGCAGTCGCCGGCCGTCATCCGCGCACGGCTGATCGACAACAACGAAACGGTACTGGCCGATGTCGAGCGGCCAAAACTGCAGGACCGCTATCGGCCACTGAGCGACTTCCTGTTCGGCGAGCAACGCCAGTTCAAGGAGCGCCTGTACCTGACCCACATGCCAGAGCAATACCTGGGCACCCTGTACCTGGACATCGACACCTTCGCCTTCGGCAGCCGCTTTCTCGACCGTGCCGGCATCACCCTGCTCAATGGTTTTGCCCGCAGCCTGGTGCTCACCGGCCTTCTGCTGGCGCTGTTCTACATGATGCTGACCAAACCGCTGGTGACGGTGATCGGCGCACTCAGCGGCAGCGACCCGCGCAAACCCCGGCAAACGCGCCTGGAATGCCCACATGGACACGAGCATGACGAAATCGGCGTGCTGGTGAAGGTCGCCAACCAGCAGTTCGTCAGCATGGCCACCGAGATCGAACAGCGGCGCACCGCGGAAAACCGCCTGACCCAGTACCTGAACGAGCTGGAAGACATCGTGTCGGCGCGCACCAACGAGCTCAAGGCCAGCAACAGCAGCCTGAGCCTGTCCAACCAGGAGCTGGAACAAGCCCGCAGCCGAGCGCTGGACATGGCCCAGGCGCGCGCCGCCTTCCTGGCCAACATGAGCCACGAAATCCGCACCCCGCTCAACGGCATGCTCGGCATGATCGCCCTGGCGCTGGACAACCCGCTGCCCAGCGAGCAACGCCAGCAACTGGCTATCGCCCATGACTCGGGCAAGGTGCTGGTAGAGCTGCTGAACGATATTCTTGACTTGTCCAAGTTCGATGCCGGCCAGCTAGAGCTGGAACGCATTGCGTTCGACATGGGCTCGATGGTGGAAGACACCGCCAACCTGCTGTCGCAGAACACCGCGCAAAGTGTGGAGCTGACCTGCCTGATCGCCAGCGACTTCCCCAGCAGCGTGCTCGGCGACCCCACGCGTGTGCGGCAGATCGTCAGCAACCTGCTGTCCAACGCGCTGAAGTTCACCCGCTTCGGCCGCGTCGACGTGCGCTTGGCGGCCATTGTCGGTGGTGTGCGTCTGGAGGTACGGGATACCGGCATCGGCATCCCCGAAGACGCCCAGGCGCGCATCTTCCAGCCCTTCACCCAGGCCGGTGCCGGCATCACCCGCCAGTACGGTGGCACCGGCCTGGGCCTGGCTTTGACGCGTAACCTGTGCAAGGCCATGCAGGGCCACCTGCACATTCGCTCCGAGCCGGGCTTTGGCAGCTGTTTTACCGCCGAATTGCCGCTGACCGTGCACACCGAAGCCATCCCGCCAGCGCCCTTGCATGGCCGCGTGGCCGCACTGAGCGCAGCCGGCAGCGGGCTCAATGAACTGTTGCAGCACTTGCTGCCCGCCTGGGGCCTGACCTACCAGCGCCATGACAGTTGCGCCACGCTGGATGCCGCAGTGATCGACCTGTTGATCACCGACGACGTCGAGCACCTGTTCGAACTGCGCCCGGCATTGAAAACCCCGATTCTGCTGGTGACCGCCTACGGCAACTTCCTGCCCAACGAGCAGTCCCTGGCCTTGGCCCCGCTGCACCAGCTGGCCCGACCATTGGCACGCAACGCCCTGTACCAGACCCTGCGCCGCACCTTGCAAGGCCATGAGCCCGAACACCCGCTGGCCATCCCGGCCATTACCCAGGAGCAAGGCCGTGCGAGGATACTGCTGGTAGAGGACAACCCGGTGAACCAGCTGGTGGCCAAGGGCATGCTGGCCAAGCTCGGCTGCCAGGTGCAACTGGCCACCCAGGGCGCGGAGGCCCTTGAGCTGCTGGCGCGCGAGGAATTCGACCTGGTGCTGATGGACTGCAACATGCCGGTGATGGACGGCTACGAGGCCAGCCGGCGTATCCGCCAAAGCGGCCGCTGGCCCGAGTTGCCCATCGTCGCCCTCACCGCCAACGCCATGCCCGAAGAACGCGAACGCTGCCGGGCGGCGGGCATGAACGACTACCTGGCCAAGCCATTCCGCCGCGAAGAGCTACTGGCCCTGGTCGACCATTGGGTGCCCTTCAGCGGCTGAGCAAACGCTCGATGTCCGCCTCCAGGGCCTGTGGCTTGGTGGTGGGGGCATAGCGCTTGACCTGGCCACTGGCCGGGTCGACCAGAAACTTGGTGAAGTTCCACTTGATCTTCTGGCTACCCAAAATACCCGGGGCGCGTTGCTTGAGTTCGACGAACAGAGGGTGAGCGCCCGGGCCGTTGACCTCGACCTTGCGAAACAGCGGAAAACTCACGCCGAAATTACGCTCGCAGAACTGCGCAATTTCCCGCGCATCGCCAGGTTCCTGCTTGCCGAACTGGTTGCACGGAAAGCCCAGTACCACCAGGCCACGGTCGCGATAGGCCTGCCACAGTTGCTCCAGGCCCTTGTACTGCGGGGTAAAACCGCACTGGCTGGCGGTATTGACCACCAACAGCACCTTGCCCGGGAAGTCGCCGAGCGTCTTGTGCTCGCCGCCCAGGGTCACGCAGGGGATGTTCAGCATCGTTGCAGCCATGGTCGGGCTCCGGTCAGTCGCGCGGACGAAGGTCGATGCACACCGAGTTGATGCAGTAGCGCAGGCCGGTCGGTGGCGGGCCGTCAGGGAACACATGCCCCAGGTGCGCGTCGCAACGGGCGCAGGTGACCTCGGTGCGGATCATGCCGTGGGATGTGTCGCGGATCTCGATCATCGCGCTGTCCTCGATCGGCGCGTAGAAGCTCGGCCAGCCGCAGCCGGCGTCGAACTTGGTCTGCGCATCGAACAGCGGCAGGCCGCAACAGATGCAGTGGTAGATGCCGTCGCGGCGCTCGCTGTTGTACTTGCCACTGAATGGCCGTTCGGTGCCCTTGAGGCGGCATACCTGGTACTGCTCGGGGTCGAGCATCGACCGCCATTCGTCCAGGGTTTTTTCAATCTTTTTCATGTAGGGACCTCGGCAGGCTGAATTTCACCCCGCACCGTCTTTTCCGGGGCGCGGGTGGCACGTATATTAGTTGGCTTCGTGTGCCAGGCGTTCAGTCTGGCACCCGCTTCCTGCCCTTTCAAACCTTTCGGCGGGGCGTAGCGCGTTTTCTCAATCGGGATCCCATCATGCAGTTCAGCAAATCGAACAAGCTCGCCAATGTCTGCTACGACATTCGCGGCCCAGTGCTCAAGCACGCCAAACGCCTGGAGGAGGAAGGCCACCGCATCCTCAAGCTGAACATCGGCAACCCGGCGCCGTTTGGCTTCGAGGCGCCTGATGAAATCCTTCAGGATGTGATCCGCAACCTGCCCACCGCACAGGGCTACAGCGACTCCAAAGGCCTGTTCAGTGCCCGCAAGGCGGTGATGCAGTACTGCCAGCAGAAAGAAATCGAAGGCGTTACCATCGAGGACATCTACCTGGGTAATGGTGTGTCCGAGCTGATCGTCATGTCGATGCAGGCGCTGCTCAACAACGGCGACGAAGTGCTGATCCCGGCCCCCGACTACCCGCTGTGGACTGCCGCCGTGAGCCTGGCCGGCGGCAAGCCGGTGCACTACCTGTGCGACGAGCAGGCCGACTGGTTCCCTGACCTTGAGGACATCAAGGCCAAGATCACCCCGAACACCAAGGCGCTGGTGATCATCAACCCGAACAACCCGACCGGCGCCGTCTACTCCAAAGAGCTGCTGCTGGGCATGCTGGAGCTGGCGCGCCAGCACAACCTGGTGGTGTTCTCCGACGAGATCTACGACAAGATCCTGTACGACGAAGCCGTGCACATCAGCACCGCCTCGCTGGCTCCGGACCTGCTGTGCCTGACCTTCAACGGCTTGTCCAAGTCGTACCGGGTGGCGGGCTTCCGCTCTGGCTGGCTGATCATTTCCGGGCCCAAGCACCACGCACAAAGCTACATCGAAGGCATTGACATGCTGGCCAACATGCGCCTGTGCGCCAACGTGCCGGCCCAGCATGCCATCCAGACCGCGCTGGGCGGCTACCAGAGCATCAACGACCTGGTGCTGCCGCCGGGCCGCCTGCTGGAGCAGCGCAACCGCACCTACGAACTGCTCAACGACATCCCTGGCGTCAGCTGCGTGAAACCGATGGGCGCGCTGTATGCGTTCCCGCGGATCGACCCGAAGGTTTGCCCGATCCTCAACGACGAGAAGTTCGCCCTTGACCTGCTGCTGTCGGAGAAGCTGCTGATCGTACAAGGGACGGCGTTCAACTGGCCGTGGCCGGACCACTTCCGCGTGGTGACCTTGCCGCGGGTGGATGACCTGGAAGCAGCCATTGGCCGGATCGGCAATTTCCTGAAGGGGTATTCGCAGTAGGGTTCGACGGGGGCGACGGGGGGCGACGAGGGGTTCGACGAAAGATTGATGGTGGGGCGTAGATCGAGCGCCGCCCGCGCGGCGCATCGCGAGCAAGCTCGCTCCTACATTTGTTTCGGGCCAGTTACGCCTGTGACAGGCGCGCGCGACCGCCTGGCCCGTACCACACGATATCGCGTCATGCACCAAGGCGTTCGCGCGCAAATCCCACAGGCATAATTGGCCCGAAACAAATGTAGGAGCGAGCTTGCTCGCGATGCGCCGCGCGGGCGGCGCTCGATCTCACAGGCGCCACACCCCTTGCGGCAAACACACAGCGGCCTTGACGCAACCCCAAGCCGAATGTTTCTTACATCCTGCAACGCTCTATCCCATAGCCCCCACGCCATCCTCTGCCATACTCCGCCGTACACAGTTTGAAATAGTCCCCCGATTGAATCGGCGCGGCAGGCCCCTTATATACCCCGCAGTAAGCGACAATTCATCCGTCAGGAGAACGTAACAACCATGATGCGCATTCTGTTGTTTGTAGCCACCAACCTCGCGGTGGTGCTGGTTGCAAGCATTACCCTGAGCCTGTTCGGTTTCAACGGGTTCATGGCCGCCAACGGGGTCGACCTGAACCTCAGCAGCCTGCTGGTGTTCTGCGCCGTGTTCGGCTTTGCCGGCTCCCTCGTCTCGCTGTTCATTTCCAAGTGGATGGCGAAGATGACCACCGGCACCCAGATCATCAGCCAGCCGCGCACCCGCCACGAGCAGTGGCTGCTGCAAACGGTCGAAGAGCTGTCCCGCGAAGCGGGCATCAAAATGCCTGAGGTGGGTATCTTCCCGGCTTACGAGGCCAACGCCTTCGCCACCGGCTGGAACCGCAACGACGCGCTGGTCGCGGTGTCCCAGGGCCTGCTGGAGCGCTTCTCGCCCGATGAAGTGCGCGCGGTACTGGCCCACGAAATCGGCCACGTTGCCAACGGCGACATGGTCACCCTGGCGCTGGTGCAGGGCGTGGTGAACACCTTCGTGATGTTCTTTGCACGCATCATCGGCAACTTTGTGGACAAGGTCATCTTCAAGAACGAAGAGGGCCAAGGCATTGCCTACTATGTGGCGACCATCGTTGCCGAGCTGATCCTTGGCATCCTGGCCAGCATGATCGTGATGTGGTTCTCGCGCCGCCGCGAATTCCGCGCCGACGAAGCCGGTGCGCAGCTGGCCGGTACCGCAGCAATGATCGGCGCCCTGCAGCGCCTGCGCGTGGAACAAGGCCTGCCAGTGCACATGCCGGACACCATGAAGGCCTTCGGCATCAATGGCGGCCTCAAGCACGGCCTGGCCGGGTTGCTGATGAGCCACCCACCGCTGGAAGACCGCATCGAGGCCCTGCGTCAGCGCGGCTGATCCACCTGATAAAAACAAAGGGCGACTTCGGTCGCCCTTTTTTTATTCCCGGCCTTACGCAGCCTTCTGTGGGAGCGGGCGCGCCCGCTCCCACATGGGCCGGGTCAGCCTGCCATACCTGCTTATCGGCTGACCTGATACACCCGCTCCAACAAACTCGACGCCCCGGCCTGCACAAACTTCGGGCTGTCCTCAATCACATCCACAGCCTCCAGTTGCTCCACCTGCCACCCCGCAAAGCCCTGCCTCAGCTCTTCATCCCTGACCGAAAACGGCGGCCCGGCCAACAACGACTGGTCATACTCCAGCGTCACCACCAACCCACGGCAATTCGCCGGCAGCAAACCCGACAACAGCTGCATATACCGCGCACGCATCTGCACCGGCAGCGCAATCACCGCCGCCCGGTCATACAGCCCTACGCAGTCAGCCACATCCTCTGCCCGCAAGGCAAAGAAGTCGCCACACCACAGCTGCACATCTCCACTGCGCCAAACCTCAAATGCGCCCTGCTGCCGCACCTCGGCCTCAAGCCCGTGCTCACGGAAAAAATCCTCCACCGCCCGCCGCGACAGCTCCACACCCAATACGCGATGGCCCTGCCCTGCCAGCCAGGCCAAGTCCAGGCTTTTGCCGCACAACGGCACCAGCACGCGGCTGCCGGGCGCCAACTGCAACTGTGGCCAATACGTCTGCAGATAGGGGTTCACCTGCGCTTGGTGAAAGCCGATCTGGTTGTCGGCCCACCGCTGCTGCCAGAACGCTGGTTCCATGATCACTCCCGATTTTTAGATGATTTGTCGGTAAAACTTGGTTTGGATTTCGATCTGTAGTTAATCGATGATGGTTGCATCTTAACCTTCAGGACCCCGCCATGCTGCCCAGCCTGTTCATTTCCCATGGTTCCCCCATGCTTGCCCTGCAACCCGGCGCCAGCGGGCCGGCACTGTCCGGGTTGGCCAACGCGCTGCCCCGGCCGAAAGCGATCGTGGTGGTGTCGGCACACTGGGAAAGCCGCGAGCTGCTGGTCACCGGCAGCGCACAGCCCGAAACCTGGCATGACTTCTACGGCTTCCCACCAGCCCTGTATGCGGTGCAGTACCCGGCGCCGGGCGAGCCCGGGCTTGCTGGCCAGGTCAGTGAGCGGTTGAAGGCTGCGGGGTTACCCGCGCGGCTGGACATGCAACGCCCATTCGACCATGGCGCCTGGGTGCCGCTGTCGCTGATGTACCCGGATGCGCGCATTCCCGTGGTGCAGGTTTCCCTGCCCAGTCACATGGGGCCGGCGCTGCAGCTGAAGGTGGGCCAGGCACTGGCGGGGTTGCGTGCCGAGGATGTACTGCTGATAGGTTCGGGCAGCATTACCCACAACCTGGGTGAGCTGGACTGGCATGCAGGGCCAGATGTGATCGAGCCGTGGGCGCTGGCGTTCAGGGATTGGGTGGTAGACCGGCTGCAGGAGGATGACCAGGCGGCGTTGCTGGATTACCGGCAGCAGGCGCCGTTTGCGATGCGCAACCATCCCAGTGATGAACATTTGCTGCCGCTGTTCTTTGCCCTTGGGGCCGGGAGCAAGTTCGGCGTGGTGCATCAGGGGTTTACCCTGGGCGCGCTGGGGATGGACATCTATCGGTTCGACTGAAGGGCCTCTTCGCGGGCTTGCCCGCTCCCACAGGTACCCCACAGATTTCAGTACCTGTGTAGTACCTGTGGGAGCGGGCAAGCCCGCGAAAGGGCCGATACAGGTAAAAAAAATCCCCGACCTAAGCCGGGGATTTTTTCGTTACGCCAGGATCAATCCTCGCGGTAGCGACGCAGCTTCAGCTGCTTGCCAGCCACGCGGGTGTCCTTGAGCTTGGACAGCAGCTTCTCGAGGCCGTCTTCCGGCAGCTCGACCAGGCTGAAGCTGTCGCGCACCTGGATGCGGCCGATAGCGTCACGCGCCAGGCCACCTTCGTTGAGGATCGCCCCCAGCAGGTTCTTGGCAGCGATGCCATCACGGGCACCCAGGGCGGTACGGCAACGCACGCGGCCTTCGGCCAACGGCAGCGGCGCACGGCGCTCACGATCACCACGGTCAGGACGCTCGCCACGCTCACCGCGCTCGGTACGCTCACCACGCGGGGCGAAGCTCGGCACCAGTGGCTGCTCGCGCTCTACCGCCGCCAGGTCCAGCGCCTGGCCATTGGTGGCCTTGCGCAGCAGGGCCGAAGCCAGGGCACGCGCGCTGCAACCCAGGTCGGTGGTCAGGCGGTCGAACAGCTCGCCGTGGGTGGCTTCTGCTTCGGCTACCAGCGGCGCCAGGCTCGAGGTCAGCTTCTTGATGCGGGCATCCAGCACGGCCTGGGCATTCGGCAGGCGCGCTTCGGCAACCTTCTGCCCGGTAACACGCTCGATCACCTGCAGCATGCGGCGCTCACGCGGGGTAACCAGCAACAGTGCACGGCCATCGCGACCGGCACGGCCAGTACGGCCGATACGGTGTACGTAGGACTCCGGGTCGTACGGCATGTCAACGTTGAATACGTGAGTGATGCGCGGTACGTCCAGGCCACGGGCAGCGACGTCGGTGGCGACGACGATGTCCAGGCGGCCATCCTTGAGCGAGTCGATCACGCGCTCACGCTGGTTCTGGGCGATATCGCCGTTCAGTGCAGCAGCCTTGTAGCCTTTGGCTTCAAGCGCGGCGGCCAGGTCCAGGGTGGCTTGCTTGGTACGCACGAAGGCGATCAGCGCGTCGAACTCTTCCACTTCCAGCAGACGCAGCACAGCCGGGATCTTCTGGTCCGCGTGGACCATCAGGTGGGCCTGCTCGATCGCGGTAACGGTCTGGGTCTTGGTCTGGATCTTGACGTGCTTGGGTTCACGCAAGTGACGCTCGGCGATCGAACGGATCGACGACGGCAGGGTTGCGGAGAACAGTACGGTCTGACGGGTAGCCGGGATTGCGTCGAAGATCACTTCGAGGTCGTCCATGAAGCCCAGCTTCAGCATCTCGTCGGCTTCGTCCAGTACCAGGTACTGTACGGTCGACAAGACTTTTTCGTCACGACGCAGGTGGTCGCACAGACGGCCCGGGGTGGCCACGACGATTTGCGCGCCGTTGCGGATCGCACGCAGCTGTGGGCCCATCGGGGCACCACCGTAGACGGCGACAACGTTCACGCCCGGCATCTGCTTGGCGTAGGTTTCGAAAGCGGTAGCAACTTGCAGCGCCAACTCACGGGTTGGCGCCAGGATCAGGGCTTGCGGTTCGCGCTTGCTCACATCGATCTTGTTCAGGATCGGCAGGGCGAAGGCAGCGGTTTTGCCGGTGCCAGTCTGCGCCTGGCCGATCATGTCGTGACCGGCGAGGATGATCGGGATCGATTGTTGCTGAATGGCGGACGGCTCTTCGTAGCCGGTAGCCACAACGGCAGCAACAATGTTCGGGTTAAGATCGAGAGCGGCGAAGCCGCCGGTTTCCTGGGTCATGGGTCTGCCTCTAGGTGCATCCGCAAAGACCCATGCTCCAAAGCTGCACATGCCTTGAAAGACCGTCAGGTCACCCAGGCAGCTTTGGCGGCGGGGATTTGCGAAAACGATTGAAAAAGAAAACTTGGGAAGGTCCGCCTAGCGGACGCGCAGCCGAAGCTGGACTCGGAGGATTTGCACCACCTGATTTTGAGGTCCGCTAAAAGACCGGCGCGTACTATACCTGAAATAGTCGCGTACGTGAGGAAAATTTTCATGGAGGCAGGGCCAGTATCGGGCCATCGCGCACGACAGGCTGAATCGATAATCCCCTGACGCCTTACGCGCTCAGTGTCGGAGCGGTTGAGCCTTTCAGGTAGCCGGCCGAATCTCGCGGATCAGCCCCTCGAGGCTGTACCCCAAACGCGGCGCCAGCGCCTCGGCCCGGGCTCTCAAACCGTCCAGGTCCAGCGACTGCTCCAGGTCTGCCGGCACCAGCAGAATCACATTGCCCTCCTTCACAGGCAGTTCCCAGTAATGCCGGTGGTACAACCCGCGCAGCAACGCCGCGCCCAGCGGCCTGCCATCATCGGTGGCCCACTGGTTGATCACCAGCCAGCCGCCCGGGTTCAGGTGCTGCTGGCAGTTCTCCAGAAAATTCCACGCCAGGTGCCCGACCCCAGGACCATGGTCGGTGTACAAGTCAACGAACAGCAGGTCGGCCTTTTCTGCCGTGGGCAGCAGCTCCAGGGCATCGCCGATGCGCACATACAGCCGCGGGTCGTCGTCCAGGCCCAGGTAATCCATGGCCAGGCGCGGTACATCCGGGCGCAGCTCGATGGCCTCGATGTCTTCCAGCGGCAGGAACTTCATGCAGGCCTGGGTCAGCGTGCCGGCGCCGAGGCCTAGAAACAGTGCGCTCTCCGGCGATTCGTGGCACAGCGCCCCCACCAGCATGGCGCGGGTGTAGTCGTACTCCAGCCAGCTGGGGTCGGCGGTGAACACACAGCTTTGCTCGATCGCATCGCCGAATTCCAGAAAGCGGTAGTCGTCTACTTCGTACACGCTGATGACGCCAAACGCATCTTCCACCCGTGCCAGCAGCCGCTCTTGCCGTTCCGCCGTCATGTCCACCACCCGCCTGCGCAAAAACGCGCATTGTCCGCCAACACCCTTGATGCAACAAGCGCAGCGCCAACTGTTACCATGGCCCATAGCCTACAACCGACAAGACCGAGCCCAAGATGAACCAACCGTGGAGCCCCGACAGCTGGCGTGCCCTGCCGATCCAGCAGCAACCGACCTACCCCGATGCCGCGCACCTGCTGAAGGTTGAACAGACCCTGGCCAGCTACCCGCCGCTGGTGTTCGCGGGTGAGGCGCGCGAGCTGCGCCGGCAGTTCGCCGAGGTCACCGAAGGCCGTGCCTTCCTGCTTCAGGGCGGCGATTGCGCCGAGAGCTTCGCCGAGTTCTCGGCTGCAAAAATCCGTGACACCTTCAAGGTGCTGCTGCAAATGGCCATTGTCATGACCTTTGCCGCCGGCTGCCCGGTGGTGAAAGTGGGGCGTATGGCCGGTCAGTTCGCCAAACCGCGCTCATCTGGCGATGAAACCATCGGCGACGTCACCCTTCCCGCCTACCGTGGCGACATCGTCAACGGCATCGGTTTCGACGCCAAAAGCCGCATTCCGGACCCGGAGCGGCTGCTGCAGGCCTACCACCAGGCCACCGCCAGCCTCAACCTGCTGCGCGCGTTCGCCCAGGGCGGGTTTGCCGACCTGCACCAGGTGCACAAGTGGAACCTGGACTTCATCGCCAACTCGGCGCTGGCCGACAAGTACCACCAGTTGGCCAATCGCATCGATGAAACCCTGGCGTTCATGCGTGCCTGTGGCCTGGACAGTGCGCCGCAACTGCGCGAAACCAGCTTCTTCACGGCTCACGAAGCGCTGTTGCTGAACTATGAAGAAGCCTTCGTGCGCCAGGACAGCCTGACCGGCGACTACTACGACTGCTCGGCGCACATGCTGTGGATCGGCGACCGCACCCGCCAGCTCGATGGGGCCCATGTGGAGTTCCTGCGTGGCGTGCACAACCCGATCGGGGTCAAGGTTGGCCCGAGCATGAACCCCGAAGAGCTGATCCGCCTGATCGACACGCTCAACCCGGCGAACGACCCGGGGCGTTTGAACCTGATCGTGCGCATGGGCGCGGGCAAGGTTGGCGACCACTTGCCGGGGCTGATCCGCACTGTCGAGCGCGAGGGGCGCAAGGTGCTGTGGAGTTCCGATCCGATGCACGGCAACACCATCAAGGCCAGCAGCGGTTACAAGACCCGCGATTTTGCGCAGATTCTGGATGAGGTGAAGCAGTTCTTCCAGGTACACCAGGCCGAGGGCAGCCACGCCGGCGGTATCCATATCGAGATGACTGGGCAGAACGTCACCGAATGCATCGGTGGTGCCCGGCCGATCACCGAGGATGCGTTGTCTGACCGGTATCACACCCATTGTGATCCGCGGATGAATGCCGATCAGTCGCTGGAGTTGGCGTTCCTGATTGCCGAAACCCTCAAGCAGGTACGGCGCTGAGGCTGGGGCGCATGCCTTGAGTTTTGTAGCGCCTGGGAGATTGAGCGCCGCCCGCGCGGCGCATCGCGAGCAAAGCTCGCTCCTACATCTGTTTCGGGCCAATTTTTCCTGTGGCATTGTGCGCGAACGCCTTGGCGTATGGCGCGACATCACGTCGAACTAACAAGGCGGTCGCGCGCGCCTGTCACAGGCGTAACTGGCCCGAAACAAATGTAGGAGCGAGCTTTGCTCGCGATGCGCCGCGCGGGCGGCGCTCGATCTCCCGGACGCTGAAAAGCTGAAGCCAGGCGCTTGGACCCAACTCACTTCCTCAATGGATCATCCCAGAAATGCCGCTCGGCCTCTTGCTGGATATCCGCCCGGCTCAACCCAAGGTCGCGCAAGGTTGCATCACTGAGGCTGGCCAGTTCCTGACGCTGACGGTACAGCTCCAGCCAACGCGCCGGACGCTGCAAAGCAGCATGCCACAGGTAGCTCAGGGAAAAGGCAGGTTGCTGGATGCTGCTGACATGACCTTTCATCGTGAAGCCCTCCGTGTTGATGGCCTCAGTCTCACGCCAGGCTTAAGATCAATCCAACGAATGTTTCTGATGCGATGCATCTCGGAGATTGATGCAATGTCCCAGTACCAGAGCCTCGACGCGGACGTCCTGCGCACCTTCGTCGCCATTGCCGAGCAAGGCGGCTTTACCCGCGCAGGCGAAGTGGTCAACCGCACCCAGTCAGCGGTCAGCATGCAGATGAAACGCCTGGAAGAAGACATTCTGCAGCGCCAGCTATTCGAACGTGATGGCCGTCAGGTGCGGCTGACCGCCGAAGGCCAGGTACTGCTGGGGTATGCCCGGCGCATTCTCAAGTTGCATGGCGAGGTGTTCAACACCCTGCGCATGCCGCACATGGTGGGGCTGGTGCGCATCGGCACACCAGACGACTACGCCATGCGCTTCCTGCCGACCATCTTGTCGAGCTTTGCCCAGGCCTACCCGCTGGTGCAGGTGGAAGTGCATTGCGATTCGTCCAAGCAGTTGATGCTGCGCCAGGACCTGGACCTGACCATCGTCACCCGCGAGCCCGGCAACGAGATTGGCCAGTTGCTACGCCAGGAACGCCTGGTGTGGGCCGCGGCAGAAGGCTTTTGCCCGCACGAACAGCGGCCGATGCCGGTGGCGCTGTTCAACACCGACTGCTTCTGTCGCGCCTGGACCTGCAATGCGCTGGAGGCACAGGGCATCGATTACCGTATTGCCTACACCAGCCCAAGCCTGGCGGCAATCTTTGCCATCGTCACCGCCGGGCTGGCAGTGACCGCGCAGCTGCAGAGCCTGATCGGGGGCAACATCCGCATTCTGGGTGAGAGCGAAGGGCTGCCCCAGTTGCCCATGGCTAATGTAATGCTGGTGCGCAGTACGCAGACCCCCTCGCCAATCACCGACTGCATGGCCGACTACATCGTTGAGGGTTTCAAGTGATCGGGGGCCGAAAAACGGCCCCAACCTCTCAAAGCTCAAACCCCAGCATCACCGCACAGACCACCAGGAACACACAGAACATCGCCCGCAATACCTTCTCCGGCAACGCGTGGGCCAGCTTCACGCCCCAGCTGATGCTGAGCAAGCCACCCACCGCCAAGGGAATCCCAACCCCCCAGTCAACGCTATGGTGCACGCCATAGGTCACCAGCGTGACCAAGGTACTCGGCGCCGCCAGCGCCAGTGACAGCCCCTGCGCCACCACCTGAGTAGCGCCAAACACACTGGTCAGGATCGGTGTGGCCACCACGGCCCCACCCACCCCGAACAAGCCGCCCATGGTGCCGGCAAAGCTGCCCAGCACACCCAGCCACGGCCAGGCATGACGCAGCTCGGCACTCGGCGGCGACACCTTCATGAACATCCGCACCACGTTCCACACCGCCAACGCTACCAGGAAGCCGACAAAACCTAGGCGCATGGAATGCGCATCAAGCCCCACCGCCCAGATCGACCCCAGCCAGGCAAACAAGAAGCTGCACGCCGACAGCGGCAACGCATGGCGCAACGCGATGCGGTTGCGCTGGTGATACCGCCACAGCGCCAGCAGCACATTGGGCACCACCATCACCAACGCGGTCCCCTGCGCCAACTGCTGGTCCAGGCCAAACAGCACGCCCAACGCCGGAATCGCAATCAGCCCGCCACCAATGCCGAACAAGCCCCCCATGGTGCCCAGGGCAGCACCCAGCACGATATACAACAACCACTCGATCATCAGGGCCTCGTCCGCCTGTACCAATAATGCGAGCATGCTAACGAGTGTGCGCTGGCGGGGAAACGCACAGCAGCGCACAATGGCTGTGCGTTTTTCGCAAAAGCAAGGCAGCCATGAACCCCGATACCCTGACCGACCAATTGAGCCTGTTCCTCGATGTGCTGGAAACCGGCAGCTTTTCTGCCGCCGCCCGTCGCCACCCGCTGACCCCGTCTGCGGTAGCACGGCGCATCGACAACCTGGAAAGCGCCGTCGGCAGCCGCCTGTTCACCCGCAGCACCCACGCGGTGCGGGCCACGCCTGCAGGCAACGCCTTTGCCGAGCGGGCCAGGCGCATCATCGAGGAGTTGCGCCTGGCCCGGGCTGAAGCGGTGTCACTGAGCAATGCCCCGGAAGGCCTTATCCGCATCGACGCCCCTGCCGCGTTTGGCCGCCGCCACCTGGCCCCGGCCATTGCCGACTTCCTGGTGGCCTACCCGGGACTGGACGTGCAACTGCGGTTGATCGACAGCTTTGTCGACCTGCAGGGCAGCCACCTGGGCGAGGTCGACCTGGTGCTGCGCGCCGGCCCCTTGGCCGACACCCGCCTGGTCGCCACGCCGCTCGCCTACATGGTGCGCATCGCCTGCGCCAGCCCCGCCTACCTGGCCAGCCGCGGCATCCCCACCTGCCCCAGCGAACTGCCCGGGCATGACGGGCTGGACTGGGATGGCCTAGCGCCGCCGTTCGCCTGGCGCTTCAGTGTGGCCGGGCAAACCCGCCTGTACCGCCCCGCGCGCATGCGCATGGCCGCCAACAACGCCGAAACCCTGCTGTTCGGCGCCCTCGCCGGCCTGGGTATAGCCCACCTTCCCACTTGGCTGATCAGTGAATACCTGCTGCGCGGCGAGCTGATCCCGTTGTTCTGCGACGGCGGCTTGCCTGAAGCTGAGACCAGCGGCATTTACGCGCTACGCCTGGCACATGAAACGAACTCTCGCAGCCGTTTGCTGCTCGAATTCCTCAAGAGCCGCTTCAGCCCGATTCCACCCTGGGACCTGGCCTTGCGCAGTGAATTGCGCGATTAATTCGCGCACTGATGATCAGCGTGCCAGAATTTTCCATTGATGACTTTCAAGGACCTGCATGAACGCCGACACCCAAGCCTCCTGTGACGAGCTGCTGCTGGACAACCAGGTCTGTTTCGCCCTGCACTCCACCTCGTTGCTGATGACCAAGGTCTACAAGCCACTGCTGCAGGCGCTGGGCCTGACCTACCCGCAATACCTTGCCATGCTCGTACTCTGGGAGCGTGACGGCCTGACCGTGGGCGAAATCAGCCAGCACCTGCTGACCGACCCGGGCTCGCTGACCCCGCTGCTCAAGCGCCTGGAAAGCGAAGGCCTGTTGCAGCGTAACCGCAGCCGCGAAGATGAACGGGTAGTGATGGTACAGCTGACCGACAAAGGCCGCGCCCTGCAACAGCAGGCCAAAGAGGTGCCGCCGTGCATTCTCAAGGCCAGCGGGCGGAGCCTTGAGCAGTTGCAGCAACTGCAAGCCGACCTGCTGAACCTGCGCGAAAACCTGCAGAAAAACCTCTGAGCGCTATGCTGTGAAATGGCCGTTCCGATGAACGGCGATGATTTATCTTGCGCACTAACTAATTGCGCGCTAATTTAAATCCCACACCAACCCCCGCCCTCCTGCAAACGGGAGCGCACAGCACATTAGTGAGGCTCAAGATGCAAAAGGTCACTCCGCTGTACATCGCAGAAGCAACCTCCACCGGTGGGCGCGACGGCAAATCCCGCTCCAGCGACGGCAAGCTGGAAGTCAAGCTCAGCACCCCCAAAGAGCTGGGCGGCGCGGGCGGTGATGGCACCAACCCCGAGCAGATGTTCGCCGCCGGTTACTCGGCCTGCTTCATCGGCGCCTTGAAATTCGTGGCCGGGCAAGAGAAGAAAGCCCTGCCGGCAGATACCTCGATCACCGCCAAGGTGGGCATCGGCCAGATCCCGGGCGGTTTCGGCCTGGACATCGACCTGCACATCAACCTGCCGGGCCTGCCCCAGGCCGATGCCGAAGGGCTGGTGGAAAAGGCGCACCAGGTGTGCCCGTACTCCAATGCCACACGCGGTAATGTGGATGTGCGCCTGCACGTAACCGTGTAAGGCGCAAAGGCTTGCGCGATCCC